>JAGHVO010000070.1 GCA_018064245.1 Candidatus Colimorpha pelethequi
ATAACTTTAACGCAGGTCCCTGCGTACTGCCGAAAGAAGCAGTTGAATCGACGATCAACGCGATTCGCAATTTTGACAACACCGGTATCGGTTTGATGGAATCTCTCATCGTACCCCAGGTTGGGAGCGTACCATGGAAGAAACCCGTCAGCTCTGGCGTGACCTTCTCAACATCCCCGAGAACTACGAAATCCTTTTCCTCGGTGGTGGTGCTAGCACTCAGTTTATGACTGTTCCCGCAAACCTCTTGAACAAGAAGGCTGCTTACCTCCAGACTGGTGTTTGGGCAAAGAAAGCCGCTAAAGAGGCTAAGAACTTCGGCGAGACCGTTATCGTTGCTTCCAGCGAAGACAAGACCTACAGCTACATCCCCAAGGGTTGGACTGTTCCCGCTGACGCTGACTATTTCCACATCACTACCAACAACACCATCTACGGTACTGAAATCCGCAAGGACTTCGCAGCCAACGAAATCAACAACGTTATGCTCGTTGCTGATATGAGCTCTGACATCATGAGCCGTCCCGTTGACATCACCAAGTATGGTATGATCTACGGTGGTGCCCAGAAGAACGTAGGTCCTGCTGGTGTTACCTTCGCTATCGTTCGCAGAGACATCCTCGGCAAAATCACCGACCGTCAGTACATGAATCCTCTGCCCACTATGGTTGACTATCGTACCCACGCTACCAACGGCGCTCCTGAAGAGAAGAAGAACATCTCTATGTTCAACACTCCTCCAGTACTCCCCATCTTCGTTATGCACGAGACCTTGAAGTGGGTTAAGGAAACCATCGGCGGTGTTGCTGAAATGAACAAGATCAACATGAAGAAATCCGCTATGCTTTACGAAGAAATCGATCGTAACAGCTTGTTCCGTGGTACTGTTGAATGCAAGGAAGACCGTTCTATCATGAACCATTGCTGGGTAATGGCTGAAGGTCGCGAGAACTTGCAGGATGCTTTCATGGCATTTGCTAAGGAGCGTGGTATGGTTGGTATCAAGGGTCACCGCTCTGTTGGTGGTTTCCGCGCCAGCTTGTACAACGCTTGCACCATCGAGGCTGTTGAAGCTCTCGTACAGTGCATGCAGGACTTCGAAAAAGCTAACAAGTAATGTGTGAATAGTGAACAGTGAACTGTGATCTGACAATACAGACGAGCAGTCACTGTTCACCTTCTTTTGAACCTGATGCAGCACCAGGATTTGAATGTTTGGAAAGAGAGTGTGTCCTTGGTTGGAATGATTTATGAATTAGTGTCATTGTTCCCCAAGAATGAAGAATTTGCTCTTTCCTCACAGATGAGACGATCTGCAGTTTCAATTCCATCCAATATTGCTGAAGGCTGCGGGCGAGGTACGAACAAGGAATTATATCATTTTTGTACTATAGCTTCGGGCTCGTTGTCAGAGTTGGAGACGCAGTTGTATATCGCAGATATGCTTGGATTTGTTGAAGACCTTTCAACTATTGAAGCCCAAATCAAAGTAGTGCGCAAATTATTGTCAGGATTTAAAAGACACATTTTTGAAGAAATTAATAAAAGTATTGAATAATAGAACGTGCCATGTGGACCCGATGCATTTGTCAGTTCACTGTTCACAGTTCACAGATCACAAAAAAATGAAGATTCTCATTGCTACCGAAAAACCTTTCGCAAAAGTTGCTGTTGACGGCATCCGCGAAGTTGTTGAGAAAAACGGCCACACTTTGGCTCTTCTCGAAAAATATACCGACGTTAACGATTTCTACGCAGCTGTCGCTGACGCTGACGCTTTGATCGTTCGTTCCGACAAAGTTACCAAGGAAGTTATCGACCACGCTAAGAACCTCAAGATTGTCGTTCGCGCTGGCGCTGGTTTCGACAACCTCGACCTCGAAGCTTGCACCGCTCGTGGCATCGTTGCCATGAACACCCCTGGTCAGAACTCCAACGCTGTTGCTGAGCTCGTTATGGGTATGCTCGTTTTCGCAGTTCGCAATTTCTACAATGGAAAGTCTGGCTCCGAACTTATGGGCAAGAAACTTGGTATCCTCGCTTTTGGTAACGTTGGACGCAATGTGGCTCGCATCGCCAAGGGCTTCGGAATGGAAGTTTATGCTTACGATGCTTTCCTCACCGCTGACCAGATCAACGCTTCCGGTATGGCTACCGCTGTTGCCAACCAAGAGGCTCTCTTCGAGACCTGCGACGTTGTTTCCCTGCACATCCCCGCTACCGCTGAGACCAAGCAGAGCATCAACTACGCTCTCGTAAACAAGATGCACAAGGGAGGTATCCTCGTGAACAGTGCCCGCAAAGAGGTCATCAATGAACCCGAACTGCTCAAATTGATGGCTGAGCGTACCGACCTCAAATACATCTGCGACGTTATGCCTGAGGCTGACGCTGAATTCAAGGCTTTCGAAGGCCGCTACTTCGCTACCCCCAAGAAAATGGGTGCTCAGACCGAAGAAGCTAACATCAATGCCGGTATCGCAGCCGCCAACCAAATCAGCGATTTCTTCGCTACCGGTTGCACCAAATTCCAGGTTAACAAATAATCAGGATTTGATACTTTCAAGGAGGGTGTCCCAACAAGGATGCCCTCTTTTTCTTAATTCTGGACAATTCCTAAAGTTCAATCGTAATCTCATATATTTATGAAAAAAATCGTTATTCTTTTATTTTGTAGTATGTTCGCATTTTATGCGAATGCTCAATTCTTGCAAAACCAAACCAAGAATGTTGGTAAACATCATTACGAAAAAGTAGAAGCAATGGCTGCCAAGACAAATCCCGTCTATCGTATGTCGGGCTACCAGACCGACCTTGATGACGAGTTTTGCCATTTTTATTATGACAATGACAACAAACTGATAGCCATGCTTGACTCGATGCCTGGCGAATATTGGTATTACGATTCGATACGCTACAATGACTTGGGTCAGCTGGTCAGAATTGAATGCTGGCAGTGGTATCATGGCGCATTGACTTTCGTGAATTATGTCGATTTTACCTACAATGCTCAGGGATTGAAGGATTCCCGTACCAATTACAATTTCATTAATGGCAATTGGGAACTGGGCGGAGTCTATACTTACACCTACAACGAAGCTGGACAAATCATCCTTTCGGAGCTGATGTTGGGAAATATGCTTTTCCAAACCACTGAGTATTTCTATCGTGATGGTTTGTTGTATGAAGAACTTTGGAACGACTATGACTACTATTTAGGAGGACTGGCTCCATACGAGAAGTTGACCTACACTTATGAAGATGGGCTTATGTCAGTGGTTTATGACAGTGTCTATAATTATGGTTGGTCTTGGTCTTACAATGGACGTGACGAGTACAATTACGATGGCAATGGCAATTGTGTAATGTTTCAGTCCTATAATCAGTACAATCAGGTTGTGAGAAAGTCTGTCTATACTTATAATGACATGCTGCTTTCGCAAACCATTGCTCCTGATGGGGAGGACATCGAGATGTCGCGTCCTGCGCTTTATGCAAACCATAACCTTTTCACTCGTGAACAATTCTGGACGGTGGATATTGATCAGGTGCTGCGCTACATGTGCGACTATCTTTATTCCTACGACACTATTGGCGTAGGTATTCGCGATGTAAATTCCGCTGCTCCGCTTACCGTCTATCCCAATCCCGTCTCTAGTCAGTGTGTTGTGTCGTTGCCCGAAGGCGTTAGAAATGTTGAGCTTTTTGATATGACGGGTCGTATGGTAAAGCAACTTCCCGTTTCCTCTAACCAAACCCTCTTTGATTTGAGCAATTTGCAGCCTGGTGTCTATATGCTCCGTGCGGGTGCTGCCATGCAGAAAGTTGTTAAGCAATAGGCTCTTGAAAACCATCTGCATCTTCAATCCTGAGCATGACATCTGTCTTGCCAACGGTGACAAGAACTTTGTGCCGCCTATGTCGGCGTTGCGTTTTGCCCAAGAGGGTGCATCGCTGATGCAACTGCTTTACGGCAAGGATGCCGTGGCTGTTGCCGCTTCCGAGTTCCATACAGTGCCGCTTGACGGTCCTTATCGTGTCATTCCTTGGGGATGGGACGCTGTGGTGAAACAGCAACTCTTCAAGCAGGGTGCGGCAGAATCAGCACTCCTTTCCGACGCTGAGATTGATACTTTGCGCAACTTGCAACATCGCACTTCCGTCTTGTCGTTGCAGGACGGTGCCGAGGCAATTGATGCCATTCCCACTTTACATGACTATCTTGGTCGATACCATCGTATCGTACTTAAGGCTCCGTGGTCGGGGTCGGGTAGGGGTGTGCGCTGGGTGACGGACTGCTTTTCGCAGCAGGATTTATATTGGGCTGAGAAAGTCATAAAAGAGCAGCGTTGTGTTATTGCAGAGCCACGTCGCAATGTCGTTATGGATTTTGCTATGGAATATGTGACGAATGTGTCTGACGTGCAATTTGTTGGCTATTCGTTTTTCAAAACGCAAAGTGGGGTTTATCGGTACAATATGTTGTGGAATGATGACCGAATCCAGCAGGAAATAGTTTCCCACCTTGCAGATGTGTCTCTGTGGAACGCTTTGCAAGAGCGTTTGAACCGATGGCTTCAACAACAAGTTCTGGGAAAGTACCGAGGACCTCTGGGTGTTGATTTCTTCATCGACGCCGATGGCAAAGTTTATTTGGGAGAAGTCAATTTCCGCCACACCATGGGTCTCGTGGCACATGAGTATCTCCGCCAGCATCCCGAATCTGTGGGTACGCTTTGGCGTCCGTGACTGCGCGGTCTGCTTTCTTCCCCTCGCAGCCTCTTCCTTGCCTAACTGTGGCGTTGTGATTTCCTGCAAGATGAGTGTGCACTGTGACTAAAATAAACGTTTATAATATTTTGTGTATCTGCGCTTTTTTTTGTACCTTTGCAAAGCAATTTGTTTGGTTGAATATATGTATTGTGTTTCTAAATCATTGATTTGTAATTATTTAATAGGGGGGGGCATTCTGCCGCTTCAAATGGTGTCGTAGGCACAATAAAACGCTTTCTTAATGCAACAACGGCTCCAACAAGGCTTATTTTGGCTTGTTGGGGCTGTCTTTCGTTATGTATAATGGGCGGGGTTTTGTGGATTAGGTTGAGAATATAAATTCATTAATAATAAATAATAAAAAACAATTAAACACAAATGGAAAAAAAGTATCAATCCCCCACGGTGAAGGTGGTGGAATTCAAGACCGAAATCGGTTTTGCCGGATCGCTTAGCAGGCAAGACAACGGCAATTTTGAAATGACATTCGATGAGGACGAAGGAGCCCGCAACGAGCAATATCAATTCATTGACGGCTCCACTTTCTGGGGCAACAACTAAAACAAGGAGGACGCACAACATGAAGAAAATTTTATTACCTCTCGTAGCCATTATGCTCAGCATGGCGGCCTGTCAAAAAGAAGATAACGGCATCCTCCGTCTCGAAGTCGAGCACTATGCCAACGATGCCAAAGTCCACCTCAGCAACGCCTACGCCGCATGGGACAACGGCGACAAAATCTGGATCAATGGCGGCGACCCCAAGACCGTCACCATCAGCGGCAACACCGCATCCATTGCTGGTGTGACAGAAAGCAGCACTGGCTATAAGGCTATCTATCCAGCCGACTGGGCCAATACCTCTGGTACCACCATCACCTACCCAAAGGCCTTAAAATATGAAACCAATGACAATGGTGAGCAGATTATCAACGCACCAATGGTGGCTTGCGCAGCCGCAGGCACCGACGTGCTGAAGTTCAAGAACGTCGGCTCCATCCTCGCCATCAACGTCACCGGTGTCAGCAAAGTGATAAAAATTAAGGTTATTGCCGAGGACAACACCCCTATCAACGGAACCGCCACCATCAACTACAACGACGAGCGTCCCACCCTTGGCTCCACCCTCACCAATGGCAGCAACACTGTTATCCTCTTCTGTCACAACGGCGTGACAGTTCCCGACGGGGGCAAAACCTTCTACATCGCCATGCCCCCTGTCTCCGCCAAGCTCACCATCAGGGTTTATGGCGAAAACTACTATTATGGCAATACGCAGGCCACTTCGCACTCTATGCAAGCCAATTACGGATACAATGTGCCCTTCAATACTGTTGGCCTTGACCCCGAGCCGTATGGTGTTTTCCAAGTGTCCGCAGACAAAATTGTGAAATTCGCCCCTGGCAACCTCAGATACACAGAAGGCGCTACCAATCCTTGGAGCTTCTGTTCTACCCAATATGAGTTCAATTACGATAATGGTGGAGCAAACGGAGTGTGGGACTATTTCGGCTGGAGTACTGATGGACCGACAAGTTTTAGCTATGGAATGAGCCAATCAATGGAGAGAGGGGATTTTAGAGGCCAAAACTTCAAAGATTGGGGTGATGCAGTGAATGCCCAGGGCAATCTCGGCACTGGCTGGCGCACGTTTACCGAGCCTGAACTGGCTTGCCTTTTCGGTAATGCTAATTGGCTTTATGGTGGTGTAGATCGTCCTGGTGTCACAATCGGCAATACGACTGGTTGCCTCTATATTCATGCAAGAGTCAACAATGTTGCCGGCCTCATCCTCTTCCCCGATAATGACTTCGACTGGCCAATATATGTTGCTCAGCAGCCAACCCACTATAACTACCCGCCCTCTGACTGGAGAACTTACAATTTTTGGAACACCGCCCCTATCCCCAGCTACACCTTAGCAGAATGGACCAGCCTCGAGTTAGAAGGTTGCGTGTTCCTCCCTGCCGCAGGCTACTATGTAGGTTCGAGTAGATACGGTTCCAATTACTCTCCTGAGGGCCAATACTGGACGTCATCGGGGGACCCCGACGGTTCGTGTTTTTATCTCGGGTTCAGTCAGTACGGGTATGTATTCGCCGGGGGTTATAATGATGCGTCGTTGTACTGCCGTTACTCAGTCCGTCTTGTTCGTGATGTAGAGGATCCAGAATAACAAATCAATCCCTTCTGCTGCCAGCCTTCGGGCTGGCAGTTTTTTATAACGCAATGGAATAACTTCCCAAGCTCGCAGGCGGACTTGTGAAGTTATGATAGCGCAGCTGGTTCTCCCGCTCTGCATCATAGATTTATGTTTGTCTCAATATTAAAAAAAAGAAGAAAATCGGTAACGGTTTTCTTCTTTTTTTATTGGAATGTTAGCTTGTTAGAATGTTATACTGTAACTGAAAGTGGAACTGCTATGTGGCTTTATTGTGTTGTTCCAATCGCGTTGGCTGAACTCGCCGTGGTAGCCTTCTCGGTCGCAACGACCCATCCAGGGCTCGATGCAGACGAAGGGGGCTTGCTTGCCTTCGGGCGACCAGATGCCCAAGACGGGGGCTTGGTCGAAGGTGACGCGGAGGATTTCCTTGCGCTCTTTGTCTTGCAGGATGGCTTGCTGCACTTGGTTGTTTTCGAGGATGATGGCGCCTTGTTCAAAGAGTGTGTCGGTAAGTGGCGTTGTGCCGTTTTGTAAGGACCAACAATGTTTTTTGTCGGACACATATCCTTGCGGAAGAAATTCTCTTACCTGCAACTCGTTGACGGGTGTATAGCCTTCTGCGGACTTGTGAAGTAGTTGCAAATAGCCGTGAACTGCATCCTCGGCGTGGAATCCGTCGTAGCGGAATGCGGGATGTGCGCCAATCTGGAAGTGCATGGTTTTGTCGGTGGGATTCTCGATGGTCCAACAAGCGTTGATGCCGTTTCCGCTAAGAGTGTAGGTGGCACGAAGCACAAACTCAAATGGGTATTTCTCCAAAGTCTCTGCGTTGGATTTCAGTTCCAATGAGATGCTTTCTGCTTTTTGCGACACTACGACAAAGTCCATGTCACGAGCGAAACCATGCTGTGGCAATTGGTATTCTTTGCCATCTACAAGATATTTTCCGTCAAAGACTTTGCCCACAATGGGAAAAAGAACCGGTGCGTTGCGTTTCCAATAGGTCGGGTCGGCGTTCCACAAAAGGTCTTTGCCGCTCTTTTGAAGGCGAATCATCTCGGCACCATGCAGCGAGATTTCTGCGGTAATGTTATTGTTGGAGATTATTGGCATGGAAAAATTGAAAAATTCCTTTCAGAAATCGTAAAAAAAGTAATGTTTATATAATAAGTTGGGACAATCTTCAATAGTGAATTGTGAAAAGTTAAATGAACTTCTAATCTCCTAATCTTCTAATCTTCAAATCAACAACTCAACAATTATATCTTACCCCAGCAACGTATGCTCCAGTAGGGTGTGTGTGCCGAGTCCGATGAGAACCAAACCGGCGATGATGCTGGCGGCTTTTTCGGGAATGGGAACGTTGCGCTTGCCAAGGTAGATACCAATGATGGCGACGACAAAGGTAACAACACCAATGATGATGCAGGTGGTGATACTGTTGCCGATGGTGCTGTTGAGGCCGAACCCGATTCCCACCACAAAGGCGTCGATGCTTGTAGCTATGGCGAGCAAAATGATGACTCCCAACTTGGTGACATCAAGCGGCTTCTCTTCTTTTTCGCCACGTATGCCGTCGATTATCATCTTGCCGCCAACCAAAAACAGCAATCCGAAAGCAATCCAATGGTCGATGCTTGCCACGAGACTTTGGAACGCACTGCCCAATAGTGCACCCAGAAGCGGAATCCCTCCTTGGAAGAGTCCGAAAACGAATCCCATTTCAAGCCCTTTGCGGTAGGACATCTTGCTCTTTAGCGCACTGGAGGTGGATACGGCAAGGGTATCGACGCACAAAGCCAATGCGAGAAGTAAGGAACTAAGAATGGTCATTGTTGTGAAATGCTAAAGTTGTAAATATGCTTTTTCCAACATTTCTCTTTGACTGGGATGCGCGATGCTGATGAGCAGTCTGGCGCGTTCCTGCAACGATTTCCCGTAGAGGTTCACGGCTCCTTGTTCTGTTACAACCCATTGCACGAGGGTTCTTGGCGTGACTACGCCTGCTCCGGGAGTGAGCGTGGGAACAATCTTGCTCATGCCTTTGTTGGTAATGGATGGCATGGCGATGATGGGTATGCCGCCATCGCTGTAGGTTGCGCCAATCATAAAGTCAAGCTGTCCGCCACTGCCGGAGAAAATCTTGGTACCGATAGAGTCGGCGCAGACTTGTCCGCTGAGGTCTATCTCGATGGCGGAATTGAGCGCCACGACCTTGGGATTGCTTGCGATGACTGCTGGCGAATTGGTGTACCATACGTCGTTGATGAGCACATCCTGGTTGTGATCCACAAAGTCGTAGAGTTTCTTGGTGCCTTTGAGGAACATGGCGACATGTTTGCCTGGGTCGGTCTTTTTGCAGGAACCATTGATGACTCCTTTTTCTATCAAAGGGATAACGTCGTCGGTGAACATCTCGGAATGGATGCCGAGGTTTTTGTGGTCGCCCAACTGTGCCAGTACTGCTGTGGGTATGTTGCCGATGCCAATCTGCATGGTCGCTCCGTCGGGAATAAGCTTTGCGGCGTGTTTTCCAATGGCGATGTCAATCTCGGAAAGCGGTGCGGGACCTGCCTCTTTGAGTGGCTGGTCGTGACGAACGAAAGCTGTGATGCGCGACATTGGAATGCGTGCGTCTCCGTAGCAGTAGGGCACATGTTTGTTTACCTGTGCGATGATGTAGCGTGCCTTTTCAATTGCGGCTGGCATGTAATCGACAGAGGTGCCTAACGATACATAGCCCTCTTCGTCGGGTTCCGAAACCATCAAAAACACACCGTCGCACGGCATGGCGCCGCTGCGAACGATGCGCGCCGATTCGCTCAACGAGCAGGGAATATGGTCGGCGATGCCGGCTTGGGTGGCTTTGCGCACGTTGCCGCCCACAAAGAAGGAGTCGAGGTGGAAGATGCCTTGGTATTTGGGTAGCACATAGTCGGCGTAGCCTTCTGTGTAGAGGTGGCTGATATGTATGTTGTTGATTTCGCCACGGTCGGCACGTGCCACCAAGGCCTCAATCAGATGTTCTGGAGCACCCGCCACACAAGGCCAGTGAAGGTAGTCGCCCGAATGAACGAGTTTGAGGGCTTCTTCTGCAGATATGAAATCCATTGATATTTATAGTAAAGACGTTGGTTTTTGAATTCTCGGTTCACGATTCACTGTTCACATATCACTCTCATTATTCTCTCAGCGTATTGACTGATGTAGGCGTCCATTGGAACAAGAAATCAACGACCTTTTTAATGCTGTAGCCCTTGCCTTCTTCCAAATATTCGGAATTTTGAATGTGGATGACATTGCCTTCGCCGTCAAGAATGACAAATACGGGAAAACCAAAACGACCAGGGTTCTGCAGACGTTTCATGGCTTCTTGGTTCTTGTTTTTCTGTGAGAAATTGACGTGGATGTAAACAAAGTTCTGGTCGATGATTTGGTGGATAGTAGTGTCGCTTTCTGCCATCTGGGAGAAACGGAGACACCACGGGCACCAGTTGCCGCCTACCTGACACAATACGTATTTGCCTTCAGCGTTGGCTTGCGCTACTGCGGTGTTGATTTGTTCCATTGCGTTGGCTTGTTCATCGTAAGGTTTGTCGTTCTGGGCAAACAAACTTACACTCATTAAGAGTCCGAAAAGAATTGCTAATGTTTTTTTCATGATTGATTATTTTTTAATTAATTATTTCTAAGAATGTTGAATCTTGTTTTGTGTTTTTATATGACGTTGAGCTTTTTCAGCGCTTGTTGGATTCCTTCTTCATCGACAGATGTGGTTACAAAGTCGGCATGCGTCTTTACTTCGTCGGCGGCGTTGCCCATAGCTACGCCTATGCCGCAGTATTCCAACATCTCTATGTCGTTGCCTCCGTCGCCAAAAGCGATAGTTTCTTCGCGCTGTATTCCAAAGTGTTTGAGCAAACACTCAATGCCAACGGCTTTGCTGTTCCCGGCCGATACCAAATCGCTGAAAGCGGGATGCCATCGGGGCAGGCGACAGTGGGGAAGCAGTGCCGCCACTTCGGCGTCAAGTTCTTTGGGCATTAAGGCGATGAACTGGTAGTATTCGCCGTCCATCAAGTCCTCGATGTTGGCGAGTGGTGGCATCGTGAATTCCAATTGGTTGCGCAAAGCTATCGCAACGGGATCGTAACGATTGGCAAACATCTCATGCTCCGAAAAAGCCATCATGGTCAAATTGCGCTCTTGCACGAATTGCAGATAGCGTTGCGACTCTTCCTTGGGAATGGGATTGCGATACAGCACTTTGTCGCCAGTGAACACATAGCCTCCGTTCATGGTGTTGTAACCGTCGAAGTGCACGGGAAATTCGGGAATCAGTATCTTTGGACGGCCCGATGAGATGAAGGTCTTGATGCCTTTCGCCTGCAGTTGAGCAAAGGCCTCCTTGGTGCCTTCTGATACTTTGTGCGTCTTGAAACTCAGCAAAGTACCATCTATGTCGAAAAATGCCGCCTTTATCATTAAGTTAAGAGTTATAAATTTTGAGTTAAGAGTTAAGAGTTAAGAGTTAAGAGGATTTCCCCTAATCACTAGTCACAGATCACTAATCACTATTCGCTTTTTTCTCGTATCGCCAGATTTGCCAACTGTTGAAGATGTTTTGATAGATGCTGTAGAATGCCATAAATACTGAGGCTAATGGGTGTAGGAATGTGTTTGCCATCCAAATGCCCATGGCTGTGTTTTTCTGTCCTAATAATTGTCCGCCGCTAATTTTGCTACCGAATTTATGTCCAATCCATTTCCCGAAACCGAACTGAATGGCGCAGAAAAGCATCGATAGCACGGCCAACCAAACGATTACGTCCCAGTTGCCTTTTCCGTGAATGAAGATGAAGTCAATGGTCTGTCCTAACGTGAAAAGCAACGCAAAACACCACAAATAAAAACTTACGCTTTTGTATTTTGCAATGGCTTCGTTGATTTTAGGCAGCCAAAGTTGCAATGCTAAGGCTATAAAAAACGGAAAGGCGAGTGTCGGTCCTATTTTTTTCAGAATCAGCCAGAAAGAGGCTCCAAAGTCAAGTTCTGGATGAATGCCGATTCCCGAAAAGACGATGGGCGCCACCAAGGCTACCATCAAGTTTCCGACGATGGTATAGGTGGTTACGGTTTTGCGGTCGGCACCAAGCATACAACTGATCACAGCAACCGACGATGCTACGGGACAAAGCACGCCAACCAGAACACCTTCGGCGATGATTGTGTTCACGTTGGCTATGCGCAACCCCAAGTAGCATCCTACACTCACTACAATCTGAAAGAGCATAAGCCAAATGTCCAGTTTGCCTACGCGAAGCTTTCGGATATCTACGGCGCAGAATGTCAGCAAGAGTATGCAGAAGATGATGAAGGGCACAAGAAAGCTGAACATCGCGCAGTAGCGATGAAGCAACAATCCTAAAAGGATGGCGACGGGAAGTACGAATGGTTTGTATTTCTGCATCTTGTGCTGGTTTAACGAATTTTATCCTTCTTTTGGACCCTTTTGATAATAATCAACTGCTTGGGATTTACAACGCCTCGATGATTTTGCCTACCATGCCCGACAGGGTTTCTGTGGCTTTCTCGGCGGCGATAATCACGTCTTGTCCGTCGTTCAGGCAATCTTCAGAGAGGTCGTTCGACTGGTTGGTGATGATGCTTATTCCAAAAATCTCTATTCCGCAATGGCGAGCAACGATTACTTCTGGTACCGTGGACATTCCTACGGCATCTCCGCCAATGGTTTTGTAGAACTTGTATTCTGCTGGCGTCTCGTAAGATGGACCCGTTCCAGCCACATATACTCCTTCTTGCAATGTTACCTGCATGGTGGATGCAATTTCGTGGGCTATCTTGCGGATTCTGCGACTGTAAGTGGTGGTCATATCGGGAAAACGAACGCCAAACTCATCCATGTTCTTGCCTACCAACGGATTGGGCATGAGGTTGATATGGTCGGTGATAATCATGATGTCGCCGACTCTGAAACTGGGATTTACCGCACCAGCGGCATTGCTGACAAATAGAGTCTTCACTCCCAGTCTCGACATTACGCGGATGGGGAATGTGACTTCGTCCATGGCGTAGCCTTCATAGTAATGGAATCTTCCTTGCACGGCAATCGTGGTCTTGCCTCCCAGTTTGCCTACAATCAGGTTGCCAGAGTGTCCCGCTACGGTTGAAACCTTGAAATGGGGTATCTCTTTGTATGGGATGACTATGCTGCCTTCGATTCTGTTGCCCAAGGCGCCAAGTCCGCTTCCCAGCACGATGCCGATAAGGTTTTCGTCTTCAAGATATTTGCTGCATCGTTCTTTGATATAATGAACGGCTTCGTCTATTTGTTGGATTGTCATGATGTATGTATTATGCAGATTTTCAGATTTTCAGATTGTTAGATTGTTAGATTTTCAGAATTTCAGGTTTTGGAATTTTTGTGCTCAAAGTCGAGATGTATATCAATCTGTTTGTCTGTTTGTTAGTTTGTCGATTCTTCGTTGTATCTCTGCCGCTTTTTCGTATGCTTCTTCCTCTTCGTATTGTTTTAGCAAGGCTTCAAGTTCTTCCAAGGTCTCTTCTTGCTGGATGTGGCTTTTCTGGCTGGGACTGTTGTTCAGCAATGCGTTGGGTTCTACGCCTGCTTCGTTTATTACGCTGGTTTCCATTAGAATGGGACATCTGTTCAGCAAGGCGAGCACAACGGCGTCGGTGGTGCGACTGTCAATCTTTTTTTTGTTGAACCCGTCGGAGAGGTGCAATGTTGCGTAGAAAATCCCTTCTTCAAATTTGTCAATGGTGATCTTTTTCAGCGTAAGTCCGAACTCCTCCATCATCTTGCCAAACAACTCGTGTGTCATGGGGCGTCGAGCCGAAATTCCCTCTTGCGCCATGATGATGGCTTGCGCTTCATAGTCGCCAATTAGTATGGGAATTTCTTTCCCGTTTTCGGGCGATGATATTATCAGTATGTAGGAATTGCTTTCCGAAACGCCTTGCAGGATTTCCATGGGAAAGACCTCTGTGTAGCTCATTTTTGTTTAGTGTTTTCGATTCAAAAAATCAACAAAATTACCAATCACTAATCACTTGTCACTAATCAGGTATTCCGTCAGTTTTGCTATTGCTCTTCCTCTGTGGCTGATTTTGTTCTTCACGTCCAATGGCATCTCTGCGAAGCTCACCGCAAATCTTTCTGGCATAAAAATCGGGTCGTATCCAAATCCCTCTTTTCCATAGCGTTCGGTAAGGATACAACCATCTACGCGACCTTCAAAATATTTTGGTTCGCCATTCTCTATTAGGCAGACGACGGTTCTGAAATCGGCTTTACGGTTGCATTTGCCTTCCATGGCGTCAAGCAACTTGTTGATGTTGTCGTCAAAAGAACAATGCTCGCCAGCATAGCGGGCGCTATAGATTCCGGGCGCACCGTTCAGCGCATCGACTTCCAGTCCGGTGTCGTCGGCAAAACAGTCTGTATGTGTACGATCCCATACCCATTGCGCTTTTTGCAGAGCGTTGCCTTGCAGCGTGTCGGCGGTTTCTGGTATCTCGCCCGAAAGACCAACCTCCGACAGGCTTACTACTTCAATCTTTCCTTGTAGCAAGGCGCGCACTTCTTCGAGTTTATGCTTGTTGTTGGTCGCAAAAATCAGTTTTCTCATTGTGTGAAGCTTTTGTTTTCTAATCGGTTGGTTGTGTGTTTGCTGACTCATCTTCCGCTTCGGAAATCTTGCGATGGATGCTGAACTCATATCCCAAAGCGTCAATGGCCTTGAGGAATGTCTCAAGGTTGATGGTGTGATAGAGCCCTTTGGTCAAATGACGCAGCCGACTGGCCTTGCAGGTGATTTTTTCGCCAAGTTCCACCTCGTCCATTCCCGAAAGCCGCAACGCTTCTTCGAACTGCTCCGACAAAGGTATTTTTACGGTAGGAATGGTTGCGTCTTGCAGTATGTCGTAATAGTTTACCGTTAGCCATTTAATCATTTGACGCAGAATTTCTTCCGCTTCTATTCTGTCGAGTTCCAACGTCGATGGGAAGTTCAGTTGTTTTGTCGTGTTGAATTTCCTATTCTTGAAACGCAGTTCAAATCCAGGGTAGTATCTTACGGATACAATCCACCATTCAGGCTTCTTTTCGTCACGACTGATGTTAAAGTTGTAGTTCGCCATATATCTATGCTCTAATAATTTAGAGAGAAGAAATCCTCAAATTTCAAATTGCAAGGATATAACTCTCCATTTTGCAAAGTTACAAAAAAATAATGAAAAAACGAAACGCGAATTCATCAGAAAATGATTCTCCGTTGCGCATTTTGGATGACTGACAAAAATGTTTGCGAAACTCGCATCTCGAGATGATCTCGGCTCATTGCCAAGTTTGTCGTCTTCGCGATTTTATTCGTAACGTATGGCAGCAATGGGATCGAGATTGGCGGCACGTTTGGCGGGATACCATCCAAAAAATACTCCTACAGCCGTGCAAACACCAAAGGAGGTCAGCAGGGCAGAGCCACTAACGACGAATGGCAAATCGGCGACGCTTGTTACGATGGCTGAGATTCCAAACCCGAGCAATGCGCCTACTAATCCTCCAGCAAGACTCAGCACCACGCTTTCCAATAGGAATTGTCGGAGTATGTCTTTTCCTTGTGCGCCCACGGCCATGCGGATGCCTATCTCTCGGGTTCGCTCGGTAACGGTGACGTACATGATGTTCATAATTCCCACACCTCCCACAATCAATGAGATTCCTGCAATCAGCGCCAACACCAGCACGACGATGTCGAGCACTTTGTTGAGTGATTCCAACTGGTCTTGTGCTATGGTTACTTCTATGTCGTCAGGCTCGTCTCCTTCCAGACCGTGGGCGTTGCGCATGCATCGCTTGATTTCTGCAACTGCCAGTTCGCTCTCTTTTAGGTTGTTGGGAAGCAACTCGAAATAGTCGAAATATTCGCTTCCCATAAATCGTTTCATTATGGTGGTGTATGGGGCGTAGATGTTGTTGTCCATGTCTTGCCCCATGATTTTCCCCATGGGTTCCAGTACTCCGATAATCTGCATGGGAATGTTCCTGCAACGTATCGTCTGTCCAATAGGATTCTCGTGGTGTGTGAAAAGTTTGTCCACCACACTTTGTCCTACGATGCAGACTTTGCTGCAGCCGAGCACCTCTTCTTGTGTAAACATTCTGCCATGTCTGATGTGCAGGTTTCCGATTTTTTCATATTCCTCCGACACTCCTTCGATGGTTGTGTTTGTGCTGTTTGCGCCAAACACTACTGCGCACCCTGTGTTTTCTACGGGAGAGACGTACGCCACATGCCTACATTGGTTTTTCAGCACCTCGTAGTCGTTTGCTCCTAAATCGCATCGGCTGTGCCAATAGCCTCCTTCTCGTTCCCATGCCGCCGAAACTCCTATGGTGTTGGCTCCAAAACTGCTGAACGTGTCGTTCATGTAGGTGGTAAGGCTCTTGCCGAGGCTCATCATGATGATTACGGACGAAATGCCGATGACAATTCCCAACATCGTGAGCATGGTGCGCATCTTGTTGCGTCCCAAGGCGTGAAGCGATATCTTTAGTGTGTCGAACAGGGTCATGGCTAATGGTCAACTATCAATTGTCATCTCTCTTGAGTGGGTTGGTATGTAGCGACATTGGGTCCACGATATCGCTGATGATTGTGTCTCCTTCCTGCACGCCAGTTGCGATGGTGTGGACGTTGTCTTTTGCGCCCGTTGTAACTGCTATTTGTACAAGTTTTTTCCCATCTTTTTTCCATACCGATGTCTTGGCGTCGCTGTCGGTTAAGGGGGTGATATGGTATCCTTCGCGCTCTAGGTTGTTGCGAAGAGTTTCGTCAATGGTGAGTTTTGTGGCAAAATAGGGAATCATCAATCCAACGCCTTTGTCGGTAATGATGCGAACGTTGGCGGTCATTCCTGGAAAGAGTTTCTCGTCGGGATTGGCGGCTCGGATGATGACGGTATAGGTCACTACGTTGTTGTTCGTAATGGGATCCATACGTATCTGTTGCACCAATCCGGTAAACGTTTCGTCGGAATAGGCGTCAACGGTGAAAGTCACCTCTTGGTCAAGTTTCACCTTTCCTATATCGGCTTCATCTACTTGGGCCTCCACTTGTACTTCTTTCATGTCTTTCGCAATGGTGAAGAGGTCGGGAACGCTGTATGCGCCTTGCACGGTTTGTCCCTCTTCGACGTTCTTTTTTATGATGATGCCGTCGATGGGGGAGTAGATTTCGGCGTATCGCAGCTGTGTGAGTGTGTTTTCGTAGCTGCTTTGGGCGTTTACTAGGTTCGACTTCGCGTTTTCGAGGTTGCTCTCTGCTTGGTCGTATTCTTCTTGGGTGGCGGCTTTCTTTTCGAATAGGGTTTTCACTCTCTCAAAATTGCGTTGTGCCACGTTCAGACTGCTCTGTGCCGCTTGTTTGTGGGCCTGGGCGGTCTTCTTGGCTTCCAGTATTTCCGACTTGTCAAGCTCGGCAAGGAGTTGACCTTTGTGTACGATGTCGTTGAAATCTACGTAGAGTTTCTCTACAATGCCGCTGCCTTTGGTGCCCACCGTAACTTTATATACGGGTTGAATCACTCCTGTGGCTGTTACTACGGCGGTTACCGAGTCGTTGGTGGCGACTTCGGTGTCGAAAATATATACCGATTTCTTGCCTTTGCCAAGCAGTGCGAAGAGGACGATGATTACGATGATGGCGAGGAGTATCCAAGGCCATTTCCTTCTTTTTTTGTTCGATGAAGCGTCCATTATCTGTGAAGTATTATGTTTTTGATTGTGAGTATGATGGATGTAAGGATGATCGTTATTTGTCGATTGATAGTTTTTTAAGTGCATCTTCTGCTTTTTGGGTCGCTACGGGTCGGTCTTCGATGATGTTTCCGTCACGAAGTTTGATGATGCGTGTGGTGAACTCGGCAATGTCGGATTCGTGGGTTACGAAGGCTATGGTTTTTCCTTGTGCGTGAAGTTTTTGGAAAAGACTCATAATCTCGTAGCTGGTTCGGGTGTCGAGGTTGCCCGTGGCTTCGTCGGCAAGAATGATTACTGGGTCGTTGACAATGGCTCTTGCTATGGCTACGCGTTGCTGCTGTCCGCCAGATAGTTGTGCCGATGTGTGGTTCATGCGTTGTTCCAAGCCTACGGCGATGAGCGCTTCAATGGCGCGTTCGCGACGCTCTTTGATGGAGATGGATTTGCTGTAGAGCAAAGGCAGTTCTACGTTCTCTATGGCGCTGGTTCGGGGAAGTAGGTTGTAGTTCTGGAAAACGAACCCGATTTTTTTGTTGCGTAGCGTTGCAAGTTGGTTGGAAGTCAAGGAACTTACGTTGACGCCGTCTAACAGGTAGTCGCCTCCCGTAGGGGTGTCGAGGCATCCCAAAATGTTCAGCAATGTCGATTTCCCGCTTCCACTGGTGCCCATGATACTGACAAACTCGCCTTGTTGGATGCAGAAACTGATGCCTTTCAACGCATGTACCTGCTCTTCTCCCACAAGGAAGTCCCTTTTCAGCGATTGTATTTCAATGATATTGTTCAATTGTAAATCGTAACCTTAATATTATCTGAAACTCTGAAACTCTCAAATCAACAGTGAATGGTGATTAGAGTTTAAAACTCAATTCAACAAATCAACAAATCAACAAATCAACAAACGTTCCGCTACCACTCTCCCATATATATTTTCAGTGTTCTTTGCGCCAAGAGGAATGCATATTTGCTTTGCAGATAGTCGTTTAGCGCATTTAGGTATTTGTCTTGCTGTTGCAACATCTCCACTGTGGTGATTGCTCCTTCGGCGTATTTCATCACATACACGTCGTAGCTGGCCTTGTAGGCTTTCTCCATCATTTCGCATGCCTTGAACTGGTTCAACGCTTGCTGTGTGGTGATGTACTGGCTCTCTATTTCTTGTTCGATGTCGATCTTCTTTTGGTCGTATTGAAGTTGTGCCTGCTCGAGTTCAAGTTTGCTTTGCTTGATTTGTGTGCGGGTGTTTCCTTGGTTGAGGATGGGAATATTCAGGCTCACGCCTACGCTGCTGTTCATTCCGCCGTGGGTGATTACCGTTCCTTGTCCGTCAACCTGACCGGCTTGCCCTTCATAATAGCTTATTCCTGCATTCAGTCCCAAGGTGGGCATGTATGCCGACTGTGCCATCTTTACGTTGTAGCGTGCCTTGTCGATGTCCATCTCGCTGATTGCCAAGTCGGGAAGGTTGCGCAACGAACGCTGCATTACGGTGTCGAGGATTGGAATCGTGCATGCTTCGGCTTTTACTTGTACGTCATTGGCAACAACATCCACTACGCCCGATGCTTCCACACACAACAAGCTCCGTAGTGCCATCCTATTGCTCTCTATGGTTAGCTGGGTGTTTTCGATGTTGCTTGTGGCACTGCCGTAATTTGCCGTAAGCAGTTGATAGTCACTTTCTAGAATCTTTCCAACGTCGTATTTCAAGATGCCCTCTTCTGCTTGCTGTTTGCTGGTTTTCAACACTTGTTTTTGGAAATTCAGCTTTTCTTGATTCATCAAGATGGTCAGGTATGCTGAAACTATCTGATTGCTAATGGCGTTGAAACTTTGTCTGATACGCAAATCGCTTTGTTCGAGGTTGATCTCGTTTTGGCGATAGTTGTGCATCCTGCTGAGCCCTCCGAACAAGGTGAGGCCTGCATTTACGCCGTAGTTGCCGTTGCGTGAGGCTGCGCCGTCTTGAAATCCCCAGTTTTCGCTGGCTCCGGCGTTGATGCTGGGCAGGAACTGCATCTTTGCCCTGTCGAGAAGAACTTGGGTGGAGGCTTGGTTTAGTTGGGCTTCCCTGACGGCTATATTGTGTTGGTATGCATAACTCAGACAGCTGTCCAAGGTCATGCGAATGGTGTCTTGTCCAACACTTTGGTAACCCAATAGGCCTAGTATGATGATAAGAAATGTCCTCTTCATACACTTATTTTTTGCAAATATACATCTTTTTTTCGAGATTACCAATTCTCCTCAATTTTATTGAAAACCAACATTTATAGCTTAGTTGTTACATCTCTGAAGTCAATGTTCTCTCGCTGAAATTAGCAGACTTGTTTAAATATAGACAATTTTCTTTTTCTTATCGATATATATTAAGTAAATTTAACTTATATCATCC
>JAGHVO010000024.1 GCA_018064245.1 Candidatus Colimorpha pelethequi
ATATTACAATATGAAAAAACAGTTTCTATTTTTTCTGATGAGTTTTTTGATGGTTGGATTCGTGTCCAAGGCACAAATCACCGAATTATACCATCAAGGATTCGAAGTAGGTGAGTCTGCGAATTACTCAGACCCGTCGGGTCTTTCGGGTATTTCGACCTCCCTCCGTTCAGGAGGATCGCGCTCTTTGCAGATGCATCATGTCAATGGACAAAATGATGTCATTCTGTTGGACACCATCGACTGTTCGGGCAATGCAAGTTTCAGCAGTTTCACATTGGAGTTCATGCACATTTGTGATGTTGATCCCACCACTTGCCAAAGCCCTTCGTTGGTGGCTGTTGTTCATGTGAAACGTCCGAGTGTCTCTACCTGGACACAATTGACTCAGGCCTACTACAATACGGCCGAAGGCGGAAGTGAGGACTTTATGTACACTTCCACATTCAGCAAGGTTTCTTACGGAGATTGGGATGGAACGACTCCTACCAATACTTGGTGGAAGCATGAGCGTTTCGACCTTGACAACTATTTCCGCGGCGTAGCTGTGGCAGACAGAAAGTTGGAGGTGAGATTGACGCTTATGGCAAGAACGACTACAGGTCAGTCTTCGGCGGGATGGTATTTGGACGACATTATCGTCAAGGCCAGTCCGCAGCCCATCGTTAAGCCTACTTTGAACATGGTCAGCTATCCCGACCTGGATGTCTATCCAAGTTCTAGAGGCGCTATGATTGTTACGGACGTGTCTACAACGGCTTCGCAGGGAATGTGCACGGATTCTATTTATGTTCAGTACAAGGTCGGTTCTTCTTCCCAGATTATGCGTATTCCGATGGCTCCCGTGTCGGGCACTGCCAACCGTTATGCGGCCCGCATTCCTTTCTGTGGCTATGATACCGTGATGCAGTTTAGAGTGATTGCCCGTGATGCCACTACCAACCATAATACCGCCACATTCCCCTTCAACGAAAGTGCGTGGTGCTCCTACCATCATGTGCGCGGTGTGCAAAACAATAACGCACTGTCGGCGCCGGAGAGCCTTTCCAACAGTGCGGCCTATCCTTTCCCGGCCTTTGGCGATGCGCGAAGTGAATATGTGTACGACCAAGCTACAATGGCTCAAGCCGGCTATGGACCTGGCGCCATTACCGATTTGACTTTCACGATTCAGTCGGCGTCGGTTATGCAGCGTCGTGAACGTTTCCAGATCAGGATGCGCAACATGCCTTCGTCGTACGTTACCTCTTCTACGGGCGTGTTTTTCTCCGATTACATGAAGACTGTGTATGACAGCGTGTTGGTTATCGAGGCTTCCGCCGTTGGAGCTACGCAAACCATCCACCTTCAGGATACGTTCTTCTATGCAGGTGAAGACATTGTTATGCAGATATTCAGTGACAATGCAAGTTCAGACCCCGCAGCAACGAGCATCAAGCATTTCCCGACTGTCGGAAACAAGAAAACTATCAATAAGGGTAGTCATGCCTCCTTGGGTATCAATCCTTTCACCAATCCCGATTTCGCTTTTGGCGAGTTGACCACAACACGTCCCCATTTCTTGTTCAATGCGAGGAAGAATCCTGTGCTGATCTACGACTGTGGTATTTCGGCGTTGACCTATCCTAACGAAGAAAATGCTTCACGCGTGGGCGTCGGCGATTCGGTGTGCGTGTGGTTGAAAAACTATGGTGCGTCGAACATTAACGCCGTGAGAATCGCTTACCAGTTGGATGAAAACGCACCGGCATATTATTCCTGGACGGGTTCTCTTGCCGGCGGCGATAGTGTTCGAGTAAGATTGACCAGCTCTCAGGTCTTCACCGTGGGCTATCATAATATCAAGGCTTGGGTGGAAGACACTATTACAAGCGGAGGAAACCGTTATCGTGATTACGAACCGTACAACGACACCTCATATGCGGAATTTATTTCCTGCGCAGGTCCCATGAGCGGTGTGCGTCAGGTTGGCGGTACCGGTGCGGATTTCGAGACAGTCGAAGAACTTCTTTTTGCATTGCAGCGTTGCGGCGTAAATGGTCCTTTGACGGTGAAATTGTCGTCGGGTGTATATAATCCCATCACCATTCCGGAAATCTCCGGCATTTCAGCCACGAATTATGTGCAGTTCGAACCTCTTTCGGGTGAGGTTACCTTTGTGGCAGATGCCGAGAACGACAATATCGTCGATGTACGCAACGAAGGCAATATCCGTTTCAAAAACATTGGATTTGTGTTGAATGCGACAACCGAAGGAACCCATACCGCTTTGGTCCGCTTGAGCGCTAACAGCACGGGAACTCAGTTTAACAACTGCTCCTTCGTTGATAATTCAACCAGTCAGTCGACCACTTTGCTGTGGATTGAGGGTTGTAACAATATTGTTGTTGACAGCTGTTCTTTCCAAGGTGGTCATATTGGTGTTGATATGGCTGGTACGGCATCGGATATTAGAGCAACAAACAACCGAATCGCTCATTCCGAATTCTCTCATCAAGTGACCAATGCAATCAGCGTCAGCAACCAGACCGACGTTGTGATTGACAGCAACTTCATGCACGATGTAACTTCCAATACAAGTTATATCCTTTTGGCGCAGCATTGCTATAATAATAGTAGAATCATTAATAATAAAGTATACAGCTCTCATGGTGCTGGATGTATGGGTGTGACAAACCTCAATGGTACGAGTGCTGCTCCCGTCATCATTGCCAACAATATGTTGGTGGATATTGATGATGGTATTTCCAACTTGGCCTCAACACCTCTCAATGTTATTTCCGCCCAGTATTTGAAGGTTGTTTACAATTCAATCAAACTGGTCGCCAATGAACGTGTAAATGTGGCTGCGGCTACCTTTGGCGGTGGTTTGATCAACAACTGTAGCTTCCAGAACAATGTTGTTACCTGTTTTGACACTACCAACTTTGCGTTGGCTTATATGCCGGGTTCTGGTTCGGGCAATGTCGTAGGTCACAACGTCTATTATTCTATGGGAGAGGTTTTGAACAAATGTTCAGGACAACAATGCAGCTCTTTGTCGGGCTGGCGCACGATGGTTCCTCAAGACAGTCTTTCCCGTTTTGCCAATCCAGGTTTCTTGAATGGCTCACTCGTGGATTTGCGTACCTACAGTCCTGAGATAAAGGGTTGTGGCGTTCCTGTTGCCGGCGTTACTTCCGATATGTTCGGCAATGTGCGTGACGCTGTGGCTCCTTGTGCCGGTGCGTTTGAGTTTGTAGCGTTGTTCTACGATTTCAATATCGAGGGTCTTGAATCGCCTGTTGCCGAGTATTGCGATGCACCAGCCAACATTCCTTTGAATGTTGTTGTTCGCAATACTGGTGTGAGCGTGTTTGACCCAGCGACATCTGGTACTGTTACGATTTTCTATAATTTGAATGGTCAGACGGGAAGCGCTGTTGTTAATGAAACCATTCCCGCAGGTGGTTCCGCTACAATCCATACCGGTTTGAATTTGCAGATGCCTCCTTCGGGCCAGCAAGATGCCGTATATAATCTTGGCGTGATTGTTTCTTCGACGTTGGATCCCAATGCCATGAACGACACTTCGACGTTTGTTGTGGTATCGCACTATCATCCCCAAGCTCCTAATGTGGCAAACCAGACCGTGAACTACGGAACTTCGGCCAACTTCACTTCAATTTCGGGTCTTGATTCCTGGAAGATAGATGCTTACAATTCCGGTCGTTCGCGCACTTCTACAGTGTGCTGGTATAGCGATTCATTGGCAACCACTCCGTTCTTCTGCGGAAACACTTATACAACGGATCCTTTGTATGACGACACGGTTTTCTATGTAAGTCAGAAACGAATGCTCCCGTTGATGAAGATTACTGAAGTCCAGTTCAATCGTACCGGAGCTGGTGTTACCGCTCCTTATCCTGATTGGTTTGGAGCGAACACCAAGTTTGCTGTCGAACTTACCAATGTGGGTGACGCTCCTGCAAATCTTGCCGGAGACAGCTTGTGTTTGATCAGTGCCACCGGTTCATACAACAATAAGAACTGGGTGCTTCCCGCAGTAGTAGTAGAACCAGGTCAGTCTATTGTCCTTCAGTTCAGAACAGGCACTACCACGGATTCAAGCGCTACGTTGTACTATTCTTCGAATATTGAGCCTCAGGCGGCTACAAAGTTCGCGGTACTCTATCGTGACGGCACGGGCATTTCGGATGCGGTGGCATTCAACGACCATGTTTCAGGAACAGCCTCAGTCAATGCTTGGTGGACTGGCGCCAATGTACCCTCCTATTTGTGGAGCGGAAATGGTATTACCTTGGAGGCTACGGCTGCTGGCGTGCGTCGTATGAGTTGGCCTGCCAATCCAAGTGCAAGTCCATCCAATAGCGCACAGTATTGGCAGCTTTCGTCCAACACCAACCGAATGACTTTGGGCGAGGCTGAATCGTCGCTACTTATGTATGTGGATAATGGCTGCGAAGGTGAACGTACACGCGTTGAGGTAACTATTGACGACTTGACTCGTCCTACCGTCGATCTCGTTTTGGACGAACCTCAGGCCGACGAAGGCTGCGGATTGACCGATGAACCTGTTTCTGTAGTGCTCCACAACTATGGTATTCAGTCGGCTTCGCCAATCTATATTCATTATACTGTAGGAACTACGGTTTATACCGATACGATTTCCACTGCCTTGGCTCCAAGTGAATCCATCACCCATACCTTTAGCCATTTGTTGGATATGAGAACCAATTCCGATTCTGTATTCAATGTAACGGCTTGGGTAACAGCTTTCAGTGGCGATTTTGACCGTACCAATGATACGAGCAGAGCCTCTTTCGCTGTGAGATTCACTCCTTCGATTCCCGATATTCCTTCGCCTGTTTTTGTGCCGTATGGAACAATGGCCACGCTGGCATCGCAAACACCATTGCTTGAAGGTGTGTCGCTTGCGTGGTATGACCATAATATGCAATATCTGGGTGTGGCCGATTCGTTTACGACAAATATCCTGTATGTTCCGGATTCAATGTTCGTACAGGGCGTTGCTAGTACGCACCATACATCGAATATTGGAACTTTGGCAACGCTTACGACGCCTACTTCTGCTTCGCAACCTTCACCCTATAACACTATTAGAAAGTACGCCAAAGAGCAGTACATGTATTTGGCAAGCGACTTGATTGCTGCAGGTGTTCAGCCTGGTCCCATCACTTCGGTGGCTTTCTATTTCGACACGTTGATGGGCACATCGAATTCCGTTACCTTCAACGATTACTCCATCTATATGGGTGCTACAGATTTGACCGCCTTTGCTACTTCGGGAAACAACTGGGTGGCTGTTGATGAGGTGTACAACTCAAGCAACATGACGGTATCCAAATCGATGAAGGGTTGGATTACGCACGACTTGGAAACTCCGTTTGTTTGGGATGGTGTCTCCAACGTGGTTGTCCAGGTTTGTCGTTCGTTGAATACCGCTTACACTGCAGGTGTGAAAATCCGTTACACGACTTCTGCCAATAGGGCCTTGTACAAGTACGACAACACCAATCCTGTTTGTTCGTCGACTGCCGCAGGCTCTCGCGTAGGAGTTTGTCCCGACGTGCAGTTCGGCTATCCCGTTACCGACGGTTGCCAGGGCCCTATCAAGTGCATTCATCTTGATGTTGTTGGCGCTCCCGACTTTGACATGGGCGTTGAGTGGCAAGAAGGCATGGATACCATGGTATATACCTCTTGTGGCAATACTACAGTCAATGTCAATGTTCTCAACCGAGGTTTGAGTGTTTATTCTCCTTCCAACTACACGGTTCAATACAGCATCGATGGCGGTGCCATGACCGCTGTGACCAATCTGCCTTCGGTTGATGCAGGTGGGTCGGTATTGACACCTCTCTTCTCTCAGACACTTACTCCTGGTCGCCACATTGTTAGAAGTGTGATCACTGCGACGGGTGACACCATTCATTCCAACGATACGATAGTGATGATGCTTCCCGTGAGATTCTGTGGCGGCACCTATACCATCGGAGCGGGAATGGATTATGCTACGATTTCGGAGGCTTTGGATAGCCTTGCACAAGTCGGTGTGGCAGGTCCGGTTGTATTCAATATCCAGTCGGGCACCTATAACGAGCAACTTGTGATGCCTAATGTGCTCGGAGTTTCCGACATCAATACTGTAACTTTCCAAGCCGCAAGTGGCGATGCTGAGGACGTGACCATCTCCTATGCTCCTGTTGCTGCTACCAATTATGTGGTGAACATTGACCGCGCTTCCTATTTCACTTTCAAGAATTTGTCGATCTATGCACACGGTCCTCAAGCTGCAAGCAACGCCGTTAATATTGCCAATGCTTCTGATATCCGTTTCGACGGAGTTTCGATCAAGGTGTTGGGCACGAATAACAATGCAGGATCTTCAGTTGTCGTTGTTGGCGACAGCGTCAGCAATTTGACCTTCTTCAAGTGCGTGCTTGACAGTGGCTATTATGCAGTGAAAGCGACTGCGACAGAAATTGGCAATTCAACTAACATCACGGTTGATAGCTGTCTTATTAGAGGATTCTATTCTCAAGGTCTCAGCTTGACCAATGTCAACAACATAACGATTCGTAGAAATACCATTCTTGCAGGTGTCACGATTTCGGGACGCGCCTTGACGGGTATCTATGTGGAAGGCTCGCAAGCATCGTTGCTCATCGAGAAAAACTTCATCAATATTAGTGACACAAAGAATGGTGCAAAAACAGGTATCGTGCTCAAGGATGTGCGTGGTACGAACACCAATCGCGGCAGGTTGTGCAATAATATGATCGCCCTCTACAGCCCAACCAACGCCACTGCCTCAATAGGTATTTCGTTGGATGGAACCACCCGATACATCAATGTATATTACAATACGGTTAGACTGGAAACGGGTGCTACGGCTACGGCGACATCTTCGTTCAAGGCCACCAGCAATGTTTCGAACACCTATGTGCTCAATAATATTTTCTCGAACTACAGCAAGGGTTACGCCTATTATGTACAGTCAACGGCTGCAGTGACTACCTCAAATTATAACAACTATTTCTCCAACTCTCCCACTCGTTTGGCTTTTTGGGGAACGGAGCAGGCTACGTTGGGGGCCTTGCGCGCTGCATCCGGCGGTGATATCAACTCGCTCAATTTAGAGGCATACTTTGTGTCGGAAAACGATCCGCATCTTGCTATTGGCAATTTGGCTACAAAGGCGCAGTATAATGCCGATGTTCCTGAGGATATAGACGGAACAATGCGTACACCTATTCCTTCACCTACCATTGGTGCGCACGAATATGTTCGTGAGGTCCATGATATCGCCATTGTTAAAATAATGTCGCCCACAATCGATACGCGTTGCGTGGAGTCAGACACTATTATGGTTTGCGTGAAGTTCTACAACAATGGTTCTTCAAACGAGACGAATGTAAGTTGGTATGCAGAGCTTCAAGATGTTCCGGGTGCGATATCGGCTACACGAAACTTTGCTACTTTCCCGTTGGGCCAAGAGAAGATAGATAGCGTTCCACTCTTGTTGCCGTTGGGTATTGTTGACACTCAAACCGTCGTGGTTCACCTTACGGCCAATCCCGACAATGAACTCAGCAACAATATCGATTCCTCGCGTTTCTATTCTTCTCCCGCTTTCAACATTTCAGCCACAAGTTTCACGTCTCCTTCGGGATGTGACCTTCGTAGCGCAACGATACAGGTCACCATCAAGAATGAAGGAGAGAAGCCCATCAACGGCAGCCATCCTATCGAATTAGGTTTCGAAGCATTTCTCAATACACCGAATGGTGTCACGGTTCCCAACTTGCCTATCAATAGTACAAGTACCATCACCTTGGGTTCTGATTTGCCTGTAGGTGTATCTCGTACCGTTTCATTCCCATCGCCGTTCAATTTGTATCCTACCGGTGTGGATACCAATATCGTGGTGCGTGCCCGTTGCTGGGTCCACTATCAGTATGACGTCAAGCCTCAGCGCGACACTACTGGATATACGAATATCCAATCCTACTATATGCCGAAATCTCCTGTTGGAGAAGATTTGCACATCCCGTATGCAACATGGGACACTTTGTGGGCTTCGCAAATCAATGGACGTCCCATCCGTTGGTATCGTGACTCAACTCAGGCTCCGTTCCAATCAACTAATAATACCAATGCATACTATTCGCGTTCACGCCATTGGGATAATCCTCCTCAGTACTTCCACGACTCGGTCTATTATCTGAACTGCTTGAGCGACAAGTCTTGTCCAAGTTATTTCTCGCCCATCCATGTCTATCTGAATCCGCGTGTGGCTGTCGATGTCGCCGCCGTTGAGGTGGTACAACCTTACTCTCCTCGCGTTTATCAAGAGGAGGATACTGTGATGATCAAAATCATCAACTATGGATCTCAGCCTGCAACGGACATTCCAATCGTCTATGAGTTCAGCAAGGTTGCCGCCAATGGTACGCGTACCGTGCTGCAGACGGTTAGAGAGATATGCCACAATACCTTGAATCAGGATAGTGTATTCTTCTATAAGTTTGAGGAACTGATTCACATTCCTTCTGAACTGCGCAACACCAACGCAAACTATTTCTTCCGCGCATGGACTGAAATGCCAGGAGAGATGATTCCGTTGAACGATACTATCCGTGGTGGTGCCGTGAAGGCTACGCTTGCCGAAACGGTTTATAACTCTCCTGCCATCACTAATACGGAAGGTTTGGATATTACCCGCGTAAGCTACAACAGCTTGGATTGGGAAATGCCTGAAGTGGGCCGCTCTTATTTCAATTTGGGTACCTATGTCAGACCAGAGGCTGGAGTGCTCCATCTGATGAGGCTTACTACCGACTCGCTGCTATTTGAGTGTGCCAACAATGAGAACTCAGATGACTATACCAAGAGGGGACGTCTCCAAGTCTATATCGACTACAACAGAGATGGTTCCTACACCAGCAACGAACAGTGTGTTGACGAAATGGTTACTTCTCGTGTCCTTTCTAAGTTCCCCATCACCATTCCTCAAGATGCGGCATTCGGCTACACCAAGATGCGCCTCATTCTTTCTCACGATTCTACGGAGGTTGTTGATCCCACTTCTGCCACCAGTACGATAGAGCATGGCGCTGTACTTGACTTTCTACTGTATGTCGACGACGACATGCCTCCTGTTGACGTAGCCTTGACGCGCATCGCTCGGCTGCATAAACAAATCGTGGATTCTTCCGACCATTTCATCGGATTCATGATGGCTAACAAGGGTACCGCCGCTTTGTCGTCGGCAACAGTCATCGCTACATACGACCAGATTGATGAGGGTACTGTGGTTTACGACACTATCAACTGGACGGGCAATTTGCAGCCAGGCATGTCAACCTATATCCAACTGAACCACCACGACTTTGCATTGGGTACGACTAATTTGAGCCTGACGGTTTATGCTGACGGTGATTCGATTGATAATAATAACACTATTGAGTACTCCTACCATCGTTTCCATGTCATTGTGTTATCGTTTGAAGATGACTTTGATGGCGATGAGAATATGTGGTATGCTCCCGTGGGTACTAATGCCTATACTAGAAACTACTGGGAACGTGGTACTCCTACAAAGACCAATATTTCTGCACCATTTACCGCTCCGAATGTCTATGCTACCAGTTTGACTGAAGTCATCCAGACGGGCAAGCGTGGTAATAGAAGCGTACTCTATTCTCCTGTCATAGACATGTCAACGATTTTGAGTGACACTATCTCATTCCGATTGGCTCGCAACATGGGGGAAGGTAGCTCGATGTACATCGAATTCTGGAACTATGAATTCCATTGGACGAAGCTCGACGCTTCTGAAGTGGTTGAGAACTGGTATGATTCCGATGACGGCTTTACGGGCAATAGCTCGGGCTATGACTTGTATAAATTCTCCACGGCGTTGCTGCAATCGGACTTCCCCGAACTGCTGCAGTTTAGGGTCGTTTACCAGACCAAACCTCAGTCTAATGACAATGCTTCTTTTGGTGAGGGTTGCGCAATCGATAATTTCTCCATCAAACGTGGTCAACGCGCTGTCGATGCCGGTGTTGTCGCTATCACGTATCCTACCGAACCCAAGTATGGCCAGACTATTTATCCTACGGTCGTCGTGCACAACTATGGCTATGGACTTTTGACAGGATTCAACGTGGCCTACCTGCCCTATGGAACTTATCTGGCTATTGTTGAAGAATGCCGCGATACAATCGCTCCAGGTGCCAATATCTCGTACACTTTCAATCACCCATTCATCGTGACGAATGATTATCCTGATACTTTCCAAATGAAGGCATTCACCAATATCTCGCTTGACTTGTATCATGAGAATGATACTGTACAGCAAGACTTTGTGTTGCATCCTCTGGACAGTGATATGGAGATGCTGTCGTTCTTGTCGCCGCAGGAACGTATTGTGGCTGGCGATTCAATCTTGACGACGGTATGCCTGAGAAACTTTGGCTTGCACGATGTGTCGGAGACGGATGTTACCTGTATTTACAATAACGAACCTTCAGTGACGGAACATCTTGATTTTATGAGTCTCTTGGGAAGACCGTTGGCTCCGGCAGAGTCATTCAATTATACGTTCCACCAGCGTTATCGTGCTTCTATCGGTGCCATGTATCTGACGGCTTACTGCCATGCCGACAATGATGAATATGTTTATAACGATACCATCAAGCTTCGTATGGAGGGTATTACTGCAATCAAGGATTTGAAGGCAGCCAGCGTGGTTGTTGATACCTCTTCGCACGATTTTGTGAAAATTGAATTGATGATCGAGAATGTCGGTGCCCGTGGCGCCAACGATTTCGAGGTGGGATTCTGGATCGACAACGATACTACAACCATCTTCCGTCAGACCTTCTGGAGAGATCTTCCTTTGGCTGCGTTGAACAGCACTTGCTTTGTGTTCGACACCACCTTGCCAATGCGTACTGCTCCTTATAACCAGGTTGTTGGTTTCGTCCACGTTGACGGCGACAATGACCCGAGCAATGATACGACGAATGCAATTTCGACGCAGTACGTGGATCTCCTTGTCCACAAGGTTCAGATTGAGGAAAACCGCGAGGATACGTGCCATGTGCGTCTTGTTGTCGAGAATATTGGTAACCTTACATATGGTCGAGCCAGCCAGATACGTGCGACCATCAATGGAACAACATTGTCGGAGTCGATAACTACGGATCTCGTTCCAGGCCGCATCCAGCATATCAACTTCACGGGTACGATTCCAAAGAATTCTCAACGTCAGTATGAAGGAACTGGTAAGATTACAGTTTCCGGTGACCGCAACCAAACCAACAACCAGACTTCTGTTGTTGAGGTCATCAACTACTTTGAGGGCATTCCTTTGGTTGAAGGTGAAGGCGGTCTGGAATTGCAGCAGAACTACCCGAACCCATATTCGGGCATGACCACTGTCAATTTCACGTTGCCCACCAGCTCCAGCGTACGTTTCTTCATAATGGACATGACAGGTCGTATCTGCCACCAGCAAACAGGCCACTATGATGCAGGCGAACATGCCATCGTTATTGACGGCGCGAACTATGCTTCCGGAGTTTATTTCTATGGTGTAGAAAGCGAAGGCGTAGTGCGTATGCGTAAGATGGTGATTCGATGATCAACCGATTTAGGTCATATATCAATGAGCAACACCTTTTCCCGACAGGGGAGGAGGTGTTGCTTGCTATTAGCGGTGGCGTGGATTCAACGGTGCTTTGTGACTTGATGCACGAGGCGGGTTTCCGATTCTCCATGGCACATTGCAATTTCCACTTGCGTCCAGGCGATTGCGACCGCGACGAGGCCTTTGTGCGCCAGTTGGCGGACCGCTATGGCGTGAAGTTGTACGTTGCCGAATTCGACACAATGAGGGAATCGCAACAAAGCCATCAGTCGATTGAAGAGACTGCTCGAAGGCTCCGTTACGAGTTCTTTGCGAAGGTCTGTCGAGAGCAAGGTATGACTACTGTGGCGACTGCGCATCATCGTGACGACGCTACCGAGACTTTTTTCCTCAATTTGTTGCGTGGTACAGGCATCGCAGGACTGCATGGCATCTTGCCTTCGTCGCCGTTGCCCAACCACAAGGATGGCGAGGAACACTTGCGTTTGGTGCGTCCGTTGTTGTCGTTCGGACGGAACGAGATTGAAACGTATGCCTTCAACCACGGATTGCAGCATGTAGAGGATATCACCAATCAGTCGTTAGAATACCGTCGCAACCAGATCCGTCACCAACTGCTTCCCCTCCTGCGGGAATTGGCACCAGGGTTCGATGCAACAATGCAGGCAAATATTCAAAGGCTCCAAGAAACCGAACAGCTCTTTGCCCAAAAAATTGCTGATTACAAGCGCAGGCTAGTCCACCAATCGGATGACGGTGACTATTTGATACTTTCCGAGATTGACGATTTGCGCCCTCAAGAGACGATTTTTTTTGAACTGTTGCGCGACTACGGATTCAAGTCGGCGCAGGCTTCTGCCATTCTTGCAGGCTTGCATGGCGCTTCGGGAGCGCAGTTCTTCTCCACGACGCATCGCCTTGTGCGAGATCGTGAACGGCTGCTATTGGCTCCTTTGACTCGACAAGTACAGACTTGCAAAGTGACTTTTGAGGTCAAGGAACGTAATGCAGTTGACCTTCGTGCCGACAAATCCGAGGCGTTTTTTGATGCCGACAAGGTTCATTTCCCATTGCACGAACGGCAGTGGCGTCACGGAGACCGTTTCTGTCCTTTTGGAATGAAAGGCTCGAAACTGCTCAGCGACTTTTTCTGCGATGAGAAGATGACCTTGTTGGAGAAAGAACAGCAACTTTTGTTGTGCGACGCCGACGACAATATCCTTTGGGTAGTAGGACGTAGGGCTTCAGCTGTGGCAGTAGTCACGTCCGAGACTGAACGAGTGCTTGTGGCGAAAAAAATATAGTCTGACGTTGCAACAAAGGTCCCCATTTTTGTGTCTTTATTATATAAGTTAACCCGTTGGCGGAATTAATCAAGAGAAAATCTACACCTGTTATGCGTTCAAGTAAAATGCGGGTAACCATCTTCTCGCCTATGATTGACGATATATATAACGACAATTGAAATTATAGAATATGACAATCAAAAGAACATTCTGGCTTGTAGCCATGACATTATTATCTCTCACCGCCCACGCCCAGCATTTCGACTGGGTGAAATCCTACTCCGGACAGGAACCGACGGGAAAACTTTGGAACTATATCGTCAGTTCGGTTACCGATTCCCGAGGCAATCTATACGTGGCAGGACAATTCGCCAACGGAGCCTCTATTGCTGGCCATGAACTACTGCCAATTACTCCACATGGAAGCCAGTGTGACAACCTTAACGCCGCTATCATAAAATTTTCTCCCGATGGTCAGATTCTGTGGAGCAAATCATTACACGCAAATGACGGCATGCCTTGCAATATTTATGATATGGTTCTTGTTGGGGATACTGCTTTGTATGTAATGTCCCATGTCAATATTCCCTTTAAGGCTGGAGAGTACATTTATTTTTTTGACACGCTGGTGACCATGGATAACGCATCCATTATGATGCACTCTGACAGCACATCCGCCAACATAGCAACTGCTTTTTCGATACTTAATTTGGATGGTGAATTTCAGGAACACCATTATCTGCAAATCGCATGGATTGATAGTGTAGGGCAACTTGTGACAATGGATAGACAGGACGGTAACCCAGCTTCTTCCAAACGCATACTCAACCAGGATTTCCCTCAAGGTCCGTTCTGTGTAGACCACGAGGGAAACATCTACATCGGACAAGTCCCCACCGACATCGTTGCATTGCTGGACGGCTCAGGGTACCAATGGTTTTCCATTGAGAACGGAAAACTTTCAGGTGTAGTGATTATGGTGGACGGACATTCGCGGTTTACATTCTTCCCCGAAAACCGACCTGCATTGTCGAATTATCGAATCTTCAAGTTCTCGCCACACTTCGGAAGTATGCTCCAGCAGCGGTATGTCTTCGCAGAGACGCCATTTTGGGATGAGGATGTTACAACCGCTGGAAGGCTGGCAATTGATGAAGAAGACAACATCTATCTATGCAATACCGTATCCAACAACTTTGGCAGTAGTGGCAGCGTGTCGCTTGTAGGGGGGAGTGGCATGACGCTGTCAGGACGTGAGGCCGACATGGGTTTCCTTATAAAATACAACAGAGACCTTATTCCACAATACATACGACAGATAGACTACCTGAATACTCCCGACGAATCATTTTCAACCAACCATTCCTATTTTCATAGCATGACCATAGATGATGATTCAAACTCTTTGTTTGTGGTTGCCAGCACGGCAAACCTTGATAACACAGATTCGATGTTTGTTGACGGAGTGCAATTCCCTGCCAACAAAAACGCCTTTTTCCTACGTTTTGACAAAACTAGTGGACGCTTCCTCTCCTACGGAGCAGTTCCTTCCAACAGGATTTCTACATTCCGTGGCAGAGCAAACCTGACCAATGTTATATGCAAGAACAACCGCGTGTTTGCACTGCCAGCCTATCAGAACAACATCCAGTGGCTGGACAATGAAATCAACATTGAGCCGTCCAAATGCGGAAAAGGATTGTATATTTGGGACTATGCAGGAAATCCACTCCAGTATATTGATTTCAATTCCACATCATCCTCCAGCGAACCGGGAACTGCACTTACATTGCACGATAGTGCATTGTATGTATGTGGCTATTCAACCTCCAATATGACTATTACCGATACAACAGTTTACGTATCGGGCAGTTCTTTGGCATACATTGCCCGCTATGTCGATACCACTTTCATGACCTCCTACATCCACACAGAGGACCCCGGCGAGGTGAGCATCACGCTGGTGGAGGATGGTTTGGCGCTGGTGGCCTATCCCAATCCCTTCCGCCAGCGCGTGAACGTGGAATACTCCGGCCAGCAGCCCATCACCTCCGCCTACCTCACCGACATCATGGGCCGCACCGAGCAGGTTGAGCTGTCCGCCACCGCCCCAGGCCGCTACACCCTCGACCTCACCGCCCGCCCTCAGGCCGCCTACCTCCTCACCCTCGTGACCCAAGACGGCCACCGCCACACCGTAAGGCTCCTCAAGCAAAGCGAAGTCTTCGGCAACTAAAAATGAATTTACGTCAATCAACGTTCATCACTAATGACCCGTAAAGATGTTTTTTCTGTTAAACAAGAATTTCCACGAATGACCCACAAATTAATTCATAAATAATTTTACTAACACACAGCAAGAAAGAATTAATTAAACACTAGTGGTTTTTCATATCAAAAAACTGACTATCATGAAACGAATCCTATCATTACTGCTGTTCCTCGCAGCCACCATGTTCACCACCGCTCTCCACGCCCAGCATTTCGACTGGGTGAAATCCTACTCCGGACAGGAACCGCTGGGCAAATTCTGGAACTACATCGTCAGTTCCGTCACCGATTCCCACGGCAACCTCTATGTTGCGGGACAGTTCGCCAACGGCGCCACCATCGACGGCCAAAGTCTGCTGCCCTTCTCTCCGCATGGTGGGCAGACAGAAAACCCCAATTCATGCATTATGAAAATCTCCCCGCAGGGAAATATCTTGTGGACGAAAATCCTTCATGCCAACTACGGGCAGCCGACTCGAATCTATGACTTGCAATTGGTCGGAGACACTGCTCTTTACGCAAATGTCAGCATCCCTATACCAAAAGAAAACAATGAATATCTCTATTTCTATGACACTCTAATCACAAAAGACAATCTTGACTATCTGCTGTATATGGACAGTATCTCTTACACTGGTATAACAACAGCAATCTCCTCTTTTGACCTTGACGGTAATCTCAACGAGAACTATCTTCTCCACATGGCATATAAGGACAGCAAAGGCAAGTTGATAACACTTGACAGACAGACCAACAATGGTTTCGACTCAGTGTATATCGCCAACGAGCAGTTCAAGCCGGGGAATTTCCATGTAGACAACCTTGGAAACATATATTTCGGACACCTTTCCACCGACTTGTTGTGGCTGTATTGCGACACCTGTGCGAGCCAGTCGCAATCATACAATTTAAGCAATGGCTTGATAGGTGAAATTGTCGTCATGGTGAACGGTCATCAGCGTTTTTTTGATGCGCCAATCTCCCATCCGAGCATTTACAATTTCAGAATATTCAAATTTTCTCCACATTTCAACGACATGTTGGCTTGCCGATACATATTTTATGAAACCAACAGCAGTTGGAGCAATTGGAGCTACACTAGTTCACGTGAACTGACTACCGATAATGAAAACAATGTTTTTCTCCTGTGCAACATCAATTCCGACATTCAAAGATTGCCATTGTCCGGCGACACAACCCTGTCGGCCAACCTCAACAATTATACAGAAGGGATGGTGATTAAGTTTGATGATGAATTGACACCGTTAAGCATAACGCAATTAACCACCGGCAGTAGCGGGCAGGGCATATCAATGACCAACAATGTGTTTAACCAATGTATCGTTGAACCCGATTCCAATTCAATAATTGTTTTGGGCTCAATAGCCCGTGCCCAGCAAGACTATGGATACCCGGTGTTGATAGGTCAAGACTCGTTGGATATTCAGGATGCTTGTGCATATTTCGTGAGAATCGACAATCAAACAGGTGCGCTGCAATCACACGGACACGTCCCCACTTCGTCACGGACAACATTCTTGACGCAACATTCAATACTGAAATCCATTGCACAAAAGAACAGAATCATAACACTCGTTGGATACAAGGGAGACATACAAACAGGAGACAGCTCCATTTCAATCGCGCCTAACATGTTCGGTGCTGGCCTCTATATATGCGACTATGAAGGCAACTACATAAACTACATAGACTACGGTATCGAAGCGAACAATGTCATTCTTTCGTCAAGCCTGTCATTACACGACAGCATCCTGTACATCACAGGCGGCTCGCAGTTCGACCTCAAGCTGAACAACACCCAGCTTTCCCCCACAGGCAACAGCACGGCTTATATCGCTTGTTACATCGACACCGCTTTCATGACCTCCTACATCCACACAGAGGACCCCGGCGAGGTGAGCATCACGCTGGTGGAGGATGGCTTGGCGCTGGTGGCCTATCCCAATCCCTTCCGGCAGAGCGTAAGGATTAAGGTGCAGGGCGGACAGCTGAAAGAACACAACGGCACCGTCACCGCCATCCTCACCGACCTCTCCGGCCGCCGCGGGGAGGTCCGCCTCACACCCGACGCCCCCGGCCAGTACACCCTCGACCTCACCTCCCGCCCCCAAGCCACCTACCTGTTGACATTAACCACCTCCGACGGCCGCCAGCACACGGTGAGGCTGCTGAAACAATCGGACATCTTTGGCAATTAATCATCATCAAAAACGATAACAATTATGAAGAAAACCCGTTGGCGGAATTAATCAAGAGCATATTTGATATGGCCAATGGGTTTGCCCGAGAGATAATTGACATATTGTAATGTAGTGAAAGATGCAATTTTACTGATGACTCTGGCGAACAGTCCTTCAGGTTGCTTTGCAAAATTCCGGTTCAGCATGAACTGCCCCACAAACTGAGAGAAGTCGGTTTCGATACGCTTTCTGGCCTTTGCGAAAGGGATAAAAGTCGGTTTCCAATCCTTACTCGCTATGCTCGTGAGGATATCAGGCCTCGGAAATTTTCCACTTCTCTCGGCTTAACGAAAACGTTCGTTGACAAGATTTTTTGAGAAACGCTCGCATATGTCAAGGATTTTTGCGTACTTTACTCGCTACGCTCATGAAGATACTTGGTCTCGGTAATGCCAAAAAAAATTTTGTCATTACGCTCGACTTTTGTATCTTTGCATAAAATTTGTGGATGATGTTTTTTTTGTAATAATTTGATTTTCACTACAAAAATACGACGGAAATCAATGCGCAATTATAATATCATATGTCTTGTTAGCCTAATTGCCTTCTTTATGTCAGGGTGTAATAAACCCAATAATCTTTGTGACTTAAGTATAATTAATGAAACGAGCGAGGATCTCTGGATTGAATCAAGCATCGTTTCCTCATATTCCGATAACACAATATTGATTCCTCTCCAAGTTGGGAAAGACCATAGGACAAGACTAGCACAATCAGACTGGACTCATTCTAATGGTTTATTGCCATTAAGTGCATGTGTCTATAACAAGGATGCATGCGTAAAAGTATTCAAGATGGATTCTGCCGGAGCAAAGACCCTGGTACATGTATGGCACTATACCGACAGGAACGAAGATGGTCATGAATTGTTTTCGGAATCATGTTTGGAAAAACACATAGTTGAGTATGTTGATGGGGCTGTCTCTATCTCTTACATCTTTACAATTTTGCCAGAAGACATTGTTGAATAATAACTAAATATCCTAATAAAGCTTCAAAAATCTATTCGCAATTTTAAATTTCATTTTGTTATTTGCTTGTTGTCCTTTACCCTTTTAGGATGCACAAAAGGACATATCAATAGTGACCCGTTGGCGGAATTAATCTAGGGCATATTTGACATGGCCAATGGGTTTGCCCGAGAGATAATTGACATATTGTAATGTAGTGAAAGATGCAATCTTACTGATGACTCTGGCGAACAGGCCTGCCGGTTGCTTGGCATAGTTCCGGTTCAGCATAAACTGCCCCACGAACTGAGAGAAGTCGGTTTCGATACGCTTTCTGGCCTTTGCGAAAGGGATAAACGTCGGTTTCCAATCCTTACTCGCTATGCTCGTGAGGATATCTGGCCTCGGAAATTTTCCACTTCTCTCGGCTTAACGAAAACGTTCGTTGACGAGATTTTTCGAGAAACGCTTGCAAATGTCAAGAAATTTTTCGTATTTTGCATAAAAGTTGTGCATATTGATGTTTTTTTTGTAAAAAACTGATTTTCATTACAAATATACGAAAAATTATTGGCATGTACAACTTTTTTTGAAAGAAATTATTAATAAATTAATTCATCCAACAGGTTAAGTTTTTCTTGTGTAACTATGCGCCAGTTTGTTTATAAGACAGTTCTTGACCGATTAGGAAAGATATTGTTACTGCTTGTTTTACTGCTCTCTTGTGCGGAATCGCAGGCGCAGACTTTTGGTGGTGGCAGTGGCACGGCCGAGGATCCCTATCTCATTTCTTCGCAGCAAGAATTGGAACAGATCTATCAGATGATGTCTGCAACGAATCAGTTTGCGGGCACTCATTTCCTGCTGACCAACGACCTTGTATTGACCAATTTCCGACCTTTTAGTAGAATGTTCTATGCCACCTTCAGCGGCCATTTTGATGGGGGAGGTCATAACATCCATTATGTTTCCTTCGATACATCCGCTACCTATAACGCTTTGTTCTATACTTTGCAAGGTCCTGGAGTGTTGGAAAACCTGACAGTCTCGAGTGATTCATTGTTGCTCGGTTCTGGAATAGTGCATATTGCAATCGATGGCGCTACCATACGCAATTGTGTCAATCTTGCAGATGTATCTGAATATGATGGCTCTTGTGGTGGTGTTGTGAATCATCTGCATACGAGCACGATGGAGAATTGTGTCAATAGGGGCACCGTTTATATGTTGTCTCCTGTCAATACGCTTATTTTGATGGGTGTTGGTGGAATCGCTGGAATGAGTTCTGCCGGGGTAATACTTCATTGTGAGAACTATGGAAATGTCTTTCACTATGGTGGTGCCATAGGGGGCATTGTCGGGCGCTCGTCGGGAGTGATTGAAAATTGCAGAAACTATGGTGAAATCTTCGATACAAACTTTCGGGCCCATACAGTGAATACACCGAATACTTACGATCTAGTTGGCGGAATTGTCGGTTTCCAAGATGGTTTCGATTATCCCTATAGAGACGATAAACGCATTGTTGGCTGTAGCAACTATGGCACCATCACGCTCAAGTCGCATCAGTCCTATGTGGGAGGCATTGTGGGTACTCTCACTTCTTCTCCGATAACGACTTGCGCCAATGCTGGCGACATCCATCTTTATTATACCGAATATGGTTATGTTGGAGGTATCGGGGGACAGCTACACATGAATGTGAGATTCGACGATACCACTCGCTACGTGACCTCTCATTGTGTCAATACAGGAAATCTCACAGCGACGATGTTGCCTGACGGCTCGGGTCTTCCGACATATTTGTCCTTCGTGGGTGGCATTAGTGGCTACTATGGAGACCGGCTGTCGCATTGTATGAATGCGGGCAGTATTATGGGTGATCATGCGGGCGGTATTGTCGGACAAGGACTCGCAATTTATTTTTACCCAGATTATGATAATTTGATTGTCGTCACTACTATGGACCATTGTCTCAATGTGGGGCAGGTTAAGGCTTCCCGATTGTCCTCCGAGGCATATACCATGGGCCGGAAGGCAAAGTGCGTTGAAGCTTGTTACTACGACAAGCAGATGTGCACGGCTGCCCAGGATGACCAGTATGGCCGTGACGCTTCGCGCGGTCTTACCACCCTCCAGTTGGTCGATGGTGACACCCTTACCCAGGAGTTGCATTGGAAGGCATACGCAGGCATGTATCCTTGGCCGCGAGAGTTGGGCGACAACACCATAGCCCATGCCGCCGCTACGCCAGTCTTCCTGCGACAATCTCCCAACCCCAATTTTACGTCGGCAAGACCTGACAATTATACTTCGATAGACTCCGTTACGGCAGTCGATAGCTGTTTCTCGTTGGGAAGCGGATGGCGCAACACCTCGTGGTGGCAGGCAGGGAGCCATTCCGTACAGGTCCAAGGGACCAACTACCCCCAGATTGTGGGTTTGGGAATGGACACTTTGTGTCTCTACATCGGCGATACCCTGCTCAAAAAGGTCTTCGTCAACATCCAAAATGCCAATCCCGACTGCCATTGCATCTACAACCATGTCGATGATACCGTCGTGACCAATGGTTTGTGGTGGGTTGACGGCAACTTGTACGAAAATGATACCCATCGCCCGACCTACTACCAAGACCGTGCGCCAGAATGCGACACCCTTCGCCATCTGGAACTGATAGGCGCACCCTATACGCCACCCGATTCGGTGGTGCTGCACCTTTATGACACCATCTGCCACGGCGATACACTTTTGTTCGAGTCCCGTCTTCTCACCTCCGCAGGACGCTATTGCAGTGTCCATCCCGCACAAGGTTACGACACCATTGTTTGGCTTCATCTCTTTGTGGATTATGGTCCGGTGATTACTATCGACTATGAGGCGATAGACGATTCACTTTTCCGTATAGACCTGGATGCCGAACCCGGCATTGTCAGCTGGACAGCTTCCCCCACGGACAGCACCCTTTGGGGACAGGAACATGCAAGGACACTTTTTGTCTCGCCCCTACAAACAACGCGCTACGACGTTTCGTTGCAGTACGATGATCCCAGTCAATGTGCCAACAAAGCAAGTGTCACCATCGTGGTTGAAACACCCGAATACCCATTGTATGCGCCTAACGTCTTTACGCCGGGAGCCGAGACCAACAACCGCTTCCTCGTCAAGGGAAAAGATGTCGTGAGTTTCGAGATGTTCATCTTCAACCGTTGGGGTATGGAGGTTTGGCACACCAACGACATCAACGAAGGCTGGGATGGACGTCATAAAGGAATCGACTGTCCCCAAGCGGCATACGTCTATCGTGTGCATTACAGCACGCTTGCCGCCCCAAGAGAGAAAAAGACCTTTGTCGGGACTGTGTCGTTGGTGCGATAATTAGTAACTAGTGATTGGGGGTGGTTATTGTTGCTTGACTTTGATGAGACGGTCGTACCGTGCGCCCGGAGTCCGCATATAGATAAATGCGGTGTAGGTGTTGGGCGTTTCGTAGTGGTCGCCTTCAATGGTGGCTGTGAGCGCCGTTTTTTCACCCACAGGGAGAAAATGAAATTGATAGGAATAATATCCTTGTTTGAGCAGCAACCGTAATGTGTAGGCATTGTGCTGCGCATCCCACTGCATTGCGGAATGGTCGTCGAGTTGCCAGTCGGTGAGGTCGCCAACCACATGCACAGTCCCGTTAAGAAACGGTTTCTTCATTGGCAAAGCAAAATTCACCCATACATAGTCGGCTTCGACTTGCGGATCGTTGCGGTCCCAGATGTTGGTCTTCATTCCGCCGTTGAGCGATTGAGATGAGACGTAGGCCTTGCCGCTTCGGTCTTCTTCGGGACGTAGCATGGCAAAGGTCTCGCCGCCGAAAGTCTCCACGTGCATTACGTTGTACATAGGGGTGCGTAGGTTGCTCAGGTCGAAATAGCGGAAGGTGTTGCCTCCAGGGAAGCAGTTTTCGGGCTTCCATCGGTAGCAGAGATCGCCGTTGGCGTAGCCCGAGAAACCGAGTGAGTGTATGTTGTCGCGACGACCGTTTTGTTGTATTTTTACGATGAGATATTCTGGTCGGAACAAACCTTGCAAGGTTGATGCTTGTTGTTGTGGAAGTCCGAGTTGTAGCGACACTTCTTGGTCGCGGTTGAAGTCGCCTTGCGTGGTGGCTCGCGATGTGGACAGCGAGGCGGAAGGAATCTCTTCGGACACGTAGAACCGACGCGTAAAAAGGATGCTGTCGGGCTCGCCGTCAAGAAAAACGGTCAGCAGAAAATTGCCCGAAATCAGAAACCGTTCATAGTTGGAGGGAAATGCTTGGTGGTAGTGAATGTAAGGTTGTAATGTTGTGAATGAGTTTTGGAAGTTCTCGATAGGGTAGTCTTCGAAACCTGAGAAGTATTCGTAGGGTTGCATCTCGTCGGCTTGCCAGTTTGCATCGCAGTGGGTGAAACGATAGCGCAGGTTTTCGGGTTCGGCTTCAAGCATGTCGAAAGTCAGCAAAAGTTGACTCTCGTTGTTGAGTGTGAGGATGGGTGTAGAAAGAACAATTCCGTCACGATAGAGCGTTACCGTCTTGACCAATGGCGAATAGATGCTGTCGGGCAGTTGGGCGAAAACACTTGCCGAGAGCAAACAGAACAATAAAAAGAAATAATGTTTCATGTCCATTTCTAATACGTTGCAAAGATACGTATTTTTGGCGAATTGAAGTGCTACAGATTTGAAGATTAGAAGATTTGAAGATTAGAAGGATTAAACCTTTAAACTTTTAAGCTATTAAACCTTTATTTTCCGTATCTTTGCAAATTGTTTTGCAACAGAGTATGGAACACGTATATATTGAATCTTACGGCTGTCAGATGAATTTTGCCGACAGCGAGGTTGTCGCCGCCATCCTCATCAAGGAGGGTTATGCAATGGTGCAGAGTGCGGAAGAGGCCGACTTTATCCTTATCAACACATGTGCCATCCGCGACAATGCGGAGCAGCGTATTCGCAAGCGCATCAGGGAGTTGCAGGCTTTGCAGAACCGTCATCCTCAATTGCGTATTGGCATTTTGGGATGTATGGCCGAACGTTTGCAAAGTCAGTTGATGGTAGAAGCTGAAAATGTGAGTTTTGTGGTCGGACCCGATGCCTATCGCAAGATGCCGGAGATTCTGCGTCAGGTGCGCGAAGGCATGAAAGCCGCCGAGACGGAGTTGAGTACAGTGGAAACCTACGCCGACATCGAGCCTGTGCGTATGAACAGCAACGGTATTTCCGCCTATATCTCCATCATGCGTGGCTGCCAGAACTATTGCGCCTATTGCGTCGTCCCTTACACTCGTGGGCGTGAACGAAGCCGCGACCCTGAAACCATCGTCAATGAAGCTCGCAACCTTTTTGCCAAAGGCTACAAAGAGGTTACGTTGCTAGGTCAGAACGTGAATTCCTATAAGTGGAAAAGCGATGCCGAAGAGGTCGGTTTCCCCGAATTGATGGAGCGTGTTGCGCAGGTCAGTCCCTTGCTGCGTGTACGTTTCGCCACCTCGCATCCTAAGGACCTCAGCGACAGATTGCTGGAGGTGATGGCAAAGTACGACAATATCTGCAAGTGCATCCATCTTCCCGTCCAGAGCGGTAGCGACCGAATGCTGAAACTAATGAATCGTCACTATGACTCGGCTTGGTATCTCGACCGCATTGCTGCCATTAGGCGCTATATGCCAGATTGTTCGATTACTACGGATGTCATTGCGGGTTTTTGCACCGAGACCGAGGAAGACCATCAAGCCACTTTGGAAATGTTCCGCAAGGTGCGATATGACTACGCCTTTATGTTCAAGTTCTCGTTGCGTCCCAATACTTATGCCGAAAAGCATCTTCAGGACGACATTTCCGAGGCGGAGAAGACCCGCCGTTTGGAGGAAATTATCGCTTTGCAGGGCGAGATTGCCTTGGAAAACAACAAACAAGAGATTGGCCGTCGCTACGAAGTGCTGGTAGAAGGGGAGTCGCATCGTTCCAAGGAGCAGCTTTTTGGTCGCAACAGTCAGAACAAGGTCATTGTTTTCGACCGCGAAAACGTGCAACCTGGCGAATACGTAACCGTTGAGGTGACCGACTGCACCGCCGCCACTTTAAAAGGAAAATTAGTGAGTTGAGACTAGTGACCTCTTTGTTAATTCTCAATTCTCAATTCAACCTTCCGATATCCTCTCCACTTTTCAAGTACTGAATGCATGTCCTCGGGAAGAGGCGATTCAAAATGCAGGTGTTTGTGTGTTGTAGGATGTTCAAATCCAAGAATGAGCGCATGCAGCGCTTGGCGTGGCAATAGGTTGAAACAGTTGTCGATAAACTGCTTGTATTTCGAAAAAGTAGTGCCTTTCAAAATCATGTCGCCGCCATAAGTGGCATCGTTGAAGAGTGGGTGCCCGATGTGCTTCATGTGGGCGCGAATCTGGTGTGTGCGACCAGTTTCCAGCACGCATTCCACCAAAGTTACATAGCCGAAACGTTCCAGCACATTCCAATGTGTTACGGCGTGTTTGCCTTGCTCGGGGTCTTCATATACGGTCATCACGCGACGGTCTTTTGCGGAACGTCCGAGGTTGCCGACAATCGTGCCGTTGTCCTCTTCAAAGTCGCCCCAAACCAAGGCGTTGTATTTGCGTTCGATGGTATGCTCGAAAAATTGTTTGGCGAGCACCACTTGCGCCTCTTCGTTCTTGGCGATGAGCAGCAATCCCGACGTGTCTTTGTCGATGCGGTGTACCAGATAAGGGGTGATGGGCTCTCCGTTCTTGTCTTTCTTGTCTTGGAAATAATACATCAAACCATTGAGCAGCGTACCCGTGAAGTTGCCGTAGCCAGGGTGAACCACCAGTCCGGGTTGTTTGTCAACCACTAAAACGTCATCGTCTTCATAGACAATTTTGAAGTCGATTTTTTCGGGAAGCACCTCAAATTCGTGAGGCGGTTCGGGCAGCAGAATGCTGATGGTGTCGAAGGGCTTTACGCGGTAGTTCGATTTTACGGGTTTTTCGTTCACCAACACACAGTTCGCCTTGGTAGCAAGCTGAATCTTGTTGCGCGAGACGCCCTCGAGGTGCATCTGAAGGTATTTGTCGATGCGTAGCAGTGTCTGCCCTTTATCTACCACGATACGATGGTGTTCGTAGAGTTCGGATTCTTCGTTTTGTTCTTCTATATTGATGGGTTTGTTCTGTTCCATGGAATGGTGGGATGTTGATTTGTCGGGCTGTTGAATCAAGATGGATGTCTTATCGCTTGGCGGTTATTTTATCACGACAATCTTCTTGATTGTGTGGTTCTGTGGGGTGGATTCTGTTCCGTAAAGGTGTAGTATGTAGGTTCCTGAAGGAAGTTTTGAAACATCGATGTCGGAGGTCTGCTGTTGGACAAAGATTCTCTGTCCCATTACGTTGTATAGTTCCATTCTTGTCTGTTCGGGATGCTCTACGCTGATGTGAATGTAGTTTTTGGCTGGATTAGGGTAGAGTGAGGCTTCCATTTCCGCTGCGGGACGGATTCCGATGGTGGCTTTGGCTCCAAAATAGGGACGCAGCATCAAGGCTCCTTTATAGACAGTTTTTTGCCAAGCGCCGCCGATGTTGTAGAAAATGTTGTCCCTGGCGTCGTTGTTACGGTCGAATCCTAAATTGATATAGTCGCTGGAATGTTGAATAAATCCCACATAGATGGTGCCGTTTACCACTTGGGGAGTCTCAAGCACATAGCGCATGTATTTGTTGAGACCGTCGAATTGGGCATATTGAGAACAGGGGTCGCTGTATAAAATGTTGCCTGGCTTGCCGTTTTTGTCGTCCCAAATGGTTAGGTTGAAGGGAATGCCTACGTTTTCGTTGTCGCGTGTATGGTTGAAATACAAGTCGATGGCAGTGATCGTGTCGGCCACATTTAACTTGAATCGGTAAGCCAATGAAATGTTTTGTGAAGTTGAGGAGAGCCCGTATCCGTTCTCGGGTTCGCCGTCATCATAGGCATAGTAGTTGTCGAATACTTGCAAGAATCTTACGGTGTCGTTGCGGGGATGTTCGTCGTTGCTGGCGCCTTCTTTCACGATGTGTTCAATTTCAAACGAGCAAGGTGTCCCATTTACTGGAAATGTGAAATTTACGGGTGGCACGGCGTGTGGATTGTAGGTTTGGTAGGTCTCGTTGGGCAGGAACGGGGGAATGTTTTCGTAGCCGCCATCGTAGTTTGCCACTGCTTGGTGATTTTCGTCATAGACGGTGTAGTAGTAGTGCGACGCCAATGCTTGGGAGAATCGGTTTGAGATGGTCATTTCGAGCATCGAAGCCATCTCGTCGGAGTTGAACTGTCGTGCGGGCATGGCTTGGTAGTTTTCAAGCATCGAAGGCGCTGCCTCCACAAAGGTAATGTCGCGCACATATTTGTTGTTTCGGTTGCGGTTTTGGTCTATCGTCACATAGTCGATGTGCCAATGATCGGTGTTGCCGGCGATGCCCGTTTCCGTAAGTGGCGACAGTGTGCCGTAGTTCCTGAAGCGAAAACGGAAATCACTTGTAAAGTATTGACTGTTGGTGATGGGAATGCAGACATACTGCCAATGCAAGTGTGTGTGCGCAACAAGGCTGTCCACGCATTCACCACCCGTAGCCCAAACCTGTTCCCATTCGGCAATGGCGGGGTTCCAAAATTCCACAACCAGAGAGTCGTCCTCGTTTGGACATTCTCCAATACGTTCCCATAGGGCTTGCTCGCCACCGCCGGGAAGATAGAAGAAACTGAACATCACAGAGTCTCGTGGTGATAATGCCTTTTTTGTGGGCGAGAATGCCGAGTCGAGGCGTATAGGTAGGGAGGTAAGTGTGTCGGCGGCAAAACGTCCCGTGGAGAACGTGTAAAGTTCGCCTTCGGCGTTGATGACGTCCAAGGTAACCATACCCAAAGAGGGTGGCTTTTGGGCGTAGCCGCGACTGACCAGCACTGGTGAAGGTTCCCATAGATCGCTGCGAACCGATCCTGTATAGTCTGAAAAATCGTCAAAGAAAGGCAATGCTACGGCGCTTGCCGATTTGCTGATAGTGGTCTCTTGGGGGACGTTTGTATGCTGCAAAGGACTTAGGTGTTCCTGCGCTCGGCTGATGCTGGCGGACAAAACGACAGCCATTAGGATTAATATGCCAAGATTATGTCGTTTCCGCATGTCAGAACTCTATTTCAAAGTCATCGTCGTCGCTTTGTCCCTCTGCGACGGGTATCTTGGATGAATCTACCTGAAATTCACGCACGATGCGTTCTACGTCCTTGTCCTCGGGGTTGCAGTACCACAGTTCTACCTCCGATCCCAATGGTAGGTAGGCTGCACCTGTGTATTCGGGTTGTTGGGCATAGACCACGGCGCGCGCCTTGTCGGTGTTTTTTGAGTAGTGCTCCTTGCCCACGTTGAGCGATGCCAGCAAGATGTCGCGACGCGCTTTTTCGACGCTTTTGTTGAGTACGAAAGGCACCGTGGCGGGCTTTTGGTTGTCTCCCAATCCCACCACAAGGTCAATCATCGAGCCTTTGGGCAATTTTTCGCCTTCGTAAATCTCGCGGCCGTTGTGGCTTTGTTTTAGGACGTCTTTGTATGGACTTTCAACAAAGGTGAGTTTGCCGCCTTGCAGTCCGGCTGATTCCAGATAGGAGATGGCTTGCCGTAGAGAAGTTCCGTCGGTGAGTTTGGGCATCACAGCGTCGGCGGGCTTGTAGGACGTTACGGTGACGTAGATTTTGCGTCCTTTTTTCACCATCGTGCTGTCTTTGGGCTCTTGGCTGATAATAATGCCGCCTTCTTCGCCTTTGACGAAGGTGGAGTCGATGATCACATATTCAAGTTCCAGAGGATTGTCGTTCCGTAAGGCTTCAATATTTTGTCCAACCAAATCGGGTAAGATGTATTCCTTTCCGTGGCGTGCGTATATCTTGATGAGAATGAATGCGATAATCAAGATTACGAGAGAGATGCCAAGCATGAGGCATAGATGCTTGAGTATGGGATGTTTCGTGAAAATATTCTCTTTTTTCATGGCGTTTGGTCAAGAAAATTAGTACTATTATTAATAACTATTTTTCGGCGATTTTATTATAGAACGCCAGAAAGATTTTAGAATGCAGCGTGTGGGTTTTGAAATGTGGCTTGAAATGAATTTTTCTCGTTTTGCGTTTTCCTGTTTGCGGGTTGTCGTTCTTATTGATTTTGTCAATCAATATATTTCTCGAATAAATGAATCGTCAATTCGACAAATCAACAACTTTTTCGTACCTTTGCAAAAAATCAAATGGTGAATTTCAGACTCCATAAAAGTGTTTCCTCAGTGGCATGGTCGGTATTGCTGATGATGCTCTTGGCTTTTTCATCTCTTTCTGCCAAAGAGTCTCGCGACAATAACACATTGCCCGAAGGAACGCTCAGCTCAACGCATGGCAATATGCCGCAATGGGAAGAACTGGGATTGGAGGACCTTGTGGTCTATAGCGAGGAAAGCAACCTTGTAGTGCAGTTTGGCGCCAAGGAACACCACAACAGCCAGTCCTCGCAAGAAACGGTGTCGGGTGTCGCTTCACCCCATCCGGGCAAAGTCCTGTACCAGCGAGCCTTGCGTTTTGCGCCCCATTCGCTGCGTCTGACCACCTATCTTTATTTTCTTTATCGATTCCGACTTTGATTGTTCGGGAAGTTGCTAAGGCAAAGCGCTTTTGTCTTTTTTATTGGGTCAATTGTAATTGACTCAAGTACTTCAACCTGTATTTTCTTGAATTGTTGAATTGTTGAATTCTCAATTCTCAATTTTCAATGCTTAATAAAAATGGAATATCCCAATATCGATAAAGAAATATACCATCTTCCCGAAATGGGAAAGCGTATGAAGTCCATGCTTTGGGCTTGGATTTGCGTCGCCATAGCGGCAGTTGCCTGCTATTTTTATGTTTCAGGATTCTTCTCCGAGTCTGTCAATTCTTTGATGCTTGGCTTGGTGGCTGTAGGCGTATTTGCGCTTGTTACCATGCTTTGCTACTATACCTTTGGCGACAGCCGGCGGCCTTTCCACAAACCCTCCAAACGGTTGCTCGAACGCACCTACTTCTTCTATAGTCCTCGTGAACAGCAGAACCTGTTGGATGCTGTTGCTGACGATGATGGCAATAGCTGGTTGAAAATCAAGCGTTCGGCAACACCGGAACTCGTTTTGGTGCGCTATTCCGATGATGCGGAAGAAATCGCCTACATGCAGGTCCAGGAGTTCCGCGATGGTGTCAAAGTCCCCATCAGTCCCATCTCCACTTTCCAAAAATAACAATTCCGACTTGGCGTTTGATGGAATATTATACGTCCAATGTCTTATGTTTAATGTTAAAATATTGATATCATGGAAGAAAAAATGTCTATTTCACAATATATTTATATGGCTTCTGATGCCAAATTCTCAAAAAAACGTTGCCTCCCTACTAAGGGTATCGTCTGTCTCGTTATAGGTGTCCTTTTGCTCGTGCTCTGCTTTGCTGTCTGCAAAGGCGACGCACTCAAAATGACCCTTTTGTCGTTGGGTGCCATCCTCGCCGTGGCTGGTTTGATCTGGGTTGCAGTTTGTTGCGGCAAAGATAACGGCAAGATAATCTACCTCCCTACGGGTGCCTGCATGAAAAGTTGCAAACGTTATCTCGATGCCAACGATGTAATGACTTGTCGCAATGCAGTGGAGAACGGTGATCTTTCCGCCTTGGAGTCGGTGCGTTTCGCCGCCAGTTCCAACGCCCAGATTCATGTAATGATTAGCAAGGATGACGCCTGCGCTTTGGTTCAGGTGCTTGAATATGTTCCCCACGACTTTATGCCATCCACTCGTGTGTGGGAACTGTCGGGCTCCGATGTTGTCCGTCTCCGTGCTTGGTTGAACAAGAAGTAGATGAATGATGTTGTTTCAAAAAGGAGACGCAAAAGCAATGTGTCCTCCTTCTTTGTCGAAAAGAAAATAGGGCACCCGTCGGGCGCCCTATTTTGTAAGTGTCAATAGCAATTATTGAATGTTGCATTTCTTTACTACTTCTTGTTGAAGTTGTTGCAACTTGTTGATATTCGCTTTTTTTGTCAGTTTGCACCATTGATAGTGCCATTGGTTTCCTAACGACTTGAGATAGTTGACCAGTCTGCCACCATACCATGCCGTGAAGATGGAGGCTGCAAAGGCGGCTATGCCTACCAGCCAACCGCAGGCGCACCACCAGAGGATGCAGAACAGGGGCAGGTAGATGAGCGAGATCCCAAAACGGATGGCGTAGTCGATGGAACTGCGGAACTGGGTGTCTTTGATGATGCGTTCGGGTATGAAATGGGTGGGAATCCAAAGTATGGGATAGCTCGCCAAAAGGAACAACAACACTTTTCCAACGGTGGGCATCATGATGGCTGCGACTATGACTGCTATGGTCAAAAGTGTGCAGAACAGTAGTTTGCCAAGACTCCAACCGTCGGCGGCAACTTTGCGGCGCAGTTTCATTGATTGGCACAATTGGTCGTATTCCAACGCTTCGGGACAGCCTTCCGTGAGTGTTTCCGAAATGGCTTTGCGAGAGGCGTAACGGCCAAAGTTGTTGTTGCGCAGGTGCTTGGCTTTGCGCATGGCGCGATTGGCGATGTCGCAAGCGTAAAGTATCTCTTCGTAGTGTTCTTTGTCTTGAATGTCAAGCATCTGGCTGTGAAGCCCTTGTGTAAGGCTGTCACGCATCTGGTTGAGTCCGACGGCTTCGTTCTCGTTGTAGGTGTCCATAAAAGGCTGCACATCAATGGGCTCTCCGATGTTGACTACCAAGTCGCTGAAAGGACGTTCAAACTCTTCGTAGTCGAGTCCTATCGGGACGATCTTCAACGGGGTGTCGCCCAGCTTTTTCTGCGTTTCGCCGGCGATGCGGAACATTCCTTTCACCAAGGGAAGCATGCGGTGGTGATGGCTGTGTGTGCCTTCTGCCATTAGGCATAAAGGTACGTTTGAAAGCAGTACGTCCTGAGAGGCTTCGAAAATCTGCTCGTTTTTCGACAGCTTTTCTCTGCCGTCGCGGATGCGATAAACGGGGAGAATTTTGAGGAAGGTGAGCATTTTGCGTGCCGTGGGTTTCTCAAAGATGTCGGAACGACACAGGAAAACGACTGGCTTGGGCGTGAGCATCAGTACGATGAGCGGGTCCATCATGGCGCTTTGGTGACATGGCGCTATGATATAAGGTCCCTGCGCAGGAAGGTTTTTCTTGCCTTTGAAAGTGACGTTGCCGTAGTGGCATCTCACGCTGGTCTCAATGATGGGACGTAGGAAGAAGTAGAATAAATCGAAGTCTTGTATCTTCTTTTTCATGTTGCAAAAATACGAAATATTGCGGAATGCCAAAAGAAAATAGTTTCGAGTTTTGAAAAGAAGATTGTTGATTTGTTAGTCTTTGCAAAATAATTAAGGTAATGGTTACGTTTTTATAATAATTGAAAAGATTTATACGGCGAAATAAAATCGGTTTGAGATGTACTAAATCTAAAAACGAAGCGTATGTGCAAAAGGTTTTTCTTCTTGTGCTTTTTGATGAGTTGCGGATTTGCTGCAATGGCTCAGGATTTTGCGCCGATAAAAGTCGACCCCAACCATCATGTGTGCTATGGCACGGTTCTTGACGGCGACACAATTCCGCTTTTCTATCTCAGGGAAGTCTATGTCACCGAGTCTGGTTCGTTGCTCACGCAACAAGAAATCAAAAAGAACCAGAAACTGATTCGCAATGTGAAGAAGATGCTGCCTTACGCCAAGGAAGGCAAGCGTAGGTTGGACATTTTGGAACGACAGGCGGCGAGTCTGCCCGCAAAACAACGCAAAGAACTGATAAAACAGGCCGAAAAGGATTTGCTCGCGGACTATGAGGAGGAACTCAAGGCCTGTACTTTCTCGCAAGGCAAGGTGTTGATTAAGATGATTGACCGTGAGACGGGTAGGACTTCCTATGTGCTTGTGAATGAATTGCGTGGAAAGTTGAGGGCTTCGTTCTATCAGGTTTTTGCCCGTATCTTTGGCTTCAACCTCAAAACCCACTACGACCCACAGCATAACAAAGACGACAACCTTATGGAGCGCGTCATCATCTCTGTCGAAACAGGCAGACTATGATTGTTGAATAGTGACCTTAACCTTGACGGTTCACAATTGACTTTTCTCCATTTTCAATTATTAATTCTCAATTCTTAACTTATCGTGCTTGCTTATTGTTTTCTTGCGGCGGTTCCTATGCGACGTGAACCTTCCGACCGTTCCGAAATGGTCAACCAGCTTTTGATGAACGACACATTTGAAATCCTCAACCGTGAGGAAAAATGGAGCTTTGTCCGTTGTCAATACGATGGTTATGAAGGTTGGGTGGACAACAAACAATACCGACTGTTGGAAGATGGTGAACCATTGCAAGATACGGCGCAGGAGCAGTTGCAAGAGTCGCCTTCGGTTGTGGCGCAACGATGCTATCTCAACGCACCTTATCTTTGGGGCGGTCGTACTGTGTTGGGCATCGATTGCTCGGGACTTACGCAAGTCTGTTTCAAGGCGTGTGGCATCAAGTTGTTGCGTGACGCATCTCAGCAGGTTTCTCAAGGCGATGAGGTGAATTCCGTCAATGAGGCTCAGCCCGACGACCTGTGCTTTTTTGCCAACGATGAGGGTAGGGTAGTGCATGTGGGCATCTATATGGGCAACCACCGTATTATCCATTCTTCGGGGCAGGTGCGAATTGACGGCATCGACGACCAGGGCATTTTTAATTTCGAGTTGCAGTCCTATACGCACAAACTCTGCGCTATTCGACGCGTTAGTCGATAGGATTTTATGAATGTTGAAGAAAAAAATGAGGGGCCGGGGCCCCATATGAAACCCCCCCACATGATT
>JAGHVO010000061.1 GCA_018064245.1 Candidatus Colimorpha pelethequi
ATATAATAATAATCAATAATATGAAACGTTTTATCGTAGCTCTTTTGGTTTGCGTTTTGACTTTGTGTGTCGGCAATTTGCAGGCTCAAACAAAGAAAACGACTACCACAACAACTTCTTCAAAGGCTAAAACTACTTCTTCGAAAAGTAAAAAATCTAGTAGTAATCAGAAAGTTGTAAAAGAAGAACCTCAAATTGAAGAGGTCGCTCTTCCCTTCAACAGCAACGACTGTCTTTTTGCCGTCGAGTTGAAACCCAACGTTCCGTTTGGTCCTACTACGGCTCCGCAGGGCGCTGGACGTATGATGGAAATTATGGCCGACAAGAACCATCCTTGTCTCTTCGAACATGAACACAATTCGGTGTGGTACAAGTTCCGTGCGCCCTACAACGGCGACTTGGTCATCGACATCATGCAAACCAATCCTGAGGATGACTACGATTTCTTGGTCTATAAATACACCAACGACTATTTCTCAAACCAGATTATCCAGAACAAGATTTCTCCTGTGGCGTCAAATCTGTCGGCTGTTGATACCGTCAAGTTGGCTGCGATGAAGGCCAATTCGAAAAACAAGAAACATTTCTCTCGCAAGGATCTTGAAACTCCGATGACTGGTATGCACCTCGACGCAAAGTCTAAGATGCTCACCAAGAAATCTATGGATGGCTTCATCAAGTCTATTCCTGTTCGCAAGGATGAGGTTTATTATATTGTTTTGGACAATCTCAGCCAGAAGGGTAGTGGTCATACCATCAAGGTAAATGTGCATGTTGAGTCTTTCAGCCCGCTGATTGTTTTCTACGATCCGGTTGCCAAAAAGGCCGTGGATGTCGATTTGCTTATTTTGGAGAAGAACACCAACAACCGCGAAATTGTCAAGAATCCCAAGTTCAAATCGGGGCGCATCGATTTCGTGCCCAACTTCAGCTATACGCTCTACGCCAAGAAAGATGGCTATTTCTCAATCTACAAAGATTTCAATGCCAATATCTTTATGGACGATACCGCTATGCGTTTCATCATGAATCGCACCGAGAAGGGTACCGTATTCCCCATTACAGACCTCTATTTCGAGTCGGGTGAGTCTGAGCTTTTGCCTGAGTCCGACACCACTTTGTTGAATTACGTCTCGATGTTCCGCAACCATCCCGACGTGACTTTTGAGGTTAAGGGTTATGTCGCCACTTACGGATTGGATATGGAATACGACCAGCGCGTTTCTTTGGCGCGTGCCGAGTCCGTCAAGGCGTTCTTCGTCAGCAACGGCATTGCTGCTTCTCGCATCACGGTGGAGGGTATGACTCCTTCGGAAATTAAGAAAGCTGCGACGGCTGCCTTCAACCAGAAAGGAAATAGTCGCCAGGATACCAAGGTCTGCTTGATTATCACAGGAATGAATGGTAAATAGTTGAGCCATAGAATTGGCTGATTATTATATTGTAAAGGCTGTCCAATGGGCAGCCTTTTGTTTGTCGGACAATACCCTGTTTGTTTTGTGAGTTTGTCTTATGTTGGTTTTTGTGTTGTAAATTATTTATATATATTTATGTAAATATTTATATAGAATATGAATTTTTATTTGTATTTTTGTAAGTTATAAGACCAAAATTTTGGAAATGGAGCGGAAAGTCAGTCAAATGCTGTCCGGCAATGACAATGTGGACATTTGCACACTTCTGGAGATTCTGAATAAAAAGATGAAGAAATGAACGAAAATATTGACAAAGCGACAAGAGAGCAATGTTTGGTTGCTGACATAAGGACGATTGTAGAACAAGGATTGCAAACGGCCTATCAGCATGTCAACACTGTTATTGTGTACACTTATTGGCAAGTGGGAAGACGAATCGTTGAGGAAGAGCAAAATGGAGAGAGGCGTGCCGAGTATGGGAGCAAACTGATTACATTGCTTGCTGAAGCGTTATCTACAGAATACGCTCGTGGCTTTTCTGCAAGAGATTTGCGAAATTACAGACAATTATATCTGTGTTTCAATGATTTGGAGATTTGGTACACGCGTGTACCAAATCTTACATGGTCGCATTATCGGACTTTATTGTCGGTGACAAGTGATGATGCCCGCTATTGGTACGTGCAGGAAGCATCGCGTGAAATGTGGAGCGTGCGCACATTGGCACGCAACGCCGGTTCACAATATTATCACCGTCTGCTGCAATCTCCTGCGAAAGACGCTGTTATTGCTGAAATGCTACAAGTTACCGCACCGCTGAAGGATGATGTTAAAAGTTTCTTGAAAGATCCTGTTGTGGCCGAGTTTTTACAGCTGCCGTCGAACAACGATTTCACCGAGAGCGAACTTGAGAAATCCATTATCGGTCATCTGCGGTCGTTTCTGCTTGAACTTGGGCGTGGTTTCGCCTTTATGTACGAGCAATATCATGTTGCTACTGATGTAGGCGACTTTTTCATCGACCTTGTATTCTACAATGTAGTTCTGAAATGTTATGTGCTGATAGACTTGAAGACCCGGAAAATCACGCATCAGGACGTTGGCCAAATGGATATGTATGTTCGGATGTTCGACGATTTGAAACGCAACAAAGATGACAACCCGACAATAGGCTTGTTGTTGTGTGCGGAAACCAGCGAAGACATAGCCCGTTATTCCGTACTTAACGAAAGCAATCAACTGTTTCAGGCAAAATATCTCACATTCATGCCATCCGAAGAAGAACTGCGACGCGAAATAGAACAGCAGAAGGAAATATTCTTATTGCAGCATAATTGCAAAACAAATGATGAAGAATGAACCACTCAAACGTCAGACATATATTGGGAATATCAGGAGGAAAGGACAGTGCGGCACTTATTGTCTATCCGAAACGACAATATTTCGTGAATGACAATGTTGATATATGTACGCTCTTGGAGATATTAAATAAAAAAATGAGATAATGAACAATATTGCCATCATCGACAAAGACTACAAACAATGGATTAGCGAACTCAGTAGCCGTTTCCGCCAAAGTCAGGTTAAGGCAGCGGTGAGGGTGAACAGCACCATGCTCGAATTATATTGGAGCATTGGCAGGGACTTGAGCCAAAAGCAATTTCTGAACACATACGGAAGTGGATTTTTCAAACAAGTCAGTGCCGATTTGCAGAATGAACTTCCTGATGTAAAAGGACTTTCGCCTACAAACATAAAATACTGCAAGTATTTTTACGAGTTGTATTCCCCTTTACTTGAAAATTCTCATGTTGCAACCAATGATTGTGGTTTTACTGATTCTCAAGATGTTGAAATTCGTCTACAACATGTAGACGATTCTGCAATTAGCAAAAATCGTCAACAGGCTGTTGACGATTTTGAAATGTTGTTTCGTATTCCATGGGGACATCATGTCCAAATCATCAACAAATGCAAAGACAATTTGCCCCAAGCATTGTTTTTTGTACAAAAGACCATTGAGAACAATTGGAGCAGGGCTGTGTTGCTCAATTTCCTTGATACAGACCTCTTCGAACGCGAAGGAAAGGCAATAACAAACTTTAAAACATCATTGCCGGCGCCTGATGGCGATTTGGCTCAACAAATGACCAAGGATCCTGAGAACTTCAAGTCGTCGCTTCCCGCAATTGAAGAACTTGAAAGTGCTCTTGGGGATCCTGAATAAAAAGATGAAGATATGTGTAATAAAGTTAGACATATATTGGGAATATCAAAATAAAACGCGACCATGGCACTACCGCAAAACAACCGGCTTCCGATTTCCTGTCTTGCTGGAATATTCAACAGCACTTCGGCCACATATAAATATTACTGGTTTGTGGCAATGCTTGATATTCTCGTAAAAGAGCGGAAGTCAAGAATGTCGTTTTGGGAAATCATTGCGGGAATGGTGTCCGAATCATGGTTCCCGATTCATTATTTCAAATTGTCGTTCGGAAAATCAGATTCATTGTTTGAGAAGTCTATGAAAATCCAAAATGTTTTCCAGATTTCAATTGAATCGGACAAAGAAAAAACAAAGCGATATTTACTTGAAAATCTAAATGATACAAAGAAATATCTGAAGGTGTTTTCATTAAATGTTCCCTACCGATTCCTGTCTCCATGGATAAGATATACGTGCGATGATGATGTTGTGAAAAAATCACAGAATTTCGAAAACCAATGCCTCTATGCGATTTACGGAGATGAAATAGTCATCAATGAAATTTGGATTGATTATCTGACGGAGAATTATACCATTCTGCGTGATTTTGCATTTTGGAATCTGACTCAATTTATACAAAAACGCAATCCGAATGTGCCGGATGTCTCATCAAAACTGATAAAACCGATACAACGAGATTCTTTGACAAAGCAACACAAATTTTGGGACACTTACATTGAAATCGTTGGAAGCATGAACTGCATTTACACAGGCAAACAGATTCTTGCAAGGCAATATGATTTGGATCATTTTGTGCCATGGAGCTTTGTTTCGCACAATCTTTTGTGGAATCTGGTTCCTGCCGATTCAAGCATCAACTCATCGAAAAGCAACAATCTTCCTTCGTTGGAGGTGTATTTGAAACCTTTTGCCAATGTTCAGCAAAACGCTTTGAAGACGCTATATGCGAAAAATCCAAACAATTCCATTTTGGAAGACTATCTGATGGTGTACGATTCCATTTCCGATTTGACGGAACTCTCGGAATCAGATTTTTACAATGTCTTCAGAAAGACATTCTCGCCTATGGTTCAAATTGCTGAAAACATGGGATTTAAAGTCTGGCAGCCATGAAAAAGATAACGAACAACCCGCATCTAACAGCCAAAGAACGGACATCGCTTTCGTTCCCGACCAAATGGTTGAGGCAAAACAATCTCTTGATTGGCGAAATTCTTGATTTTGGCTGCGGTTTCGGTTTCGATACTGACCAACTGCAAAAGGAAGGCTTTGATATTGTCGGTTACGACAATTATTATCGTCCGGAATATCCTACGAAACGTTTTGATACAATCATTTGCAACTACGTCCTCAATGTGCTTGAACCTGAAGAACAGGCCGGAGTATTGATGTCGGTTTCAGAATTGCTCAAACCGACAGGAACGGCTTACTTCACCGTCCGCCGTGACTTGAAAAGCGAAGGTTTCCGAATGCACTTTGTCCACAGGCAGCCTACCTATCAATGCAATGTTGTGTTGCCATACAAGAGCATGTTTGTAAATGAAAATTGCGAAATCTACGCGTACAAACATTTCAACAAGACCGATTACAAAAAGAAATATGAAATTATCAAAGGCTGTCCGTTCTGCAATCTGAATCCGAAAGTGGAATTGCTGAGCGAAACGGCTACCGCCGTGGCATTTCTTGATGGCTATCCGGTCAGCAAAGGGCACACGCTGATAATCCCCAAACGCCATGTTGCCGATTATTTTGACCTCACGACCCACGAGCAACGCGCTTTATGGCTTCTGGTGAACCATTGCAAGAAACTGCT
>JAGHVO010000039.1 GCA_018064245.1 Candidatus Colimorpha pelethequi
ATGCCCCAGTCTTTTTTCAATCTGTCTGTGATATTGCCGTTGCAGGAAATGAGGTTTTTTGAAACAGCTTCTTGTTCCAAGTTGCCATTTTCATCCTTTTCTCTAACAATATTTGAAAGAATACCTTTAATATACTTGCTGATATAACGACTGTCGTTTAATTGCCTTTCAATGAATTTATCCGGTATGTCATCCATTAAAAGATGTTTCATCTTGGAAGGATTTTTGGCATAATTCTTTCTGACAAAATCTTGATAATCGTCTGTGGAGAAGATTTCAACGACTTTTCCTCCAGTAAGTGTGACTTTTTCTCCGTGATGATTCTTGATAAATTCAAATCCAAGCAGGTTGTCTTTGAGTCTGTTGACTTCTGCTTCACAAATGACTTTGTTGCTGAAAGAATCATCAAAATAACGGGACTGCGGAATGACGTGCTCAATTTCGTATGCTGTGGTGAAAAGTTTGCTCAAAGGAATCATTTGACCCGTGTAGGGTGAGCGATATTTTTGTTCGAGCCAACATTTGTATTTTGTTATTTCGTTTTTTGTTGGCTGTTTTGCTCTATCCGTTTCTTTAAATTTGTTTTTAATATCTAAAATTTCTTTTGGTGTTTCTTCTTCTTTTATATACTTGTCTTTTTGTTTATCGTAAATTTCTGTTGCAGAAAATGCTCCTTCTTCGTATATTCGCAAAATATCTTGCTGAGTAGGTGAATATGGCTTGACGTTTTCAATCTTGTATTCAGGGTCCTGTAATTCCATCAACAAGGCTTTGATACGCAGGTTGGTGTTTTCGTTCTCGTTGATGCGGTCGGTCATCTTTCTGCGCTTGTCTGCAGGATTTTTCATCTCGCGGCCAAGCTCAACGTGTATTTCATCAATAGTCCCTACCTGTTTCCAAATGTCGCGCACGGTACGCATCGTTTCTGTAACCACTTGCTCAACAATAGGATTCCGCATAGAATGCTGCTTGAAGTCTTTCAGCCATTTGTCAATGTCTTCTGGCTTTTCCCATTTTTGAATCTCGTTGGCTTCAGAATGTCTATCATAAACTATATAACAGGCAAGCCAGATTGGCAGTCCTTTGAAATGGGAGATTTCAGTAAGAAGAATGGCTTTTTCGCGCACACGATTGCGAATTTTCTCATCGTATTCTCCCGAGATGATTTTTTCAATTCTATCAAGTGTTTTCGCATCAATATTGTCTTGATTCCAATATTTACCCATGCGCATCAGTTCCAACAATTTTTTGATGGCCTTCTCCGAATAGGATCCATAATCCTTTTCATCAAATTTTGCTTTCTTCAAATTCTCAATGCTTTCATCTGAAAATCCGGCTTCCAAAAGTTGATGATAAATGCCTTTTGAATTATTTTGCTTGTTTTCAGCAAAAACCGCGTCAATTTCAGTCTTGGAATTCACAGAATAAAGCAGATGCCAAAGTGCATATTCCAATTCTTTGGTGAGCTTAGTTTTATCCTCTTTGGTAAGTTTTGCCAAAAGAACGGCACGCGTTTTGTTGCATGGATATGTCTTATCTTCTACATAATTCCAACGATAGGGAAGTTCGGAATCTTTTCCTTTCGGCTTCTTTATTTTAAAATAGGTGGTTAGAAGCGAATCTTGCGTGATTTCCTTTTTGTCATTCAAAAAATCAAACAGAGCAACCAACTCCTCTTCTGAACGGATGAATTCGTTTGTAACATCAACGTCCGTTTCAAGTTTGCCCGTTGATACATTTCCAAACAAGTCCATTTGTCCATCATTAACAATCCTTTCTCTCTGATAAATTTTCAAATTCTGTACAAACTGCCAAAGACGGAATTCCTGGAAGAACGGATTGGATTTGGCAACACATTTAATGGGATATTCTTTGCCTTCTTTGTCAAAATGAGATTCGTATTGACAATTGGCGATGGTGGATTTTTTACTTTTTAAAGGACGTTGATAAAACAAGACATCTTCAACGAGCAGGTATGTGAAATCTCTGGAGGCAATGCTGTTTCTATAGTCATCATTAGAAGGGTAGAGTTCCTCAATGCAGGTGGCATACAATCCCGAATCATTTAATTCGGGAATGAATTCCTTCTGCTTGTTGATGATGGCTTTTAATTCGTCTTTGAAATACTTTCTTTCAATGGTGCGCACCAGTTTGCCGATGATTTTCTGGTCTGGATTACTCAGCAAGGAATTGTAAATGTATTCGCCAACGGTGTTGCCGGAATCAGTGATGGATTTTTCGGTCTTTAATTTAATTTTGGAATACATTTGGTTCTTGCGTTTGCCATCCATCTTGTCTATTTCATCAAAAGTAGGCAAGAAAGAGAACTCTGTTTTCTGGCTTCCATCTTTTAGCGTTGTGACTTTTTTGACGAACTCGCGAATTGTTCCTTCCCAAAATGAAATGTCGTTATAAAACGATGCCCTATAAGGTTCTTGCTCGTTTTCTAAAGAAACTTGGTACCAATATTTCTCGTATTTTTTATCTTTTTCTTGCTTTTCAACTTTTAATATTTTGGTTGAAATAATTGTTTCTTCGACATCGTTTCTTTGTTCCTCTTCCTCGTCCCTCAACTGATTATATCCACGTTTTTGATTGAATTGCAGAAGAATCCAGGCAAGTTCTTCTTTGGTAATCGCTTGTGTCAACGCTTTTTTGCGAAGGTAATAAATGGTCCAGTCCAATGGGACTTTTTTGCCATCAGCGACTAATTCGGGTTGGTTCGTGGCAAAATCGGCAAGCATTTCATTAAAGGAGTCCATAAAGAGGAATTGACCATTGTTCCATGCCAATTTAGGCTCACTTTCTTTTAGAAAATGTCCGTATTTATCTAATTTTTCAGCATAATGTTTCGGAAGGAAATCCATTACGGACAAAACGCGGTGCAATCTTTCACGGCGGAGCAGGTAGCGTTCGTGCAAACGTCTTGCGCCTCTTTTGGTTGTTCTGTCTGCCGTTTGAGATTTAGTATTTCCCATGGCAAAATCTCCTAAAACAGCTGCGTCCATTGGGATAATTCTACTTCCGTCAGCTTCAATGCGCTTATATTTTATCCCGTTTTCTGTTTGTTCGCCATTTAATACAGCCCAGCCAATGCTGTTTGTGCCCAGGTCTAAACCTAAGATTTTCTTCATATTATAGTTGTTGTTTATCAATTAAATAATTTTCAAATTTATAAAAAAATCAATAAAAATACAAATTATTGAATAAAAAGTCGTATCTTTGCATCACAAAATTTCAAGCAATTCACAATAAGGATTATTCCGTTGTGAAAACATTTAAGACGGGACAGTTTGCTGCCTCGTTTTTTTTGTTTCCCCTTTTGGACGTGTGGACTTTCGATGTCGTCAATAGGCAAACACCAGCCAAGGGTTGTCAGGGCCGGTGTCTGCTTTTTGCTTTAAGGTGTGCTATTCTGATAGCTTCTTAAGGATATTTTCCCTCGTCATCACATAGAACTCGTAGTCGTCTATAATATATTTGCCATAGACCTCAGTGTCGCAGTCGTTGCGCGGTTTCACGATTGAGATGTCGGCCTTCTTACCGTTGCATGTGGCGCTATAGCGATAATGATCAATATGTCCGTCCCACGACAAATTGTAGCTATATACGTCCGAATAGACCGGCTTTCCTTTCTTGTACACATAGTCGGCTATCTGAATCTGTACGGCATCCTCAATGAGCAAGGCTGCGGGCCAGTCCTCCACGGCCAATTCTGCACCGTTGTAAAAACAGGAAACCACAACCAAGGTGTCTTTTACAGTGATTTTTGGGGCTCCCAGCTGTGCATTGACGGTTGAACCCATTGCCACTACGGCCATAATGAATAATGCTAACTTTTTCATAATCTTTTTTTATTGGTTTGCAATTTTATGTTCTTTCTTCAAAGTGATAGTTCCTTCCACTGCAATATGCTCGGATAGTCCTCTCACAAAGCGTTCTACACCCAAGGGACTCCGTACTTCAAGCGTCACTTTGTACGGTCTAGTCTTATCGCCACTGTTCCGCACCTTGTATTGTTCGCTCAGGGGATATTCTTCGTGTAGCAGATTCAGAGCGCGGAGGTCCATCAGCAATGTTACATTATATATTTTGTCGCCTGTCATCCAAAAACAGTCTTCTTCCAGTTTGCGATGCTGCGCTTCGTGCTGCCATTCTTGGTCGGAGACAATGGTTTCTTGCATACGACTTACGGCGAAGACTCTCATGCCGCCTTTTCCCACGTCGTAGGCCTGAAGCTGGCGACAGTTGGTGCTCCAACGGACCGGTTCGACAAGTCGGTCACTGATGGTTCCGCTATTGCTTGAAGCGTAGCCTTTGATGACAAGTTGCCTATGGCAGAGCAAGGCTCGGTTGATTCCTGCCACACAACGCATACCATTGCTATTGCAGGTGAAATAAGGCATAAGAGTGTTGCGAAGTGTTGCTCCGAATTTGCTGGAAAGACTTTGGCGGAAAGGATTGTCCATTGAGAGACAGTGTATTGTCTGCATCAACAGTTGAACTTCTTCTGACGAGAGAAAGATTGAGCAGGTATCTTCGTCGCGTTTGCCGTCCTTTAGTCGTGGGTGGCTTTTGTTGTAGTCGATAGGTCTGCCTCCTTGCTGCAGGACTTTCAGCATTCTGTATATTGTACGCCTTCCGCACCCAAGCATTTCACCCAGTTCATCTACTGAGTGTTGCTCGTCGGACTCGAGAATGTCCATCAAACGACCCAGCCGTGCGTCGTAGCTGTTGTTTGTGATGCTTATTTTGTAGTTTGTCAATGAGTTCTGCATGGTATTTTTATTTACGAAACAAAGATACTAACTTTCCGTGACACAAAAGTGGCACGAAATTTATATTGCTGTGATTTTTGTTTATATTATTGAAATATAGTTGATTGTTGTGGAAATAAAAAATTGGTTGTTAATAGCCTCTATAAATCTTAATTTTTATAAACATTAACAAAGTTTTGACATAGACTAGATTTTAACTTAAAAATTCCTAAAAATTTTATGATGTGTTCGTAAATTGTTGATTTGGAATAATTTACAAAAATTTTGAAGAATTTGTAAATCGTTGATTTGCAATATTTTAAATCGAGTTCATCGAAGGATCACCGAAGGATCATAGAAGGATCGAAGAAGGATCGAAGAAGAATGTTTGTAATATATTGAATTTCAACAGATTAAAATGTTAAAATATAATTTGGTGATTTTCAATAATTTGGTTGTAATTTTAGCGACTGAAAATAAAATGTGATAATATAAATTATCTTAAAATTTGTGCGACGGAAAAGCGCAAACAAACATTGTTGGGTGACAAATCACTTCGTTTCTCATTTGCTTTATCGCCTTTTGCGGATAATCATTTATTTTTTCGTAATTTTGCATTTTGATTTAGTGATTGGAGACTAGTGATGAGGCTTTGTATTCTCAATTTTCAATTTTCAATTCTTCAATGAATCCTGTTTTCAAAGAAAAGAAACCTTTTGCGCAGCTTTTAGTGCTGGTGGGTTTGATGTTGTTGGGCTTCGCGCTGTCGGCCATTGTTTTGGCGGCAATGACACTTTCGGGAGCCGATGCGCAAGATCTGAATACGACGACGTGGACCACGGCGGTGTCGCAAGTGCTGACCTTCGCTATGCCAGCGTTGCTGTGGGTGTTGTTGTATGTGGGCGATTTCCGCAATGGTCTGCAATTGGATTTTGCCCTCTCGAAATGGGGCAAGGCAGGCGTGGGCGTTTTGTTGCTCATATTGTTGCTGCCCGCATTGGATTGGGTGACGGAGTGGAACAAGGGTTGGCATCTGCCGGAATCTATGGCGGTGCTGGAACAGCAGCTCCGTGACGCCAATGAGGCTTCGGGACAACTTGTAAAGCATATTCTTGCTCGCCCTGGAACGGGTGCGTTCGTCGTCAATCTGTTTGTGGTGGCGTTGTTGCCTGCGGTGTGCGAAGAACTGTTTTTCCGTTGCGGCATACAGCAGCTGTTGCAGAAGTGCTTTAAGAACAACGCCCATGTTGCCATTATGCTCACGGCGGTCATTTTCAGCCTCGCACACTGCGAATTTTTCGCCTTCGTGCCACGTTTCGTGATGGGATTGATGTTGGGTTACCTCTTCTATCTGTCGAAATCGGTATTGGTGAATATGCTTGTGCATTTTTTCAACAACGCAGTCATCGTGGTGCTCTATTTCTTGTACAACAATGGAACGATAGGCATTGATCCTTCCGAGCCGCTTTTGATGCCGTGGCTGCTGACGACATTGTGCGCAATGGCGGCCCTGTTGCTTTTCTGCGACACCTTTGTTTTTGCAAAGAGAGAACGTTAGAAATCCATTGGAAGAGCGTGTGAGGGTGAATAAATAAATATGAGGCTGAATATTGTTATAAAATTAAGAAAATCAATAGTTATAGATATGTTGAAGAAGAAAATGATTGAAGAGAAATGATATTTTATTTCTGTATGTCAATTTTTTTCTTTATTTTTGCAAAATCTATTTAGGAGAAAATAAGATAGTATTTATCTAATTAATAAGCGTTTCTATTATGACAAAAGCAGAAATTGTAAATGAGATTGCTCAAAAAACCGGTATCGAAAAGGTAGCTATCCTTGCAACGGTTGAAGAATTCATGAATGTTGTTAAAGATTCATTGGCAGAAGGCGAAAACGTCTATATGCGTGGATTTGGCAGCTTTATCGTCAAGAAAAGAGCTGAGAAGACTGGTCGTAACATCAGCAAGAATACAACCATCATCATTCCTGCTCACAACATTCCTTCTTTCAAGCCTGCAAAGACTTTTGTCAACGAAATCTCCAAGAAAGTAAAATAATCTAAAAACAATATTGTTATGCCTAACGGAAAAAAACACAAAAGACACAAGATGTCTACGCACAAGCGTAAAAAACGTTTGCGTAAGAATAGACATAAGAAGAGATAGTCTATCTCTGTCTAAGAGGAATCTATTTGAAAAAAGGATTTGCGGCTCAGCTGCGAATCCTTTTTTTTGTGGTTTCGTGAATTATAATGAAAATGATTATCCGCAAAAAGGCGATAATTCATAACCGTCTGTTTGCTATCAGAACTTTATGATATAATGGAGGTTCCACCTCCAAACCACCGCATTTTGTTCTCCGCTGCGCTATCGAAAGTCCACCGGACTTTCTTCACGTTCTCTTGGCAGAAAGAAATATTGAAAAGAAAGGCCAGCGCCTGCGGGAAATTTGCTAGAATTCTTCTCGTCCGTCTATAATTAGCAATCCGAAGCATTGGGGGCAAGAGCGTTTTTAGTATCGACGGGCGGCCTCTCGGCCTAGCCCTTGTCGTGTGGAAAGAGGAGAAGAGGTGCAAATTATGAGAACGCCTGACAAGAGAAGAATTCCTTGACGCAAATTCCCCAAGGGCGCACTTTGCGCGGACTTTTGTCGCATTGGGCAAGTCGGGAATTCCAACATGCACCGTCATGTCCTAACAAATAATAGTGACTATTTCCAATCAAGTGAAAAACAATGTGATAAATCGTGTGGCCGGGGTGTTTTCTCATTGCTTCTGTTTCTCTTAGAGAAATGAAGAATTCATGCACTCAAGGAGGTTCCATCTCCAAACCACCGCATTTTGTTCTCCGCTGCGCTATCGAAAGTCCACCGGACTTTCTTCACGTTTTCTTGGCAGAAAGAAATATTGAAAAGAAAGGCCAGCGCCTGCGGGATATTTACGATGAAAATAACATTTGAAGAGGATGGGAAAAGGCGTTTCGGAGTCTTGGCATAACTATCATTTTTCTATTCCACTTTTTTTTCGTAACTTTGCTTTTTATAATAATGCTATATTTAATAATTTCGTTAAAGCGCAAATTATTGAAGATTAGTTGTATGTAATTGAATAAACTTTGCCGAATTGTTTTCAAAGGCGTGCAAGAATATTTATAAAACGAGAATTAGATTGTGAATAAAGAGTTAGTTATTTCGGTTTCGGAAGAAGAGGTGCAGATTGCGCTATTGGAAGATAAGAACCTTGTAGAACTTCATAAAGAAAAATCAGTCAGAAAGGCTGTCGTTGGCGATGTGCTGGTAGGTCAAGTGCATAAGATCATGCCGGGTTTGAACGCCGCTTTCATCACATTGGATGGCGAAAAGGACGGATTTATGCATTATATCGACTTGGGTCCAGAGTACAATTCGTTCAACAAGTACATGAAACTTGCCATGAACGGCGATGCGTCTGTTTCCACCCTTGCCGGTTTCAATGTCGCGCCCATTCTGCCTAAGACGGGCAACATCTCCGATGTGCTGTCGGTGGGTCAGCTCATACTTACGCAAGTTACCAAAGAGCCTATCTCCACCAAAGGCCCTAAACTTTCGGGTGTGGCATCCCTGGCGGGACGCTATCTGGTGCTGACCCCGTTTGTCAACAAAATCATGATTTCCCAAAAAATAAAGGGTGGGGAAGAACGCAACAGGCTGCGTCGCTTGATGCAGAGCATCTGTCCTCCCAATTTTGGCGTGATTGTGCGTACGTTGGCGGAAGGAAAGTCGGTCTCAGAACTTGATGCCGACTTGCGTTCGCTGCTTGACGAGTGGGCGAACATGACGGAGAAGTTGAAGTACATCAAGGGCCCTCAGGTGATCCATTCCGAGTTGAATGCCACTTCGGCGCTGCTTCGTGATGTGCTTTCCGATGATTTCAACGCAGTGTATGTTGACAATGAGCAGGTCTATAACGAGGTGCGTCAGTACATCCGTTCGGTGGCGCCCGACAAGGAGGACATTGTGCGCCAGTACAAGATGGAAACGCCCATTTTCGAGCAGTTCGGCATCTATCGTGACATTCGCCGTGCCTTTGGCCGCATCGTTACGATTCGCTCGGGTGTCTATTTGTATGTTGAACACACTGAGGCAATGCACGTTATCGACGTCAATAGCGGCAACCACATCAAGGCGGGCGAAGGCCAGGAAGACACCGCCTTGCAGGTGAACATCGAGTCGGCCCGCGAGATTGCGCGCCAGCTGCGTTTGCGTGACATGGGTGGTATTGTGATTGTGGATTTCGTGGATATGCACAAGGCCGAGAACCGCAAGCAACTGTACGATGTGATGTGCGAAGAGATGAAGAAAGACAAGGCACGTCATACCATCTTGCCTTTGAGCAAGTTCGGCTTGATGCAGATTACCCGTCAGCGCGTGCGTCCCGCCGTAGAGGTGGACGTACAGGAGAAATGTCCCTTCTGCAATGGTACGGGAACCATCCAGTCGAGTCTGGTGATTGTTGACGAGATAGAGTCGAACCTCCGTTATTTGAAAGGCACTCAAGGCGAGCGCAATGTGACTATTGTCACGCATCCCTATATCTATGCTTATCTTACCAAAGGATTGTATTCCAAACGTATGCAATGGATGTTCCGCTATGGAATCCATATCAACGTTAAAAAATCGGAGAGCATGGGTCTGTTGGAACATAAAATCTTAAATGCTTCTGGAGATGAGGTGGTTATGTAGTGCTATATTGTCGGTGCTGTTGTTTGTACTTCCTGCGCCCCAAGCCGCAGAAGGTATTGATGTGTCTCATTACCAGGGAAATGTAAATTGGAAAAAAGTCGCAAAGAGCGGCAACGTGAAATTTGTGTATGTAAAGGCCACCGAGGGCGCTTCTTTGTCGGACGACCGATACAAAGAGAATGTCAAGGAGGCCCGTGCGGCAGGACTTTTGGTTGGGTCGTATCATCTTTACAGCCCTCGCACCACGGCATACGACCAAATGCGCAATATCCGCAGCGTGGTGCGGAAAAAAGACCAAGATTTGAAATTCGTACTTGATATAGAGGAAAAACATACGCGCAACCTTTACATGAAACGTGTGGATAAATTGTTGGAATTGATAGAAAATGAGTATGGTGCAAAGCCTATCATTTACACAAATGAGCATGTGTACAGGAATTATTTTTCCGGACCCAAATACAAGAAATATCAGTTTTTCATAGCCAATTACAGATGCAAGCCTCGTATCGAATATACATTGTGGCAATATACCGAATGCGGTACCGTGGATGGCATCAAAGGTCGTGTGGACAAGATCAGATTCCACAAAAACAGTAATATTGACGACATAAAATTGTGAATCGTGAGTGGTAAACTGTGAAATGACAAATGTGATTTGCTGATTTGAAAAAAAAACATTAACTTTGCAATTCAAAAACTAATTAAAACTAATAATATGCAAAAGAGCAAAGTAGGTCTTGATTTCGCGAAAGTGGAGCATGCGCGTGGCGTGGCTCGCAAGATTGCGAATCAGGTGCAGGATTTTGTAGGCAACTATACTACCGTGGCTGTTGAGCGCACGGTATGTCGCCTTCTCGGTATTGATGGAATTGACGAAAACGAAGTGCCACTGCCCAATGTGGTAGTTGACGAATTGAAAAGCAAGGGTGTGCTTGGTCAGGGCGTGATGTTCTTTATGGGCAACGCCATGATAGAGACAGGCAAGACTCCTCAGGAAATCGCTGAGGCAATCTCCGCCGGCAAGCTCGACATCACACATCTCCCCATTCACAAGATTGAGGACATCAAGAAGGCTTTGCAGCCCACCATCGACGCAACCATCGCCAAGATTCGCGCCCGTCGTCAACGCAGAGAGAATTATATCGACACTATCGGAGAAGGCTCCAAGCCTTATCTCTACATCATCGTTGCCACCGGCAACATCTACGAGGATGTTGTCCAGGCTCAGGCTGGCGCTCGTCAAGGCGCCGATATTATCGCTGTTATCCGTACCACGGGTCAGAGTCTGCTCGACTATGTTCCTTACGGAGCCACTACCGAAGGTTTTGGCGGTACTTTCGCTACCCAGGAGAACTTCCGCATCATGCGTAAGGCTCTCGATGAGGTAGGCGAGGAGGTTGGCCGCTACATTCGCCTGTGCAACTATTGCTCGGGCCTTTGTATGCCCGAAATCGCCGCAATGGGCGCTTTGGAAGGCCTGGATGTTATGTTGAACGACGCTTTGTACGGCATCCTGTTCCGCGACATCAACATGCAGCGTACGCTTATCGACCAGTATTTCTCTCGTATCATCAACGGCTTCGCCGGCGTCATCATCAATACAGGTGAGGACAACTACCTTACCACCGCCGACGCTTACGAAGAGGCTCATACCGTTTTGGCAAGCGATTTCATCAACGAGCAGCTGGCTTTGTTGGCAGGCTTGCCCGAAGAACAGATGGGTCTCGGCCATGCTTTCGAGATGGATCCCCAGCTCGAGAACGGATTCCTCTATGAACTCGCTCAGGCTCAGATGTTGCGCGAAATCTTCCCCAAGGCTCCTTTGAAATACATGCCTCCTACCAAGTTCATGACCGGCAATATCTTCCGCGGCCACATCCAGGATGCACTCTTCAACATCATTGGTCAGTGGACCAGCCAGGGTCTTCAGCTTCTCGGCATGCCTACCGAGGCTATCCATACGCCATTCATGAGCGACCGCTACCTCTCTATCGAGAATGCCAAGTATATCTTCAACAACATGAAGAACATTGGCGACGAGGTGGAATTCAAGGAAGATGGTATTATACGCAACCGCGCCAAGAAGGTCTTGGACGACGCTACCAACCTGTTGGAGCAGATGGAGAGCGAAGGTCTCTTCACCGCTTTGGAGAAGGGTATCTTCGCCAACGTCAAACGTCCGAAGAACGGCGGCAAGGGCCTCGACGGCGTAACCCTCAAGGCCGAGAACTATTTCAATCCATTTGTTGACTTGATGAAAGGCAAGAAATAATTGAAAGTCAAGAATCATGAATTTTGCGTGACGGACTTATGTGTTGTCGGTCTGCAGTTCAAGGCTCACGATTCACAAATTAACAGTTAAACAAATCAACAAAAATCATATTATGAGCGAAGGTTTGTATTCAATGGAAGCTAAGGATTTCGACAAAACCTTAGACCTGAAAAAGATAAAGCCCTATGGCGACACCATGAACGACGGCAAGACCCAGCTGAGTTTCACGCTTCCCGTCCCCGCTGGCGACGAGGCCAACGAGGCGGCTAAGCAACTGATGAAAAAGATGGGTTTCGAAAATCCGTTGGTGGTCTATAGCAAGGAATTGACTAAAGGTTTCACATTCTTCAACTGCTACGGCAGTTGCACCCACACTGTCGATTACACCTCAATCCATGTTCCCAAGGTTGAATCCAACACCATGGAAATGAAGGAGTGCGACGAATATATCCGTGAACATATCGGTCGTAAGATTGTCGTGGTTGGTGCCTCTACGGGTACCGACGCCCACACCGTAGGCATCGATGCCATCATGAACATGAAAGGCTATGCAGGCCACTATGGTTTGGAACGCTACGACATGATTGAGGCCTATAACCTCGGCAGCCAGGTCCTCAACGAAGACTTCATCGCCAAGTCTATCGAACTTCATGCCGATGCTTTGATTGTCTCCCAGACTGTTACCCAGAAGGATATCCACATCAAGAACCTTACGGAACTTGTTGAGATGCTGGAGGCTGAAGGTCTGCGCGACAAGGTTATCTTGATTTGCGGCGGTCCTCGTATCAGCCACGAACTTGCCAAGGAATTGGGCTACGACGCTGGTTTCGGCATGAACACCTACGCCGACGACGAAGCTTCCTACATTGCCCAGGAAATGGTCAAGAGAGGCATGAAATAGTAAGATGATTATAAACACTTTAAATATTATTAACTATGGAAAAAGAACAAATTAAACCCTTTATCGCCCGTCGTTGCGCCAAGGAGCTGAAAGATGGCGATGTTGTCAATCTGGGTATTGGTCTTCCTACCCTTATCCCCAACTTTCTCCCAGAAGGAGTGCATGTTGTCCTCCAGTCGGAGAACGGTATGATTGGCATGGGTCCCACTCCTGCCGAAGGTCAGGAAGATCCTTTCTTGATCAACGCCGGTGGTGGATATATTACCTACACCGATGGTGCCAGCACTTTCGACAGTGCAACCTCTTTCGGCATCATCCGCGGCGGTCACGTCAACGTATCCGTACTCGGTGCTATGCAGGTTGATGAGAATGGCGACCTCGCCAACTGGATGATTCCTGGCAAAAAGACTCCGGGCATGGGTGGCGCTATGGACCTCTTGGTGGGTGCCAAGAAGGTTATCTTGGCCATGGAACACACCGCCAAGGGCAACCCCAAGATTCTCAAGAAATGTACTCTTCCTCTTACCGCCAAGGGTCAGGTGAACATGATCATTACCGAGATGGGTGTGATGGAAATTACCCCCAAGGGCATCGTGTTGACCGAAATCAACCCCGAATTCACTGTTGAACAAGTTCAGGCCGCTACCGAAGCTACATTGATTATCAGCGACAATCTGAAAGAAATGAAATAATGATGCGACAATGAAATAGGGGTGGCTCACCTGCCGCCCCTATTTTCTCATTTAGAATCATTGCCCAAGAGCATGCGTGATTCGATATGGGATTTCTTTGTTTTGCCATAACTCTTTTATAGAATCTATATGAAAAAAATCATTCTCTTGGTCATCGCACTTATCACTTTTTCTGCGGTGTCGGCCCAAAACCACATTGAATACAAGTGGCATGGAATCTATGGTACCTTGGACTATTCCTATATGATGGAAGTCAGTAACATCAATCCTACATTCAATGGCTTTACCGGCGTTTTCGGTTTCCAGTTCAGGAAGGAGTCTGGTGTTGGTCTTGGCGTGAGTTATATGGCCGATCCTACGGGTGCTTATTCTCATCTGCCTGTTTTCGTTGAATTGCGAAGCCATTATCTTCGCAGCCGTTTTACGCCTTTCACTTCCGTGATGTTGGGGTATGCCATTCCTTTGGGAACTACGGGAACGGGCTACTACGAAGGTGAGACGCTGAAGATTACCGAAGGCGGTGTTCATTTTGGAGTGCGTGCCGGTGCTCGTTTTGCCATTAGTCGTACGTTCGGCTTCAACTTCTTCGTGGGCTACCGTATGTCTTTCATGAACGAGGTTGAGCATTCTTTTGAAAGCTTGCGAGCCGAACTGCGTCCTGCCCAGCTCCACATTGTTGAGTTTGGCGCGGGCTTGAATTTCTAGTTCATTATTGTATATTAAAACCCATTAATATGGTGCGGAGAGTTGCTATTTCGCTGTTGTCGCTTGTTTTTTCCACTGCGGTTTTTGCGCAGGACAATAAACTTGGCGAATATCAGAAATTTAATGCCACAGAGTGGAGCGACAGAGATGTCGTTGAGCAGAACATGATGGCTCCTCATGTCAATGTAATCCCTTACTCCAAGGAAAACGACATCGAGAAGCTGAAGTACGCAGAATCTCCTTACTATATCTCGTTGAATGGACAGTGGAGCGTAGATATGAGCAATAGCTACGCCGATCCCACTGGGGAATTTATGTCCAAGAATTTCTCGGCGCGTTCTTGGAACCAATACAATGTGCCGGATTTTCATTGGCGCAAAGGTGGCAAGCTGGTCAAGAGTGCGCCATTGAAGAAGGTGTCGGATGTTTCCGCGTCGGGCAATGCCACCACAATCTATTTCAGGGAGTTTGAAGCCCCCAAGGTATGGGGAGAATACGATGCCTACCTTTGTGTGCAGGCTAAATCGGCATGCTACGTTTGGATTAATAGGGAATATGTGGGTTATTGCGAGGATTCGCGTCATCTCGCCGAATTTTCCATTTCCAAGTATCTCCGTTGCGGCAAGGTCAACGACATCATCCTTCAGGTGGTGGGTTCCTCTACGGGCAGCTTGATGGAGATGAACGCCTGTCCTACCACCAACGGCGTCACCGATGATGTGTTCATCTATCTGAAGTCGCCTGTCGGCGTGCGCGATTTTGCCATTGAGTCGGACTATGACGCCCGCAGCGGACTGGGCAGCTTTGCCGTAAATTATGACCTTTATAATGTGGATCGTAAAGGCAAATTCTATGTGGAGACCGAACTGTGGGATCCGCAAGGCAAGCAAGTGGAGAAAATGGGGAAGTGGGTTGTGTTCAACAAGCGTTCCGAAGTATCTACGGGCGTTGATTGCGCCATTCCTCAGGCGAAGGCGTGGACTGCCGAGAATCCCAACCGTTACACCATGGTGGTGCGTGTTCTCGACGAAGAGATGAATGTTGTGGAAACTGTCGGCACACGATTCGGTTTCCGTAATGTCGTCATCGCCGACGGCAAACTCTATGTGAACAACCATCCCGTTACGTTGCGAGGTGTGATTTATAACAACTATGCAACCGATGGACATCTCTCACATGAGCGCATGGTCTCGGATTTGAAGATGATGAAGAAAAACAACGTCAATGCTATCCGAACCGCTTACGGCTCGCCCATCGATCCATATTTCTACGAATTGTGTGATGAGTACGGCTTCTACGTTGTTTGCGACGCTAACATCAACCCATTTTCGTCGCAGAAAAAGGTCATCACCACCGACGAGGAGTTTTCATCGATGTTTTCGGCGCGCGTACGCAATATGTATGAACGCTACAAGAATCATCCGTCCATCATAGCATGGTCGTTGGGCGACGGTCGCGACAATGGCATTTGTATTGTGAACGCCTATAAGGAGTTGAAGGCAATGGACAAGAGCCGTCCTGTGTTTTATGGCGGGGCTGGATATGCCGAGAATACTGATGTCATAGCCATTCAGAATGCGGGAATGGATCACGTTCGCCAATATCTTTCAAAGCCCCAGAAACGACCGATGGTAATGCTTTCCTATGGTTCGTCGCAAGGCAACGACTTTGGCGGTATGGAACAGTTGTGGCGTCAGGTACGTGAAAATGGTATGGTGCAAGGCGGTTTCGTAAATTGCTGGAATCCTGTTAATTTCTACGACCAAACACGCGAGGCGATGTGCACGTATGAGGGCTTTGTGACCGACAATGGAAACAAACCTTATCTTTCGGAATTGAAAGGTCTGTACCGTCCCTTTAATGTGGAGTTTGTGAAGCAGAGTCCGGATGACGTTGAGTTCATCATCACCAATCTCTTGGATTACTCCAATCTCGACGACTATCGTGTTGAGTATGCCATCTATTCCAACCTCAAGCCGCGCATTATCGAGGGCGACGTCACTATGGCCTTGAACCCTGGCGAGGCGAAGAATTTCAAACTTAAGGTTCCTGCGTTGACGCTTTATGCCGGCGAGGAACTCTTTATCCGTTTCACCATGCGTCCGCGCAAAAGCACCAATGTGCTCTCCAAGTTTGACGAATTGGGCGTGGTGGAATTTCAGCTGCCAACCAAATCGGTATTAAAGACCAACTATAATATTTTAGACAAGACTCCGATGACGATTTCGGCAGACACGTTGGTGGACGAGTCGGGCTCTAAAATTTCTAAAATACATGTCGGCAATGATGTCGTCAAGGTTGATTTCGACTTGTTGCAAGGCGGAATTACTTCCTACACCTACCGTGGCGAGCAGATGATATCCTCTTTGGTGGATCTCAGTTTCTGGCGTCAGCCATCGGCCAATGATAGTGTTGACAAAAACGCTTTGCGTATGTGGAAGAGCGCTTCGTTGGACAACCTTCGTCGCGAGGTGTTGGATGTGAGCTATTATAACAAGAAAGACAAGTCCGCCGTTCAGGTGGATGTGATGCTGCGCTATTCCGACATATCGGGGGCTCCAATCTTTGATGTCAAGCAGACCTATGCCATTCTTCATTCTGGTGATGTCATTTTCGACAATGAAGTCATGACTTCGGAACGTGTTACCACGTTGCCGCGCATTGGATTGACGCTACCCATCACCTCGGTGTTCGATTCTGTTGATTGGTTCGGTTCCCGCGAGGAGTGCTACAGCGACCGCTATCAGGATGCCCATGTGGGAAACAACCGCAAGGCTTTGTCAAAAATGGCACCATCTTATGGTGCAAACCGTGAGGGAGGAAACCGTTCTGAGGTGCGTTACATGGCGTTGGAAAACGCACATAATGGTCTTTACATCGACATGCTGGACACCTTGTTTAATTTCAGCCTTGCCAGCGACCAAAAACATTTGCATGTTGATTACAAGATGTCGGGTGTTGGCGCCGCCGCTTCGGGCAATCCTTTGCAACCCGAAAATCTTGTCAAGCAGAAGACCTATAAGTTCCAGATGCATTTCTGCGGTTACGACCCAGTGGAAACCGCTCCACGCGACTTCCGCCAGATAGCCTATCCGCTTATCGAGTCAGGCCTGTTGGATATGCCCGTGTTGACTACCGACCGCGACCGTTTTGACGCGCCGATGCATGTCACAATGACTTCCAACAATCCCAAGAGCATCATTCGTTATACCCTTGATGGCTCTATTCCTAACGAGAATTCTCAACGTTATACGGCTCCAATCCTTATCGACAAATCCACAATTGTCAAAGCAAGGGCGTTCATGGCTGGCGCAAGCACATCGTTCACGGCGGTAAAACGCTGCGTTTACGACTATGTCTCCTCTGCAACATTCCAGAACAAACCCAATACGCCTTACAACCTGAACTACATCTATGCCTTGTTTGATGGGGAAACAGGAGATGTGGGCGATTTGTCGCGCAGCTGGATCGGTTTTTCAGGAAACGATTGTGTGGTGACCCTCAAATTGAGCAAAACCATTAATTTGGATGATGTCTGCATTCGTTTCGCTCATGTGCCCGACGCATGGACTTTTGCGCCCCAAGAGGTGAAAGTGATGGTCTCGGAAGATGGAGAGAATTTTTCCGCACCCAAGGAAGGCATTCTTGAAATTGATCCTACATCCGAGGATATGAACGCACCTCAGCTTATTTCTGTTACTGTTCCAGTAGAAAAGGATAATGTGCGATATGTGCGTATTGTTGCCAAGAATATTGGACGCGTTCCGTCATGGCATCGTGCCAAGGGTTTGCGTGCCTGGATTATGACCGATGAAATCTTTGTGAACGAGAAGGTTCAGTAGCACGGATGACCGACGATTTCTATTCTCGTACAGCATTGTTGCTGCGCCCCGAAGGGGTGCGGCGGTTGCGTGACGCCCATGTGCTTGTAGTAGGCTTGGGCGGTGTGGGCGGCTATGCCGCCGAGCAACTCTGTCGCGCGGGTGTGGGACGGTTGACTTTGGTGGACGCCGACAAGGTTTCGGAAAGCAACATCAACCGACAGATTATCGCCCTCCATTCCACGGTAGGACAGTCAAAGGTGGCGCTTTTCAAACAACGTATGGCGGATATAAATCCAGATTGCATTGTGGACGCCCGTGAGACTTTTCTGCGCGACGAGGAGATGATTTCTTTGTTACAAGAACAACATTACGACTATGTTGTGGATGCCATCGACACGCTTTCGCCCAAGGTCTTTCTCCTTTACCATTGTGTCTCGATGGGATTGCCAGTAGTCAGTTCAATGGGAAGTGCAGGCAAGGTGGACGCTACGGCTTTGCATATAGCCGACATCTCCAAGAGCCATACTTGTCCATTGGCGGCAATGGTGCGCAAACGCCTCCATCGTATGGGCATAACCGAAGGCATCGATGTTGTCTTTTCTACAGAAAAAGTGGCAGAGCATTCCATGGTAGAGGAAATCTCGGAAAACAAACGTACCACAATTGGTTCAATATCATATATACCTCCGATGTTCGGTTGTTGCTGCGCTTCGGTGGTTATTAGAAAATTGTCGGGTAATTGAAAAATGATTAATTAAATGAAAAGTAGCAATCATCCATTTTTTGTTCGCTATTTACTATTTTCCATACTTCTCCTTCCGCTGTTGACTTCTTGCGAAGTGGAATTTTCGCCCAACGCGGAGTGGAAGGATGTGCCAGCCGTCTATTGCGTGTTGGATCAAGATTCTTCTATTACATACGTCAGGGTGCAGAAATGTTTTCTGAGCGAAGACGATTTCCGCCAATACACCACGGTGATGGATTCCATCAACTACCCGCTTGGTTCGGTCGAGGTCCATATCAATGTATGGCCAGACAAGAAAAGTATGGAGCAAGGTGGCACCCCGCTTCAGGTTATGAATTTTGAAGATACCTTGCTGGTGAAGGCCGAAGGTGAATTTGCCAGCGAAAAAGGACAGCATGTGTTCAAACATGACACGCAAATTGGCGACTTTGGAACGGATTACTATTATGAGTTGATTGTGACCAATGTGGCTACGGGCGAACGAATGGCTCGGGCTGTTACGCAGTTGGTGGGCAATTCGGTAGCCAACTGGTTGGAAAATCCCAGCCCCAATTCCCTTGGAAAGAGTTTCTCCTTTTCCCACAACCGCAAATGCACGTTTACATGGAAAGCCTTTGATCGAGGACGCCTTTATCAACCTATCGTGACATTTTTCTATCGTCATCGCTTTGAAGACCAGTCTGTTCTATATCCTGTGGATATTCGCTGTCAGCAGACGCGAAACCTGACGGTGGATTTGCAGCAAGGCACATTCCTCAACGCCGTGAAAGAGGCATTGGCGGGCGACACCTGCAAAAAGAATTTCTACGACACGGTGCGAGTGGCGATGAATATCTGCAACGAAGAATTGTACGCCTATATGGCTTCGGCCAACAGTGTTTCGCAGACACAACAGCTTTATTCCAACATCGAAGGCGGTGTGGGCGTTTTTGGCGCCCGTCGTACCCGTGTATGTGTTTGGGTGCCAGCCGACAAGTCGGACGTTGGTCCTTCTGGGATGCATTTCATCCTCCGCGAACTCAACGTTGGCTTCTAAAAACTATTCGCTAATCACAAAATTTCTATCGTCCATACACTATTTACTACTCACTATTCACTAAATTTTCGTATCTTTGCAAATTCTATTTTAAATATTATTTATAACAATCAATAAATTAAGCATTAGAAATGAATGTAACAAGAGAAAGTTTGAGCGATTTGGACCTCCGTATCAAGGTGGAAGTGTCTGAAAACGACTATGCAGAGAAGGTTTCCAAACAACTGAAGAACTACCGTCAGAAGGCTACCGTTCCTGGTTTTCGCAAGGGTATGGCTCCCATGGGTCTTATTCAGCGCATGTACAAGCCTTCTGTAGTGGCCGACGAGGTGCAGAACGTTTTGGGCGAAGCCCTTTACAAATATATCGACGACGAGAAGCTCGAAATCATCGGCAGCCCCCTCTCCAACGAAGAGATGACCGGCACTCCCGATTTTGAGAAAGGTACCGATTTTACATTCTATTTCGACGCAGCCCTCGCTCCCAAGGTTGATATCGATTGGAGCAAGGTTGACGTAAAACTCGCACAGATTAAAATCACTGCCAAGGATGTTGACAAGCAGATTGACAGCATGACCAAGCGCTTCGGCAAGTTTGAAACTCCCGAAACCATCGGCGAAAACGATTTCGTTTACGGCAAAGTTGTTGAACTCGACAAGAACGGCGCAGCCAAAGAGGGTGGCGTAAGCACTTTCACCTCTTTTGAACTTCCTACCATCAAGGACGAGGAAATCCGCGTGCAGTTCATTGGCAAGAAGGCTGAAGAAAAGGTTGTCATCAACGCTGGCAAGGCTTTCACCGCCGCCGACATTGAGAAGAACTTCCACCTCGACGCTGCTGCTGCCAAGAAATTCAAATCCGACATTGAAGTTTCCATCAGTGGTTGCTCCCGCATCACTCCTCACGAGATGAACGAAGAATTCTTCGAGCAGGTTTATCCTGGCGAAGGCATCAAGGATGCTGACAAATTCCGCAAGGCTGTCCAGAAGGACATCGAGAAAGCCAATGCCGAGCAGTGCGAAATTCTCTACGTAAACCAAGTCCGCAAGGCTTTGTTGGACAACTTCTCCGCTCAGATGCCTGAGGCTTTCCTGAAACGTTGGATCGCTTCCCGTGGCGACAAGGACGTTACTCCCGAATCTGTTGAAAACGAATGGGTAGACAAATATGTTCCTTCCTTGAAGTGGGAGCTTATCGACGGCGCTCTCAACAAGTTGAGCCCCATCGAACCTACCAACAACGAGGTTGTTGACTATATCAAGGACATTCTTAAGAAGAACGATCAGCCCGTTGAAGGCGAGACCGACAAAGAAAAAGATGACCGTATCGAGAAGGCTGCCCGCACCATTGCGGCAGACCGTCAGAACGTTCAGCAGATTATCGACAAGCTCTACGTTGAGAAGACCGCCAAGTTGTTCAAAGAACAACTCAAACCCGAAGTCGAGAAAATCACCGTCAAAGAGTTTGAAGAACGTTGCAAGGCTTAATCTTCAAAAGGACATATAGGATAGAAAGGGACCCTGCACAGGGTGCCTTTTTGTTTTTTGTTCTTGTTATGAAAACATACATTTGCGAATATTTCCGTTTCCTGTTTTGATGCGAAATATTGTTAAGATTGCATGATTGATATTTTACAATGATTATTCCATTTTTCTTTGTATCTTTGCAAAAATAAAATTATTGATCAAAAACAAATAGTAGATAAAGAAATAGAAAATAACAAGTAATAAATAATCGAAAGCATTTCGCTTTTCTTTGTATATCTGAAATCGCCAATTTCAAAATCACAACAAGAAAGGAGAAATGCTCACGGGCTTTCCGTGGGCTTTCTTGTTTGTGATAGGGTTTTGGCGAACCTCAGATATGACAGAAGTTCACGGATCTCTTTTTATGTCCTTTTATTTATTACTTTTGACTATTCAATAGATTGGAAATCTTAAAATCATTCTACATGAAAAAGTATCTTATTTTATCAGTTTTGTTAGCATGCTGCTTCGTCAGCAGGGCTTACAGTTTCAGCGCAGTGGCTCCAACGGGGCAGACATTGTACTACAGCTACGTTACCCCTTCGTCAACTACTGTTGATGTTACCTACCCTAACAGTTCCTACACCGTTCCTTGGTCAGGTTTCACTTCACCAACAGGGAGTGTGACCATACCGTCAAGCGTAACGTATGGAGGTAGGACATACACAGTGACGGGGATTAATTCGTATTGTTTTCAAGGTTGTACAAATCTTACAAGTGTCACCATCCCTAATACCGTAACTTATATTGGAGATAAAGCTTTTATGGATTGTTCTCAATTGTCTTCAGTCACAATCGGCTCCGGTGTAACAAGAATATACAAGAATGCTTTTCGAGGATGTTATAATTTATTTTCTCTCACAGTTCCCAATTCTGTTACAGAAATAGGCAACTTGGCCTTTTATGGGGTATGTAATGTTGTATATTCGGGCTCGGCAACAGGTAGTCCTTGGGGTGCTGACTATATAAATAGTACTGTTGAAGGGAATTTAGTATTTTCGGACAATACAAAGACACTTCTTATCGGGTGCAATGCTTTGGCAACCAGCGTGACTATTCCAAATTCAGTAACTTCAATCGGGGATTATGCTTTCAAAGATTGCAGAGGGCTCACAAGTGTGACTATCCCCAATTCCGTGACTTCCATCGGGAAATATGCTTTCCAAAATTGCAGCGGACTCACGAGCGTGGCATTCAATGCGACAAACTGCACAAATATGGGTACGTCGGGTGATTTTGTTTATCCTGTATTTGAGGGATGTTCAAACATTACCACACTTACCATAGGCTCGCAGGTAACAAGAATTCCAACCGATGCTTTCAAAGGTTGCGGTGGACTCACAAGCGTGACCCTTCCCAATTCCGTGACTTCCATCGGTGATCGTGCTTTTTATCTTTGCAACGGGCTCACAAGTGTGACTATCCCCAATTCCGTGACTTCTATCGGGAATGCTGCTTTCTCTAATTGCAGTGGTCTTATGAGCGTGACTATCCCAAGTTCAGTAACCTCTATTGGGAGTAATGCTTTTTTATTTGTTAGAAATATTGTCTATTCTGGAAATGCTTCTGGATCCCAATGGGGTGCATTAACAGTTAATGGATATATTGAAGGTGATTTTGTATACGAGAATGCTTCCAAAACAAAAGTTACAGGATGCAATACCGCTGCTACGAGCGTGACTATCCCCAATTCCGTGACTTCAATCGGGCAGTATGCTTTCTATCTGTGCAGCGACCTCTCAAACGTGACTATCGGTAATTCTGTAACTTCAATCGGGCAGTATGCTTTCCAGGATTGCAGTGAACTCACGAGCGTGATCATTCCTAATTCCGTGACTACTATCGAGGGGCATGCTTTTATCAATTGTAGCGGACTCACAAACGTGACCATCGGTAATTCCGTAACTTCTATCGGGGAGTATGCTTTCATGGGCTGCAGCGGACTCACGAACGTGGCATTCAATGCGATAAATTGCACGAGTATGGGGTCTTCTGGGTATTATAATTATCCAGTGTTTTCTGGATGTACAAACATTACCACACTTACCCTAGGCTCGCAGGTTTCGATAATTCCAGCTAGTGCTTTCTCTGGTTTAAATAGACTTACAAGTGTAATAATCCCTAATTCAGTGACATCCATCGGAAATTCTGCTTTCAAAGATTGCAGTGGTCTTTCAAGTGTAATAATAGGCAATTCAGTATTTTCAATTGGAGGCTATGCTTTCTCTGGTTGCAGCGGTCTCACATGCGTGACCATCCCCAATTCCGTGACCACAATCAACGATTATGCTTTCTCTGATTGCAGAAATCTTGCGAGCGTAACAATTGGCAATTCAGTGACTTCCATCTGGAATCATGCTTTCTCTAATTGCAAAGGTCTTACAAGTGTAACAATCCCCAATTCCGTGACTACCATCAAGAGTTATGCTTTCTCTGGTTGTAGTAATCTTGCAAGCGTAGCAATCAGTAATTCAATAACTTCAATCGAGAGTTTTGTTTTCTCTGGATGCAGTGGACTTATAGGCGTGACTATTCCCAATTCCGTGACCACAATCAAAGATTATGCTTTCTCAGGGTGTAACGGTCTTACAAGCGTAATAATTGGAAGTTCGGTAACCTCAATCTGGGATCATGCTTTCTCTGGTTGCGATGGACTTCATACTATTTATTCGCTCAATCCGACAGCACCCACATTAGGAGGTTCATACTGCTTTAATGGTTATTTTATTCAAGAAATCCATATTCCTTGCGGTAGTTTGGAATCCTATTCTTCACGATGGACATCTTATAGTAGCTATTTGCAAGAACCAACCACATCATTCGAAAGAGTGTTGCAAAGTGCCAACAATACAATGGGAAGAGTCTCTTTATTATCACCAGAATGTTCCGACTCAAGCATCATCTCGGCAATACTAGATTACGGCTATCACTTCACTCAATGGACCGATGGGAATACCGAAAATCCACGTACCTTCATCTTGACGCAAGACACCACCTTTACGGCAGAGTTCGACTACAACCAATACTCTATTATTACGGCAAGTAGTAACTCTACGATGGGTATCACGACGGGTGACAGCACGGTTAGCTACCAGCAACAGGTTACGCTGACAGCCATACCGAACCATGGCTACCACTTTGTTCGCTGGAACGATGGCAGTACCGACAACCCACATACCGTTACTGTAATACAGAACAGTACATACACGGCTCAGTTCAACTACAACACATATAATATTACTAAGGATTGTGACAATACCAAGGGAACGATAAATGGATTGTCGTTTGCGAACTATCTCTCGTCAGTAACACTAACGGCAACACCCAACTACGGATACCACTTCACCCAATGGAGAGATGGAAGTACAACAAATCCGCGTACTTTCGTCTTGACGCAAGACACCACATTTGCTGCGGAATTCGCCAGCAACCAATATACTGTTACAGGAACAAGTGCATCCGATGTGATGGGATCCGTCATAGGCAGCAGCACTGTGGATTACCTGCAATCCGTCACATTGACCGCCACGGCGAACTACGGCTACCACTTCACCCAGTGGAGCGACGGCGACACGCAGAATCCAAGGACAGTTGCCGCCGACAGCAACAAATCCTACACCGCACAATTTGATTATAACACCTACGCTTTGACAGCCAATTCGGACAACGCCACAATGGGTACGGCTGCTGGTTCTGGTACTTTTAACTACCTTTCGACGCAGAGTGTTTCCGCCACAGCAAACTACGGATATCACTTCACACAATGGAGCGACGGCAACACCGACAATCCAAGAAGCGTCGTCTTGACGCAGGACACCACCTTCACTGCGGAATTCGGTTACAAACAGTATGCCGTTACGGGCGCAAGCGATTCTGACGTGATGGGCTCCGTTGCAGGCAACGATACGGTGGATTACCTGCAATCCGTCACATTGACTGCTACGGC
>JAGHVO010000063.1 GCA_018064245.1 Candidatus Colimorpha pelethequi
AGAAAGCCTGTGGCTTTCGATAGCGGTGCCCTTGGGCATTACGAGCGGAGCGAAGTAAAGCGGAGAACAATAAAGCAAAAGAGAAATGAAGAGAACAACAATCAAAGAAAAACGAAGAGGCTTCCCAAATCCTCACTAACTTGTTGGATTTTAGAAGCCTCCTTCGAAATCAAACATCCTTATCCTTCCAAATGTTCTTTTCGCAACAAGTCATTGACGGTCTTGACGGGATTGAATGTCGCCAACGGCACTTCCACAAACAACGTAATCCATTCCGCCATGGCGCCATTCCACAGGCCAGGCAGCTCTTGCGACTTCATCACCTGTGAGCCTTTGGTCTTCTTGCTGATGAATCCTGTCTCAGGATCGACATATTTGCGAAGGTCGAAATAATGTCCTTTGTAGTCTTTAGTGGCGCATACAAGATCTACGGGGTTGAAGTGCGTCGCACCCGCCAAGATGGCCTCTTGTTGTGGGTCTTTGCGGTTGATCTGAGCCGTCTCTACAACTTGTAAGCTTATGTTTCCATGACTGTTGCGCGTAAAAAACGGACCGCCGCCAGGTTCGCCTTGGTTCTTGACCATGCCGCAGATGCGCATAGGTCGGTTCATCTTCTCAAACAAGATGGCGCGTTGCTGAGCGATGGATTGATTTTCGAAATCTTCTGGAAGGGAAATATGAAGTTTCTCATTCGCAAATTTCATGGTATCACGCAGTTGCTTCTTGTTTGCGGTGGATAGTCCTTTCAAGTATTCAAAGTTTTGCTGTTGGAGGTCAAGCAGCAGTCCTGCCAGCGCTTGTTTATAGACTCTTGTGGTGTGTTTCATCCAGTCAGGAACCACGTTATCAATGTTTTTCACAAAGATAAGGTCTGCACGGCATTCGTTGAGGTTTTCAATCAAGGCTCCATGTCCGCCGGGACGGAAAATCAGTTTCCCATCCTCATCACGCATAGGTTCGTTGTATTCATCTACGGCGATGATGTCGGTGTAATGCTTTTGTTCCGAAAGCTTTATGTTGATCTTGATGTTGAGCGCCGTTTCGTAGTAACGCTTGATTTCGGCAATCTTTTTGCGGAAAAGCGCCCGATGTTCGGGCGATACGGTGAAATGAAGGTTTACGGTGCCGTCGCTCGACTTGGCGTATTCGGCTCCTTCAATGATGTGCTCTTCCAATGGCGTACGCTGTAACTCTCCGTATCTATGGAATTTAAGCAATGCTTTGGGCAGACTTCCGTAGCCCATGAACTGTTCTTTGAGCAGAAAGTTGATGACGGTTGAGAAGTCGCCTCGGTCCATGTAGTCTCCAAAGTCTGCCGCATAGCGATCCATGCAGGCTTCGAGGTCTTCGAAGAATGCAAAGGTACGGATGTGCTGCAGGAATTCTTTTACGGTCGGAAACTCTTTCTCAAAGTTGTTGGCAACGCCAAAATAGGTGGCGCTGAATGCGTAAAGGTCTTTGAACATGCGTGATGCCGCCCCTGACGCGGGTACGAACTTCAGCAGTTTCTTGCCTTTGGAAAGACGTTTGTAGAGCGTTACGTATTTCGTGATTTCCTCGTCGCTGAAACAGACGATGCCACCATTCTGTGGAGTGGCGGCATCGATGAGCTCTGTTTTGGGAAATCCTTTTTTGAAATTGTTGATCTGTTGGTTTACTGCCTCAACGGTAAGACCCAAGGATGCAAACTGTTGCAGATCCTTTTCTGTGAATTTCTCCATAATGTTTTTGGGGTTATCGTTCCATGGGTTCTTGCTTCTGCTCTATGCCAAGATGAACGCTGACACTTTCGGTTTCGCCTTCTTTGAGACGAACATTGGAGGAACCTTCTACATACACCAGCATGCCCAATGCATTCATTGCGGAATCAGGGATGTACAGCTTTGAATAAACTTCGAAAATGGCTGGGGCGCCAAATTCGGTCTTGTACATTCCGGTGGCATCGGTAAAACCGGTATCGCGTATGGTGGCACCTTTGGCTCCAATGACAACCATTGCGTCGGGAGCGACATTTCCATCGGGATTCAATACGGTTACTTCAAGTTTGCTTGTGGTATCATCGTCGCATGAAGTGTATATTCCACATGATAAAGCACTGAATAACAGTATTCCAATGAGGGACAAACTTTTTTTCTTCATATTTTTAGCGATATTTGAATAATTTCTTCTAATTTTGCAATGCAAAAATAATAATTTTTATCCTAATCTTGATGAAAAAATTCGTTTTTTTAGCCTTTTTTTCTTGCCTTTTCTTTGCTGTGTTTTCGCAAAATGTTGATAAACAGCAAAAAAAAGATGTAAATTCGGGCACGCATGTATTGATAGAAACCGATTACGGAAACATGGTTGTGTTGCTCTATGATGCTACTCCGCAGCACCGCGACAACTTTCTAAAGCTTGTTTCCCAAGGCTTTTATGACGGACTTCTTTTCCATCGGGTCATCAACAAGTTTATGATACAAGGCGGTGATCCTCAGTCGAAAGATGCAAAACCTGGTATGCCGCTGGGCAACGGCAATTTGGGCTATACGATTCCTGCCGAATTCAGCGATTCGTTGATTCACAAGAAAGGTGCCTTGGCTGCCGCTCGTTTGGGCGACGATGTAAACCCTGCCAAAGCTTCGTCCTCTTGCCAGTTCTATATCGTGCAGGGCGAGGTGGTCGCTCCCGAAATGATTCCCATGATGGAACGTTATCTCGGACATCCGATGTCTGACTTGCAACGCAAAACTTATACCTCTGTGGGTGGTACGCCTCATTTGGACGGTTCTTATACTGTTTTCGGCGAAGTCGTTGAAGGCTTGGAGGTTATCGATAAGATTGCCGCCGTCTCCTGCGACCCGATGAATCGCCCTTTGGAGGATGTCAAAATGAAAATCAAGATATTAGATTAAGGAGGATTTGTCGGTTTGGGTGACGCTCCCTGCTCTTGTCGGCGCGACTAATGATCACTTCAAATCAACAATTCTATAATTCAACAAATCAACAATTCTCAAAACTCAAAATAATGACCAAAGAAGAAATCGCTGCTTATATCAGTGACATCAAGAACGCCAATATCGAGTCTTTCAAAGACAAGGCTGCTGATGTGGAGGCTTTTCGTGTGAAGTATCTGGGTAAGAAGGGTATTATCGTCGAGCTGTTCAACCAGTTCAAGACGTTGCCCAATGATCAGAAGAAAGAAATGGGCCAGCTGCTCAACCAGTTAAAGGTTGCGGCGCAGGACAAGGTTGAGGAGTTCAAGAACTATGTCGAGGAAAACCATGAACTCGATGTTGCGCATGACCTTACCATGCCTGCCGATTTCGCTCAGCTGGGTAGTCGTCATGTGCTGTCGGTGGTGATGAACGAAATCATCGACATCTTCTCGCGTATTGGCTTCACTGTCGCCGAATCGGTTGAAATTGAGGACGACTGGCACCTGTTCTCTGCGCTGAACTTCCCGCCCGACCATCCCGCCCGCGATATGCAGGACACGTTCTTTGTGGAAAAGGAGGAAGGTCGTCAGGAGGTTGCTTTGCGTACCCACACCTCTTCTGTTCAGGTGCGTGTGATGGAAAACAACAAGCCTCCTATCCGTATCATCGCACCGGGTCGCGTGTTCCGTAACGAGGCCATCTCCGCCCGCGCACATTGCATCTTCCACCAGGTGGAGGCGCTGTATGTGGACAAAAAGGTCACTTTCGCCGACTTGAAACAGACGTTGCTCTATTTCGCGAAAGAGATGTTCGGCGAACAGACGCAGATCCGTCTTCGTCCGTCGTATTTCCCGTTCACTGAGCCTTCGGCCGAAATGGATATCTCTTGCAACATTTGTGGCGGCAAGGGCTGCAACATCTGCAAAGGTACTGGTTGGCTTGAAATCTTGGGCTGCGGCATGGTTGATCCCAACGTGCTGGAGTCTTGCGGCATTGATAGCAAGGAATATACGGGATTTGCTTTGGGTATGGGCGTTGAGAGAATGGCTATGCTGAAATACCAGATTCGCGACCTCCGTCTCTATTTCGAGAACGACCTCCGTTTCTTGAAACAATTCGACGCCATTGTGTAACGATAGAAGGAGGCTGAGCCCTTAACTCAAATCAACAACTCAACAAATCTCTCAGATTAATCTGATTCCATGATAGTTAATCTGGGAAACGTTCCAAAATTGCTGCTATGTCAAAAATCACAATCAACGGAATGCGCTTTTATGCCAATCATGGCTGTTTCTCCGAAGAACAGGCCATCGGCACCTATTTCAAGGTTGATATGGTGCTGGTTGTTGATACCGCCAAGGCGCAACGTAGCGACGACATCAACGATACGGTGAACTATTTGGAGGTTTACCGTGTGGTGAAAAACGAAATGATGCAGCCTTCGCATCTTTTGGAACATGTGGCCGACAGAATTGGGAAGGCGGTTTTGGAAAACTTCGACGGGGTGTCGCAACTTGAGGTTACGGTCCACAAACTCAACCCTCCTTTGGGCGGTCAAATGGATTCTGTCGCCCTTACCCTTGATTTTTGTAGGTAGTATTTGATTCCAAGATAGTTGACGGTATTCACGTCTCGTTGCTTAACGAAGTGTGAATACCGTCTTTATTTTTGCTGCACGCTCCTGATTCCATGATAGATAACCTGGATTTTCCGACTTTTCTATAGCCGTCCGTTTTCAGCGAAGCTGTAGTAGTCGGATTTGCAGTTGGGCAGGATGCCAACGATCAGGTGGTCAATGAGTTTGATGTGCAGGATTTCGCCTGCCTTTTTGATGCGCTGTGTGAGCTCGATATCGTTGTTGCTCGGGGTCAGTATTCCCGATGGATGGTTGTGCGCAACAGCCAGGCACACAGCGTTTTTCTCAATGGCTCCCTTGAAAATCAAACGCAAATCTACGGTGGTGTCGGATATCCCTCCCGAGGAGATGCGTACCTTCCCGACAACTCTTTTTTTGATGTTCAGATACACGGCCCAGAATTCCTCGTGGGGAACGTCCACCAAATTGGGTCCAATGCAGTCGAACAGGTCGTTGCTGTTCCTGATTACGGCTACTTGGTTGGAGTCTCGTTCGTCTCTCATTCTTCTTCCCAATTCCAATGCGGCGAGCATCGTGACGGCTTTTGCGTCGCCTACGCCCTTGGCTTTTTTCAACGCGTGGATGTCGGCCTGGGAAAGGGCGGTAAGGCTGTTCCCGTGCTCTTCCAAGATGGATTTCGCCAACTCTACGGCGCTCTGTCCGATGCTTCCACTACCAAGCAATATTGCAAGTAGTTCGGTATCAGATAGCTCTTTCTTTCCTTTTGCGAGCAGTTTTTCGCGTGGCTTGTCTTCGTCTGCCCAATCTTTGATGCGTAAGGTCGTTTGTGATTTCATAATCAATAAAAATTTCTGCAAAAATACTTTAATTTTTTAATAAAAGCATTGTACTGTCGCTAAAAATTCTTATCTTTGCACATTCAAAATGTATAATAACTAAAAAATACTTTAATACGTAAGATATGCAGAATAAAGGACTTATTAGATTTTTGACATGGGCTTTCGTGTTGGTGTGTTTGTTCCAACTCTCTTTTACCTTCGCCACTCGTAGTGTCGAGAAGAAAGCGAAGAACGTCGCTCAGGCCTATGTTGATGCTCAGGCTACCAAGGATTTAGCTATGCAAAAGGCTGGTAGCGATCAACTCTATGCTCAAATGATTCTGGACTCCATGCAGATCGCTCGCGAGAGCGCCTACATCGATTCCATGGCCACCGAAAAAGTTTGGTTCGGCTACAACTACCGCGAATGCCAAAACCGTGAGATCAACTTGGGTTTGGATTTGAAAGGCGGTATGAACGTAATGCTCGAGGTTTCAACGGTTGACGTTGTCCGCGCACTTGCCGACCACACCGACGACACTGTCTTCAACAAGGCTATCGACAATGCTTTGGCAATGCAGAAGAAAACCACCAACCGCGATTTCGTTTCGCTTTTCTACGATGAAATTGTCGCTTTGGATCCTGACGTTCGTTTGGCTGGTTACTTCAGCACTCAGCTTCGTGACAAAATCAAACTGAACGACGACAACGACAAGGTGATGAAAGTCATCAAGGAGGAAACCGCAGGCGCTTACGACAGAACTTATGAGATTTTGCGTCAGCGTATCGACAAGTTCGGTGTTGCTCAGCCTACCATCCAGCGTTTGGAAGCTTCCGAGCGTATCTTGGTCGAACTTCCCGGCGTGAAAGAGCCTGAGCGTGTCCGCAAACTTCTGCAAGGTACCGCCCAGTTGGAATTCTGGTTGACTTATGACAACAGAGAGGCTTACCCCATGATGGAGGCTATTGATAAATATATAGCATCTATTAAGAATGGCGAAACTACCGAAACTGAAACTGAGGTCGCCGACTCTGCCGCAGCAAACGACTCTCTCTCGATGCTCGAACAGCTTTCCGTAAACAAGGAGGCTGCCTCCGACGCCGAGGCCGATGAGTTTGCCAAGAGCAATCCGCTCTTCTCTTTGATGAGCCCCAATGTTTCTCAGGACCGTCAATTGGGTATGGGTCCCGTTGTTGGTTTTGCTCCTTATAAGAACCGTGCTGCTATCGACGCTATGTTGCAGCAGGCTTTCGACAAGAAGATTGTCGATCCTCGTCAAGTGAAATTCCTGTGGTCCGCCAAACCTATGACGGGCAGCAATGACGTATATGAATTGTATGCAATTAAAATTACCGACCGCGAAGGCAAGGCTGTTCTCGATGGTAGTGTGATTACCGACGCTCGTCAGGATTTCAGCACCACAGGTGGCAATGAGATCTCCATGACCATGAACAACGAAGGTGCTCGTGAGTGGAAACGTATCACTGGTGAGAATGTGGGCAACTGCATCGCCATCGTTTTGGACAATGTGGTTTACTCCGCTCCTAATGTAAATGGTGAAATTGCCGGTGGCCGTTCTTCCATTACCGGTTCCTTCACTTTGGAAGAGGCAAAAGACTTGGCCAACATCCTCAAGTCTGGTAAACTTCCCGCTCCTGCTGTCATCGTGCAAGAGGCTGTCGTTGGTCCTTCCTTGGGTCAGGAATCTATCCACAAGGGTCTCATCTCTTTCATCCTCGCATTTATTGTAGTACTTATTTATATGGTTGTGTTCTACAACCGCGCAGGTTGGGTTTCGGTAATCGCTTTGATCACCAACGTCTTCTTGCTGATGGGTATTCTCGCTTCTATTGGTTCCGTATTGACAATGCCTGGTATTGCAGGTATCGTGCTGACAATGGCTATGGCTGTTGACGGAAACGTTATTATATATGAACGTATCAAAGAAGAATTGCGCGAAGGCTCCAGTCTCTCGAACGCTGTTACTGCTGGTTTCAAGAACGCTCTTTCCGCAATCATCGACGGTCAGGTTACCACCTTCCTCTTGGGTCTTGTGCTGATTATGTTCGGTTCGGGTCCTGTTCAAGGTTTCGCTGTTACGCTCTGTATCGGTATCGTTACCTCTCTGTTCACCAGTATCTTCATCACCCGCCTCTGCTTGGATTGGATGATGAACCACAAGAAGAAAGTCAATTTCTCTTTCAGCTTTACTGAGAATTTCATGCGCAACGCTCATGCCGATTTCCTCGGTAAGCGTAAACTGTTCTACGGCATCGCTTGTGCGGCCATCGTGCTCTGCATCTGCGGTTTCTGTTTCCGTGGCTTGAATTTCGGTATCGATTTCACTGGTGGCCGTACCTATGTGGTTCGTTTCGACCAGCCCGTCAATGCTGTTGACGTTCGTGCCGACCTTGCCAAGCAGTTCGCTGAGGCTCCCGAAGTCAAGACTTACGGTCCTTCAAATCAGCTGAAGATTACCACCAAGTACAAAGTCAACGAGGACGGCGACGAGGTGAAGAACGAAATCATGACCAAACTCTATGAGGGTACCAAGGCTTCTTTCGCCAATGGCATCACTATCGATGAATTCAAATCTACCGAAACCAATCCTCTCGGCGTTATCCAGGCCGAACAGGTAGGCGCTACCATTGCCAACGATTTGAAACGTTCTTCCATCTTGGCTGTCATCGGTGGTCTCTTGGTTATGTTCGTTTACATTGGACTCCGTTTCCGCAGCTGGCGTTTCGGTTTGGGTAGTGTGGCCGCCCTTACTCACGATACCATCTTGGTTGTGGGTATGTTCTCGCTGCTCTATGGCTTGATGCCGTTCAACTTGGAGGTTGACCAATCCTTCATCGCCGCCGTGCTGACGGTCATCGGTTACTCCATCAACGCTACCGTGGTTATCTTCGACCGTGTTCGTGAGTACAAGAAACTCTATCCGAAGCGTGACCTGATGACTCACATGAACGACGCTATCAACTCTACTTTGGCACGTACAATCAATACCAGCGGTACTACCTTCGTTACCTTGCTGATGATGTTCATCTTCGGCGGTGAGGTTATCAGAGGTTTCATCTTCGCATTGCTCGTTGGTGTGGTTTGTGGTGTATTCTCCTCATTGTGCATCGCTTGCGCTGTGGTTTACGACCTCTCCCGCAAACAAAACAAGTTGAACGCTTAATTTAACCGCACATTATATATGGATTGGCTTTGGGCGTTGATTTTTGTGGGCATAGCCCTGTTCAGTACCTACGCAAAGGCTCGCAATGCGGGCTCCATCGCGGAGGAGGCTGAAGAAGAACCATCGCAAAAGCCAACCCCTTCTGTAAAACAAAAGAAAAAGAAAAAAGAAAAAGAGTATTTCACCTATGAGACCTCCAATGAGCCTTTGGTGAAACAAGCAAAAGAGGACTCGATGAATGTTGTCAATAACGAGCCGACCGGCACCGAAGAAAACCAATCAGTAAATTTCGACTTGCGCCAGGCGGTTATCTACAACACGATTTTACAGAATGACTATATTTCAGACTTGAAATAACTAATGAAATCAATTAATATTTAAGGTATGTTTAAAAGAGTACTATTGACAATCGGTCTGCTGCTGATGGCAAATGTTGCCGTGTTTGCGCAGGGTACATTGAAAGGTACCATTACCGATTCGAAGACTGGTGAACCGTTGCCGTTCGTTAACATTGTCGTCAAGCAAAACGGACAGCAGATTCGCGGTGGTCAAACGGATTTTGATGGTATGTACACCATCAAACCGTTGGATGTGGCCAAGTATGATATCGAGGTATCAAACATTGGCTACGCAAAGTATATTAAAACCGGCGTGCAAATCAAGGCTTCTGGTTTTACTATCGAAAACGTTCAACTGACCCCCACAGCTACGAATTTGGAAGAAGTTGTAATTGTGGACTACAAGGCCCCTATCATCGAAATCGGTGATGCCTCGTCTAACGAGCGTATTACCTCCGATGATATCGAGCACATGACGGGTAACTCTGTCGATGCTCTTGTGGCTACCGTCGGTGGCGTAAGCTACAACGATGGTGGTACGGGTACGGCTCGTGGTCAGGACGGTATGGTGAAGATGCAAGGTGGCGTGCGTAAGCATGTCAGCGTAGATCCTCCCAAGGAGTTGATCGCCGAAATCGAGGTTATCTTGGGCGGTACTCCGGCAAGCATCGGTGAGGCTATCGGCGGCGTGCAGCTGATCACCCTCAAACCGCCATCACCCGAGTTCCACGGTATGGTGAAGTATGATGCCTACTTGAACTACGATTTGTCCAATTCGCTTACCTTCTACGTTATGGGACCTCTTTGGAAAAAGAAGAGTGCCGACGGTACCGAGCGTTCCATCATTGGCTACCGTTTGAATGGTGTCGCTTCCTATACGCAGTTTGGTATGTATCGTGCTAAGGATAAACGTTACCAGATGGTTGATGATGAGTTGGTTAAATACTACGAGCAGAATCCGCTTCAGTATAACCCGCTCACGGGCGAAGTCAACTATACAGCCGAGTCTGGCCTTTATGCCGACAGCTTTAGGGAATTCAAGCGCCTTTCGAAAGATGACTTCAACGGTGACGCAAGTCGTGTGCCCAATTTGAATAGCTATTCACTGATGGTGCAAGGTGCTTTGGACATCCGTTTTTCGGACAATGCAACCTTGGCATTGACGGCTGACTATTATTTTGGCCGTAGCCATAGCGCTTCCGTAGGTCTTATACCCTTGAATATGAGTAGAAACGATGCCGCTGTATCGGAAAACAACTATTTTTCTATCACCGCTGACTTTACGCAGCGTTTCGAAGGTGACAAAGAGGTTGCTGCCGACGCCATATTGCCTGAAACCAAGGCTGGTCTTTCCATCAAAAATATCATGTACAATATCACAGGTTCGTTTTCGCGTTCAAAGAGTCATTCCTATAATGAGAATTTTGGTTCCAGCATCGATGATATTTTCAAGTATGGTTATATCGGCCAATTCGTGACGGAGAAAGAACGTAGCTATGCCGATCCCGCCGCTTATGATTACCAAGGTATCCAGGTAATGGCAAGAGAGCAGGACAGCTGGCGCGACAACATCACTTCGTTCACCCCCACCACGGGTCCCAATAGTGTTTTGGCAAACTATACCTCCCAACTTTACGGCATTGGCGAAATTGCTCCTTATCTTACCAATTTCGACAACATTCGTATGTTCAAGGGTTTGGTGAATGGTGAATCTCCTACTAATATTTTTGGTTTGTACTATCTCAACAATGTGGGTGTACAGAGCACGCCGTTTAGCTATTCTCAAAGCGACTTCGTCTATTTGCAGGCAAAGATTTCGGCCGACGTCAAGAACCACCAGCTTGAGATGGGCTTCCAGTTCGACCGTTCCGACTATTCTGCCTACAGTTTGGCGGGTGCTTACAGTATTTGGACACTGATGCGTCAGGAGGCCAACAAGCACATCCAGCAGTTGGACAAGGACAATCCCAATTTCCGTTGGGAGGGCAATACCTTGTATATCGACTACGACAGATTGTACAATGCCGCTCAGCAGGAGCAGTTCGACATCTTCTTCCGTACCAAGGTCGCCGGCCTTGACAAGACAGACGTTACTTGGTTGGATATTGATAGATATTCCCCCGAAGATTTCGTAAAAGCTGGTGGTATCAACATGTTCTCCGCCGATGAGTTGTTCAACCAGGGCACTTCTTATGTTGATTACTATGGTTACGACCATACGGGTAAGAAATACAACGGCAAGAATTGGAGTCTGGATGACTTCTATACTCAGAATGCCGAAGGTTACCGTTACCTTCCCTCATTTACTCCTACCTATATGGCTGGCTACGTTCAGGACCAGTTCCGTATCGATGACCTTATCTTCAACATCGGTGTACGTGTTGACTTCTACGATGGCAACCAGTATGTGCTCAAGGATCCTTACTTGTTGTATGAATCCAAGACTGTGAAGGATCTGGGCAGCGACTACGCTAATGAGGTTTATACCGGTGCAGGCGACGACTGGGTTGTTTATGTTGACGATCCCGAGGCTTCGCATCCTACTATCACGGGTTACCGTAATGGTTCTACTTGGTACAACGCTAGTGGTGTTGAAGTTTCTTCACCTGATAAGGTTAGCGGTATTTCTGGTAAACCTACTCCTTATCGTACTGCCAAGGGTCAGGAAGCCAGAAACAACAACACTGTCGGTTCCGAGGCTTTCGAGGACTACAAGACTCAGATTGTGGCAATGCCCCGTATCGCATTCTCCTTCCCGATTGGTGATAGATCTCAGTTCAAGGCTTCTTACGACATTATCGCTCGCCGTCCTTCCGAGGGCGCATGGCAGGCTCCTTATTTGGATTACCTCTATATGTCTCAGAAGACTTTAGTGACCAATCCTAACCTGAAACCCGAAAAGGTTACCAACTATGAGTTGGGCTTCGACCAGATGCTGAACAAAACATCCGGTTTTGGTGTTACCGCTTACTATAAGGAAACGCGCGACTTGGTTCAGCTTACCCAGTATCCAGGTGCCGATCCTAACGATGCTTACTACTCCTACGACAACTTGGACTTCATGACCATCAAGGGTTTCACGTTCTCTTACGACCTCCGTCAGTCCAAGAACATTCGTATCAACGCCAACTACACTTTGCAGTATGCCGAAGGTACGGGTCTTTCTTCCACCACTATGCAGGAAATGATCAAGGAAGGTTACACCACCTTGAAGATGCTGAATCCTATCTCCGACGACCGTCGTCACGAAATCAAGGGTAGCGTAGATTTCCGCTATGGCAGTGGCGCCAAGTACAACGGACCTACCATTACGCGCATTAAGAAGGACGAGAATGGTGAAGACCGTAAGGTTGAGGTGAAACTGCTCGAGGACTTTGGTGTCAACTTCCTCGCTGTGGCACAGTCTGGCCGTCCTTACACTCGTCAGAAGAGCCACACGCAGCAGACTATCGTGGGTAGCTACCGTGGTGCTCGTCTGCCCTGGAGCTTCTTCTTTGATGTTGCTATTGACAAGAGCTGGACCTTTAAAGTTGGCAAGCACAATCGCCCCACTGCTTTGAATGCCGCTATTACCGTCAAGAATTTGTTTGATACGAGAAACGTTGCTGGTGTGTTCGCTGTTACAGGCAACCCCTCCGACGATGGCTATTTGACTGACCCCGAGACACAGACTACCATCAATTCTTATCTCGATCCTCAGTCGTTCCGCGACCTTTACAATATTACTTATTTAGGTAATGCTGTATGGAATTATACAAATCCTCGTTCTATCAGACTTACTTTGACCTATAGTTTCTAATCATTAATCTTGATAATATAATAACAGATGAAAAATATAATTAGCAAATTAGTGTTAGTGGCCTTCTTGTTCTCCTTTATGGGAACAGCTGTGGCTCGCGAGTGCACGACTTGTAAAAAGTCCACCGCGAAGCAGTCGGCTCTTCAAAGTAAGGCTGCCGCTTGTAAGCGTGCACAAAGTACTGCTGAATTGAATGTAAACAATGTCAGAGCTTTGATCAACGCTTATGGCAACATGTGGTTCGATGGTAGTGTTACCCAGTATCACTTGCCAAAGAATAGCAACAGTACTCCTCTTTACTGTGCTGCTCTGTGGATCGGTGGTACCGACGTCAACGGTCAGCTCCGTATCGCCGCACTTTGTTTCGGTTCTTACGGTGACGACTATTGGCCCGGTCCTCTCGAACTCCAGACCGCATATATCGACCGTGAGGTCTGCAACAAGTATGACAAGCATTTCATCATCACCAAGACTGAGGTGATGGCTTTCAGAAACATGTTTAACTACACCTACGACCCCATCACCAACGAGATTACGGGTGCTGTGCCCAATCCCGATACTTATGATGAGGCTGCCATTTCCCAAACCATCAAGGATTGGCCCGCTCACGGCGAAGGCAAACAGTCAAAATTCTTGGCTCCTTTCTGTGATGTTGATGGCGATATGGTTTACGATTGGCACAAGGGTGATTATCCTTACTATGATTTCGACAATGACCTGTGTCCTCGTACCTACAAATCAAAGCATCCCTATGCTTCTTCCTTCACGGCTCCTACTATGGAGACCCAGAATGGCATCGTTGCCGGTGGTAACATGTCCGACCAGGTTTTGAAGGGCGACCAGACCATTTGGTGGGTGTTCAACGATATGGGTAATACCCACACCGAGACCAACGGCCAGCCTATTGGTATGGAAATCCGCGCTCAGGCTTTCGCATTCTCTACGAACGACGAAATCAACAACATGACTTTCTATTCTTACGAAATCATCAACCGTTCTACCTATACTTTGAAGAACACCTACTTCAGCCAGTGGGTTGACCCGGATTTGGGTGACGCTACCGACGACTTTGTAGGTTGCGACGTTAAGCGTGGTTTGGGCTATTGCTATAATGGCAATTCTACCGATGGTCCTGGTACCGGTAGATATTCTGGCATTCCTCCTGCAGTAGGTATCGACTTCTTCCAAGGTCCTTATATGGATCCTGATGGCAAGGACAATCCTAAATTGGATTTCGAGAAATTGAAAGCCAATGCTCGTTACGCCGCAATGTTGGATTCCTATAAGAAGATGGATTCCAATGGCAATTATGTTGGAAATGACGCTAATGGCAATATCGTTTACGATACTTTCGCCTTGACTCTCGATGCTGACTTGTTCTATGATCCCCAGAATGGTGGTGCTTGGTATTTCAAACCTGGTGACACCCTTGGCAACTGCGCCATCAATGGTGTGAACTTTGGCAACGGCATCGTCGATGATGAGCGTTTCGGTATGCGCCGCTTCGTGTACTACGACAACGGTAGTGGTAAGCCCAACACTGACCCGCGTACAGCAACTGACTACTATTATTTCTTGCAAGGTCGTTGGAAATCTGGCCGTCGTATGTGGTTCGGTGGCAATGGCCTTACCGACAAGGTTATCGAAAACCTTGAGTGTGACTTCATGTTCCCTGGTGATAGCGATCCTTGGAACTGGGGTACCAATGGTGTAGCTCCTTCTGGCGACTGGGCTAACAAGACCTGGACCGAGTCTAACAGTGAGAACACTCCTGGCGACCGTCGTTTCATGCAGTCTGCTGGTCCTTTCACCTTGCAGCCTGGTGCTTGTAACTACATCACTGTAGGTATTCCTTTTGCTCAGGCTCCTTCGGGCGGTCCTCAGGAATCTGTCGCTTTGCTGCGTCAGGTCGATGACGTCTGCCAGGCTTTGTTCGAGAACTGCTTCAAGGTTCTTGATGGTCCTGCAGCTCCTACTATGATTGTTCAGGAAATGAACAACGAAGTCATTCTCTACCTCAACTACGACAACCCCAAGTGCATGGGCGAGAATTACGAGGAAGAGGATATCTCCATCTCTTCAACTTATAAGAAGGGTCCGGATGATACCGACTACAACAAATACAAATTTGAAGGCTACCAGATCTATCAGTTGGTTGACGCTAACGCTTCTGTTTCCGATATTGGAGATGTTACCAAGGCTCGCTTGGTTGCTCAGTGTGACCTCGAGAACTACTACGATGCTGAAAAGACCCTGCCTATCGCTACTTTGGTGAACTTTGAGACCAACTCCGCTACTGGTATTTTGTCTGGCGAGGTTAAGGTTCAAGGCGCCAACAAGGGCATCCAGCATGTATTCCGCGTTACTAACGACCAGTTTGCTTCTGGTACCAACACTCGTTTGGTCAACAACCGCGAATATTACTTTATTTGTATTGCTTATGCTCACAACCGTTACAAGGAGTATTCTCAGACTGATGCCGCTTATCTCGATGGCCAGAAGGAACCTTACCTTGCAGGTCGTCAGGATGAATGGGGCGGCACCATTACTCCAGTAGTGGCTATTCCTCACGATCCTACCTCTGAAAACGGTGGTACTATCATCAATGCCGAATTCGGTATGTCTCCCTCTGTAACGCGTCTTGAAGGTTTCGGCAACGGTGGCAACACTTTGATGCTCAAACAATCCTCCATTGACGAGTTGATGGGTGCCGAGGGTGTTGCTGGTATGCAGCCTGGTGAGTTCACTTTCGATGCTCAGGGCAATATGACCTCCATCTCTCATCCTTGCGTAGTTCCTAATCCTGTTTATGAAGAAAACGCTGGTCCTCTGAACGTCCGCGTTGTTGACCCGCTTTCTGTAAAGGCTGGCAAGTTTGTCATCAACTTTACGGGTGTAGATAGCTCTAGTGTTTGGTATGTTACCAACGCTGATCCTACGCAACCTGTTTACGACGATGTTGATACCGTTTATTCTACCTGCGCTATCGGTCGCTTGAACGAGCAACTCTTCCTGGATTTGGGTATTGCAGTATCTATCCAGAATCCTCACGCTTTGGGTACCAAGCTTGAAGTCGACCTCAAACGTGAAAAGAACTACTATATTTATGCTGGCGGTCTTGTAAACAGCGAATCGTATATTGGTTCCGAAATGTCTCATGCTGATGTCAACCAGCAGTGGTTGAGCGGTATTCCTGACAATGATAATATGAATATCTTCAACTGGGTTCGTTCTGGTATGCAGTTCAATTCCAACACGGGTTCTAACTTTACTGGCGCTTCTGGTGCTGTGTCGATGTTCGAACCTTACCTTGACGAGGACTACTTCAAGCAATTCTACGATTTGAACGATCCTAACGCCCGTACCGAGACTTTTGCTATCGATAAGGACAATGTCTTTGAAGATGTTGTAAGTGGTATGTGGGCTCCTTATGGCTTGGTTTCCACCCTTGATTTCCATCCTGGTTTCGGCTATCAGTACTATATGCCCGACGATGCTACCGTTCAGGAACTTGCCAATGCAACTCCCGCTCAGAAGTGCGATTTGAACAAGATTCAGCGTGGCTTGATGGATAGAGCAAATGCGAAGACCTTGAATTTCTTCGATATGGCTTCCTTGCCCAGCGTTCGTATCGTCTTCACCGCTGATACTTCCAAGTGGACCCGTTGTCCTGTTCTTGAAATGTGCGAGGACTACACCCAGTCTGAAGGCAATGTTCGCAAGTTCCAGAAACGTGCTCACCTCTCTGTAGATAAGATGGGCAAGACCGTTGAGGACCTCGGCGTGGCTGCCAATGTCAACGATCCCAACAACCCCGCTTACGTTGACGCTTATGGTATGGGTTGGTTCCCCGGCTATGCTATTAATACCTCTACGGGTGAACGTTTGAACATGATGTTCGGCGAGGATTCTCGTTACGTTCAGTTCAACGGTCGCGATATGATGTGGAACCCCGTTAGCTCATACATCGACGGTACGCAGAACTACGTTATGGGCGGTCGCCACTTCATCTATGTGATGAATGCAACCAACCAGTATTTCTATGACTTCTCATCCTCTACCAGCACCAAGTTCAACTACAGATACTATGCTACTCCTTCGTATGACGCTGGCCGTTGGGCTAACACGATGCTTGGCTCTCTCGACCGTCTGCTTACTTACAAGGATGACAAGACCGTACATCAGTTCTACAACGGTTTGCTCTATAGCGAAGCCGCAGCTCCTGTATCTCCGCTCCGTGACTCTGTATCGTTGCTCTTCACCACTGTGGCTTGGGTGAACATGCCATTGGTCAACGATCATTTTGCATTCAAATATCCTGGACATAATGCCGAATTGAATGAAGGCTATGCTTCAGACGGTATTCCTTGCGATGCAGTTGTTGAAATCAATGTAAATGTTCCTTACGGCCGTTTCATGGGTAGCAATGGTACCTCTGTCCAGGATTGTGGTATGGATCTCAACAACAACAACCATCCCAGATATATGTTTGAACTTTCTGGCGATATGGTTACGTTGACCAACCAAGCAATTTCGGGCAATGTCACCGACTCTATCAAGGATGCGATTTTGAACGCCATCAACGTCGTTCCTAATCCTTACTACAGCTATTCTTCATACGAAACTTTGAGTCAATTGGAGACCAAGGTTCGTTTCGTCAACCTTCCCGCCAACTCTGTAATCTCTATTTACACTGTTGATGGTACTTTGGTAAGACGTTTAGGACCCACTCCGAGCAATACCTCTACACTTGATTGGGATCTCCACAACCACACGGGTATTCCTATCGCAGGTGGTATGTATCTCGTACATGTCAATGTTCCCAACATTGGTGAGCGTGTTATCAAGTGGTTTGGAACAATGCGTCCTGTTGACTTGAACTCATTCAAATTCTAACAATTGATTGAAATCTTAAAACATTGACTGAAATGAAAAAAATATTTAGAATATTAGCTGTAGTCGCTTTCGTTATGCTGCTCTCCACAGAATCTGTATGGGCAGGTAATGACGAGCGTAGAGGTACTGCAGGAGCAACGGAATTGCTTATCAACCCTTGGGCGCAAAGTGCAGGCTGGGGTAATGTATGTATCTCCAATGTTCGTGGCTTGGACGCTTTCTACTCCAATATTGCCGGTCTCGCCTTTATCAATAAGGTTGAGGTGGCTTATTCCAACACTATGCTTTATGGTGGCAAGAATGGCCTTACTAGTGGCGCATCCATCAATGCCTTGGGTTTGGGTGTACGCGTGTTCGAGTCTGGTGTATTGGGTGTTTCTGTAAGTGCCATGAGTTTCGGCGAAATTCCTGTTACTACAACGGAAAGTCCTGAAGCAGGCATGAATGGAACATTCTCACCTTCGTTTATGTATATCAATCTCGCCTATGCGCACTCGTTCACCAATAGTATTCATGGTGGTGTGAATTTCAAACTCGTTACCGAATCTACCGCTGACGCTTCCGCTTCAGGTTTCGCCATCGATGCAGGTATTCAGTATGTGACTGGCGAAAACGACCAGTTGAAGTTTGGTGTTAGTTTGAAGAATATCGGATCTACCATGAGCTTTGGCGGTACGGGTTTGGCTGTTACGTTCCCTATGAACGGCAACAACTTCACGGGTGAGACTCGTGCGGCAGAAATGGAACTCCCCACTTGCTTGAATATCGGTGTTTCTTACGACTTCCTTATTCCCAAGTGGGAACAGCGCATTACTTTGGCTGGAAGCTTTACTTCCAACGCTTTCTTGAAGGACAACTTCGCTTTGGGTTTGGAGTATAGCTTGCTCGACATCGTTCAGTTGCGTTGCGGATATGTTTATCAGACCGATATTTTCAACTCTGACAAACGTACCACCACCAACACGGGTCTCTGTGCAGGTGCTTCCGTCGCCGTTCCTTTGTCGAAGAAGGGTGCCGATGACAAGAAATCTCTTACCATCGACTACGCTTTCCGCAACGCATCTCCGCTTAGAGCTACTCACTCTATCGGTGCTTCGTTCCGCTTCTAGGGAATTGTGTTGACATATCTCATTTAGGAAAGGTTGTAACCCAACCTTTCCTAATTTTTAGCGTTTTTTATAAAACAATGTTCCAAGGATTTGGGACAGAACAATTTTACTAACCTACGGGGCTTCCTGCCCTGAAAAAATCTTTATCATGTCTGAAATTAAATATTATAGTGAGGAAGGTCTTCAGAAATTGCAGGACGAGTTGCATCATTTGATTGCTGTTGAACGTCCTGCTGCCGCTGCCGCCATTGCGGAGGCTCGCGACAAAGGCGACCTTTCGGAGAATGCCGAATACGATGCCGCCAAGGAGGCTCAAGGTCATCTTGAAGCCCGCATCTCAAAGTTGCAGGTTTTGGTAGCCAATGCCCGTCTGCTTGACGAATCAAAGATCGACACGTCGAAGGTTTTGTTGCTTTCAAAGATTACCATCCGCAACACCAAGAACAATATGAAGCAGACCTACACGATTGTTCCCGAGAGTGAAGCCAACCTCAAGGAAGGCAAGATTTCGGTGACTTCTCCTTTCGCGAAGGCTTTTTTGGGCCACAAGACTGGCGAAAATGTTGATGTTGTTGTTCCTGCCGGAAAAATGAACTTCGAAATCATCTCTGTTGAGCGATAAGGCTTTCCGTCGTGGTGCCTCGATGAAGAAAAATCACTTTTTATTTTTAATTCCAATTGATTATGCCGTCTATTTTTTCTCGTATTGTTGCAGGTGAAATTCCATGCTACAAGGTTGCCGAGACCGAAGATTTTCTTGCTTTCCTTGACGTGAATCCTGTTGTTAAAGGTCATGTACTTTGCATTCCCAAGCGCGAAGTGGATTATGTATTTGACTTGGATGATGACACTTTCACTCGTCTGCACCTTTTCAGCAAGCGTGTGGCAAAGGGCCTGAAAAAGGTTTGTCCTTGCATCAAGGTCGGTGTTGCCGTTGTGGGTATCGATGTTCCTCATACGCACATCCATCTCATGCCGTTGAACAATCCTGGTGACATGAATTTTGCACATCATATTTCCATGACGCCAGAGGAAATGAGTGTTTTGGCGAGCGAGATAGCGGCCGCCATAGATTAATTTATCGAGCACGCATTGGTGTCGTTTTATTTTGCTGCGACTTCGTGCGTGCTCTTTTTATCTCTTATTCAATGGCTTCGTTTAGAAAGACTATTTCCTGGGTGCTCTTCCCTTTGACCGTATGGTATGGGGTTGGTGTGTGGATACGTAACTTGCTATTCGACATGGGCTTTTTGCGTCAACGGTCTTTCAAAGCGACAACTATTTCGGTGGGCAATCTTGCTTGTGGCGGCACGGGGAAGACGCCTCATGTGGAATATCTTTTGAGGCTGTTGGCGAACGACTATCGAACCGCTTTGGTCAGTAGGGGGTATTTGCGCCATAGCAAGGGGCTTGTAGTCAATGATGGCTCCAACGATGCTGCGCTGCTAGGAGATGAGCCGGCTATGATCGCTTCAAAGTTTCCCACTGTCACCGTGGCGGTTTCAGAGAAAAGGACTGTTGCCATCGACCATCTCTTGTCGCAGCAGGACCCTCCCCAGTTGATTATACTTGATGACGCCTATCAGCATCGGTATGTAAAGCCGCATTTGAATATCCTGCTCACGGATTATAGTCATCTGTATAGCAAAGACCATGTTTTGCCGTTTGGCGACTTGCGTGAGTTCAGAAGCGGGCGTCGTAGGGCAAACATCATAATTGTTACCAAGTGTCCTGAAAAGTTTGGCTCCATTGAGCGTAGAGATGTGCTCCAGTCGTTGAAGAAATATCCCTATCAGAAGGTGTTTTTCAGTTCTGTGCGCTATGGTGATTTGGTTTCTCTGACCACGGGACAGCAAGCAAAGTTGAGCGACTATAGCCATGTGCTGCTTGTTGCGGGCATTGCAAACCCTGCGCCGTTGCTGCGTTATTTGAGGAGGAACTGTAAGGTGACGCCGCTGTTTTTCCCGGATCACCACGATTTTACCTCGGCGGATATTGAACGAATTGTCTCGAAGTTCAATAGTCTTTCGGGCACGCGTAGGATTATTGTTACTACCGAGAAGGATGCCGCTCGACTGTCGGGTCGGGCTGCGCTTGAGCAATTGCCCGTTTTTGCGCTTCCTATTGAGGTGGCGGTGACTTCAAACGAGAACTACGACTTTGATGAAACCATCAGGTCGTTTGTGGCGGAAAACAGCCATTTCCAGAGCTGTTTATAGTTCGGTTTCGAAAGATATGATATGATAAGCGCCCGCAGGCATCGCCTGCGGGCGCTTGATTTTTTAGCTCACGCGTTTATGCTTTCAGCAGGGCGCAGGCTTCTTCAACAGAGAGCGTCTGCTGCTCTCCAGTTGCCATATTCTTGATGGTGAGAGTGTTTGTGGAGATTTCGGATTCGCCCGCAAAGATTACAAAGGGGATGTTCTTCTTGTTGGCGAAATCCATTTGCTTGCGCATTTTGGCGATGTCAGGGTAGATGAGACTGCTGATTCCTGCGGCTCGCAGTTGTGCGGCGCATCTTACGCAGTAGCGTTGTTCCGCCTCGCCAAAGTTGATGAACAGTACTTTGGTGAATTGTTCCAGGTCGGCGGGAAATTTGTCCAGTTCGGTCAGCACGTCGTAGATACGGTCGGCGCCAAACGAGATGCCGACGCCCGAGACGTTGGGCATGCCAAAAATGCCCGTCAGGTTGTCGTAGCGGCCGCCTCCGCAGATGGAACCGATGCTGACATTGTGAGCCTTGACTTCAAAGATGGCGCCAGTGTAGTAGTTCAGACCACGTGCCAAGGTGAAATCGAGTTCGATGTCGCACTGAGGTTGCACTTCGGAGATGAGGTCGAACAATGTCTGTGATTCTTCCACGCCTGCAAGACCTATTTCCACATTGGCGAAAAGTTCGCGCAAGCGTTTCAGTTTGTCGGAGCTGTTGCCGGAAAGTTCAAAAATGGGGTTCAAAGCCGCGATTTGTTGGTTGTCAAGACCACGTTCGGAAAGTTCCGCCCGCACGTTGTCGATGCCGATCTTGTCCAGTTTGTCGATGGCGACAGTGATGTCAACCAGTTTATCGGGAGCGCCAATCAATTCTGCAATGCCGGCAAGGATTTTTCGGTTGTTGATTTTCAGCGTTACGCCAATGTCGAATTTCTTGAATACGGCATCAATCATCTGAACCAGTTCCAACTCGTTGAGCAGCGATTCGGAACCAATCATGTCGGCGTCGCACTGGTAGAATTCACGGTAGCGTCCTTTTTGTGGACGATCGGCGCGCCATACGGGTTGCAGCTGGTACCTGCGGAAAGGCAGCGTGAGTTGCTCGCGGTGTTGTACAACAAAGCGGGCAAAAGGTACGGTAAGGTCGTATCTCAAGCCGCGTTCGCAGATTTGAGGAGCCACTTTGTGGTAGTCTTGGTTGAAGTCAACATCTTGCATAAAGTCGCCAGAGTTGAGTACCTTGAAGAGTAGTTTGTCGCCTTCTTCGCCGTATTTTCCCATTAAAGTGGAGAGATTTTCCAAGGAAGGCGTTTCGATGGGTTCAAAAGCGAAGGTCTTGAACACGTCGCGAATAGTGTCGAATATGTAGTTTCTGCGCACCATTTCTGTAGGCAGAAAATCGCGTGTACCTTTAGGAATTGAGCATTTCATGAGTAATAGGAAAGATTTGATGATAATTAATCTGCAAAGATACAAAAAAAATAAGTATCTTTGCACCTCTATGCGAAGTTTCCGCTATTTGTTGTCAATAGTGCTGTATTTCTGCTGTTTCCAATCGATGTGGAGCCAGCAGAAATACGTCATTGTTTCGCCTTCCGAGTTTCGCGAAACCCTTCAGCCTTTTGTGGAATGGAAAAGGCAGACTGGTTTTTTGGTGAAAGAGTGCTATATTGATACCAACAGCCCTGAGACTATCCACCAGATTTTGCAGTCGTATTACGACCATGCCACGCTGCTCGACCCTGCACCGTCCTATGTCTTGTTGGTGGGGGATGTGGATCGTTTGGGCACTTTTGCGGGAAGGCACCAACCCAACAATAGTTTCGAGGAGATTGCCACAGATTTGTATTATGTCGAGTTTACGGGCGACTCCCGTCCTGATGCGATGTTGGGACGGTGGTCGGTGACGGATGTTTCGCAACTTGCCGATGTGGTGGCAAAAACGTTGCGTTATGAGCGTTATCAACTATGTTCGCACGACTATCTCCGGCAATCTTTGGTGGTGGCGGGCCGAGAGACCAGCACCGTGGGCGTTCCAGTGCCGACGCTTACCAACGGACAAGTGAACTACGTGAGTCGCGCATTGCGTGAGGCTTGCGATGAAATGGATACTTCCTGTTTCTACAATCCCGATTCGGAATATCAGCTCGATACCATAGTCTCTTTGTTGAGAACGGGCCGAGGGCTGATATATTATACATCCCATTGTATTACGGATGGGTGGCTTCATCCATCTCTGGACAAGGACATCATTGACACGCTTTCGGAATCATTCCCAGCCGTTTATGTCAACAATTGCTGCCTTTCCAGTCGTTTTTCGGAGGATTGCTTCGGCGAACATCTTTTGCGCAAGGCGCAAGGCGGTGCGGTAGGTGTTATTGGAGCCAGCAACGAGACGCTATGGAATGAGGACTACTATTGGAGTTTAGGCGCCAAATATCCTTTTTCGAGAGTTCCAGACTATGACGCCAACTTGTTGGGTATGTTCGACAGATGGTTGCATCGTTACGATGAGCCGGAGTTGATGCATGCTGCGACTTTGGGGCAGATGCTTTTTGCCGGGAACGGGGCTGTGGCTCAATTCGAGTCGCCGTATGAGGATTATTATTGGGAAATATATAATATTTTGGGAGATCCCTCTTTGATGCCTTATGTGGGTGAACCCGAAGAACTTTTGTTGTCGTGCGACAGTGTGGTGTTGCGGGGCGACGCATCGCTGTCGGTTTCCACACTTGCGGGGGCTTTGGTGGCAGTTACGCAAGGCGATGAACTTCTGGGAGTTGCTGTCGCTGACAGCTTGGGACATTCAGAGGTTTTGTTTGCACACCCCGCCATGGCCGACAGTCTTTGTGTAACTGCAACGCTTCAGAATCATATTCCTTCGGTGGCGGTTATTAGACTTTGGGGGGGGGGGGGGGGGCCCGGGCCCCGAAGGTGGCAGCCTCAGCGGAGGCGGGGTAGGAGGGACGGGGGGGCGGCGCGCCCGCGGACGCTGCGGAGGGACGG
>JAGHVO010000055.1 GCA_018064245.1 Candidatus Colimorpha pelethequi
CTTTTGATGAATTCTGATTCTGCTGAAAGCTCCGCAGACATTCTCATATAGGTTTCTACAATAATAGATATCAGTATATTATAAAAGCAATAACCCGCCTCATAGAGCTATTATGTTCATGCATTTATCAGGCTTGGGGGCTTGACGTTTGCGAAAATTACTATCCTTTAGTTGAAAATAATTGTTGCATTAGGGAGTATTAACTTGATTTATCGGCAATACATCCCTAAAGGAACTGATTTCCAAACGCTGAACAGGGACTTGCTGCCTACCGCCAGACTGATGCTTAATACGCGCCCGAGAAAAAGATTGCAGTTCCGATCGCCCATTCAAGAGATATATCGTATATTTGCATCTGATAGTAATTTAATAAATATTCTCAACAAAGTTGCATTTGTAACTTGAATTCAGCCCCAGAGAAAAAATCGGTTTCAAATTGCCTTTTCAAGTTTTTTTCTTACATTTGCAAGAGTAGTTGCATTTTGGTCTGGAATCTATCTTTGATACTTTAATCGATAAAAAGGATTATTGTCATTTGGTTTCTTCGTATCTTTGCAGAGCCAAATCAAGACCTGCCATACGGGATTGTTTGAATGCAAAAAATCGGTTCGGAAAGACCGAATAGTTCTTTGAATTTGTTGGCATTTTTGCGGTAAAAACGACCTGAAAAACGCGTTGGGAATTCAACGGCAAGTATGAAGAGTCCCTGTGGGACTCTGAGCCGAGGCTTGCGGAGTCCCTCTCTCCGCAAAACCAGCCGAGGGACTACGAATCAGGCTTCCACTACTACGGCGCCCGCTACTACTGGAGCGAGACGCTCACGGGGTGGCTGAGCGTGGCCCCATTGTCCGATGACTACCCGTACATTTCTGCCTACAACTACTGCGAGCAGAACCCTGTCAAACTGGTTGACCCTGATGGGGAGAACCCGGTTGTGGGAGCAATTGTGGGTGCGGTTGTAAATGGCATAAGTGCAGCTGTTGAGGGTAAATCCGGATCGGAAATTTTTGCTGCAGCAGTTGGCGGTGCTGTTGCAGGTGCGTGCGATGGGAGTTTTTTTTTAGCAGCTGCTGGTAGTGCCGCGGGAGAATTTGTGGAGCAGTGAATCAACAATTTGTTTGAAGGAAAGAGTTTGAAAGATGTGGATTTGGAAAAAGTTGGTGTCGCTGCAGCTGGAGGTGTTTTAGGAACAAAAGTCCAAAAAAAACTTAAGATAGATTCCGATAATGCTAAAAAAACTATTGTCCAAAAAACCACTGCTGCGAAAAATAAAATCAATTCAAAACCAGTTCAAAAACAAATGCATAAACAAGTAGTTAAAGAAACAAAGCAGTCTGGGCGTCCAACAACAGGGAAAAATGCGAAACAACAAATCAATAGAACCGTTAAAGCTAGGACTAAATCAGCAGAGCAATCAGCAACTGTTCGTGCAAATGTAAACGTTTATGGTAAACGATATGGAATTCAAGCGGGGTCTCAATTAACCACAAGACAGATAAATAATCACAAACAAAATAATGATTAGAGTATTCAAGCAACCTACAGTGTTTCTATTGTCTTTTTGGACGTTGTTATTTGCTTTTGGCTTGTGGGCGAAATGCCCAATTTGGCTGTTGGTATTAACATTTTTTCTTTATGGATCTGAGGCAATTGTTTCTTATAGACACCGAAACGATTTAATCTCCCTCTCGGAAGATGGAATTGAAACGGATTTCAAATCCATTCAAGACAACAATACGAAACGGACATTCTTTACTTGGGATGAAATATCCACTACTGAAATTTTAATTACAAGAGGGAGTAGTTCGATATATGTATATATCCAAAATGACATTTTTGTTAAAGAAATTTCGCGAATATTTCCTCTTGGAAATGTTAAAAAACTCAAGAAGGCCATATTAGAGATTGGTCATGTCGAATGCAAAATAACAAGAATGTGAAGCCGCAAAGCCATTGAAGTGTTATTGATAAGCAAGGTTTTGAAGCCCTGCCCCTAACCCCAACCTCAATCCCCCATAAGTCTCTCTTGACTTATGGGGGATTTTGCGTATCTTTGCAAAGAATGCCAAGGTAACACCCTATTTATAGAAATAGTTTTTGAAATAATACGAATTCGCATCCTTTCCTGCCTCAATGCGGGATTAATGTTGAAAATCAAATCGCTTGACGATCAATATTTTCAATCATTTAATCCCCAAATTTATGTCAGGTTTCATCTTCAAACAGGACCTTGCTATGGCCTATTTCTCTGACTGTAGCAAATCTACCGCGAGCAAGCTCCTCGCCCGCGAAATCCATTCCAACAACTCCCTCCTTGCCGCTCTGCAGTCCGCAGGCTATCGCCCCACGCAAAAGCGTCTCTCACCTAAACAAGTCCAAATCCTTTACGACTTCCTCGGCAAACCATAAGGAAACAACTGCTTCCGTTGCAGATTTGTAGTGTTTCAGTCTTGTGTTTGCAATGTGTTCGCAGTTTCGCCTTAGAAAATTTGCGTATAGAAATTTTGACCTTCCCAAAGCGGACAGAAGTCCGCGCAAAGTGCGCCCTTGGAAAATTATAGCAAATTTTCTGCAGCCGGTGTGTTGAAGATATAGCATTTGAGTATTATGAGAAGTCCGAAGCATTCTGCAAAGCACTCTCGCTGGGCTTTGCTGTCGAAAATGCCACCGGCATTTTCTTCATATTTGCTTCGGTTCTATTTTGTGAAGAAAGCCTGTGGCTTTCGATAGCGGTGCCATTGGGCATTACGAGCGGAGAATAATAAAGCGAAAGAGAAATGAAGAGAACATCAATCAAAAGAGAAACGAAACAACCTTATAATAGAAATCCTTCCAGGAAATGAAAAATACCATTCTTCATTTTCTGGAAGCAATCCCTCCCAAACCCACCCCTTTCCCACCTCAAATCCTCCCCGAAAACGGACGAATCCCGATCTCGTTTTTCCAGCCCTCCGTACTTTTGCCTCGTCTTTCAAAGCCAATCCGGCAGGTGCACATGCCCAACGACGCAGTAGAAGACATGTAACAAAAGTTCAACTTTAAAAAGAAAGGAAAAACATCATGGCAAAAATTTTCGGTATCAACACCAAAATCAGCGGCAAGGTGGGTCAACTGCTTTACCGTCAAACCAAGAAGGGCACTGTCGTGAGCGAGCTGCCAACCAAACCGGCAATCCCACGAAGATCAGCCAACCAGATGGACCAGCGCACGCAATGGGCGAACCTCAGCGCTATCTACAAACAATTTGGAAATATGCTCCGACATGGGTTTGAGGATGTCCCCGACCACATGAGCTCTTTCAACGCCTTCCTCCAGGCCAATCTCGGCGTGGTCAAGGTGTTCATCACCAAGTCCGTCAGACTCAACGGCGGCGCCATCCTCGCCCCTTATCAGATTACCCGTGGCTCGCTGCCGAGCATCGGCATGGGTCTCAATGCGGGCAATCTGCTCGTGAGTACCATAAAACTCGGCGCTTGCACCATCGACGCAAACACGACCATCGGCGATTTCTCGCAGGCGATTCTCTCCTATAACGATAGTTTCCAGGAGGGCGACCAGCTCACGTTTTTCCACGGCATTCAGTCCATCGACGTTGTAACGTCAATTCCTCGTGCTGCCATCAAGGGCTACAAGGTAATCATCAACACGGCCGACGAGACGAAGCTGTGGGATGTCGTGGATCCCATCGGATTCTCTACGGTGGACACCTGTTTGGGAACAGCTTCCCGCATCGTAGATGGCGCCGCGGCATGGGTCCATAGCCGAGAGGACGCCAATGGCGGACTCAGGGTCAGCACGCAGTTCTTCTATGTGGAGAATGCCGCTCTCGCCTCCTACCAGAGCCACGCGGCATTCTCGGCTGCGGTGAACAGCTACGGCGGCATCAACATGGAACCTGTTTATCTCAAACCTGAACTATCAATGAATACGCTGTGACTGCAGCCTTGCCCTATTCTCCTTAATGGGAACGCAATCTCTTGGCGCAACCATCAACTAACGCTCTCGTAAGTGTAGGCATCTGCTGTCTTCTTTGACAAACATTTTCAAAATGAATCATCATGGACAATATTGAGATTACCAAACAACCTTTTGCAAATCCTGAATCGCTGCAAGCGTTGCGCACGCTGGGCTACGATGATAATGGAAACTTGCTTCAGGTGCGTCTTGCCAACTTGAAAACCGCAACAATCTCGGCGGTGTCGATTGACTTCAGAACAGGATCGTTCTACGCTTGTAGGCCTTTTGTCGCCGGCTCTTCGGAAGTCTTCGTCAACGGACTGCGATACGCTCCTGACACCGACTACCAAGAAATCTCCGACGGCTCTGTGTCGAAAGGTTTTATCATGCCGGGCATCGAACCTGACGATGAGATTGTCCTTAAGGCTACGTTGTCTCAATAATTCCCCCAAACAATCAAAATTCTATTATCATGCAAAAACTGAAAATCAAACAGCTCGACGGCGTCTCTTCGCCGTTGGCATCAGACGACTGGTCAGCATTGACCGACCAACTGGCTACCGCAGCCGCAACGAACGACAAAATCACCAAGACTGTAAATGGTGCCATAGGCAATGCCCTACAAAGCGTTTCGGGCGGCACCGCCGAAAGCGGGAAATATATCTCTTCCTTATCCCAGGATGGCACGGCCATCAAGGTCGGCAAAAACGCATTGCCTGTGACGGGTGTGACCACGACCAACAAGGCTGGCTCGGGAACTACCACCAAGGCTATCGTGGCGTTGTCTCTGGAAAGTGGAAAGGTGGTGGCCACCGAAAAGACCATCGAAATCCCTGCATCACCTATCCTCATGACGGAATCGGTGGACTTCGCCTCGGAAATATCACTGTCGAAGTCTCCCTATGGAGACCAGTCGGTATTGGTCTTTGTCAATGGACTGCTGCAGTCTCCTGCGGATTTCACCGTCAGCTCCGGCAAGGTTATTTTCAAGGACACCAGCCTCTATGCCAAAGGCGATACCGTCAACTTGGTATATATGGCGGTCTAAAGCCACCTTCCCAATGTCACCCGACCCAAACTCGGGTGACATTCCCTCTCCACTCAAACCTTCATCAACTTTTATGACAATCTTTGAGGTTGCATCGTGGTCGCAATTCCGGCCTTGCTCAAAAAACGTTAATATGAAGAAAGCCTGTGGCTTTCGATAGCGGTGCCGAAGGCAAAGCCGACGCTCCAAGGAGGCTTAGCGGAGAACAACAGAAAGCCTGTGGCTTTCGATA
>JAGHVO010000022.1 GCA_018064245.1 Candidatus Colimorpha pelethequi
GTTGGGTGTGACAATAATGGAACACATATAGTTTTTGAAGTATGTATTTCATCTGACGAAGCCCCGCACGAGTATGTGCGCCGTCGTGCAGGGGCATGAAAAAAAGAGGGTGCCATTGCAGGGAGAGTGGAATCGAATAGCAAGCTCCTTTTCACTCTTCCCTGCCATCCCGCACCCAAGGCATAAAGCGGTTGCCTTACACAAAATGTAACGTGTTTCGGCCGACTTTATTGTGTGGAATAAGGTAACGTTGCAAGAGTCCACGCAGCACCACAGCAACCGCAAAGTCTCTCGCGACAGTAGAGCGTAACTAATAATGAATATTGAAATGAAAAAGTATATTTTGGCTATTGCAGCCGTAATTATGATAGTTGGAGCAATCTCTTTAGCCGCCTGTGACAAAGAAGCATTATCTTCGACAAATGAAGTCCCAACCACAAGTAATACCAAAGCAAAGCCAATGTCTAAGGCAATGAAAGCATTTCTCTTGGCAAACGGCATAGAGATTGAGGCCGGTTGCACCTATACTGTAACCTATAGGAGTGGTTGCTATCACACAAAAGATATTTTATGGGGCGCATACCATTCTGTCGATTGTGAAACAGGATGTCAATACTGCGAGTTAATCGGTGTGAAGAAGAATGGTGTTACAATAAAAACAGCAATCAAGCCGAATAATAATACAGGGCGTTATGGCCTTGATATTGACCCTGCCACAGAAGATATGCATGATGGCTTGATGTATATTAGTGATTACGCATTAGATCCTCGTGTGTATTTTTTTGTTGACATCAATAATGTAATAGATTCAACTGTCTATAATGGAGACTCGTTACGTCTAGAGTCACCTTTTGCAATCAATTACGAATTGGCTGTTGATGCAAGAATATTAGGAAAAGATCAGATTGTTCCAGCAGGAAACTATAAATTGGAAAGATTCGATGATGTTGTTCTTTGGAGTGTTCCTCTTAGTGGATTATTGTCTGAAAAAGAAAAGGATTACTATCAAAATCTAATAGAACTGAATCAAAATGAATAAACTTCCCTTTATGATGATTATTGTTGCAGGACTATTCTCCTGCAACAATAATCATTCCTCTTGTCCTGTGATAACGGCTGATTTCACCGTGGATTCTTTTATTGATACAGATCTTAGTCTCGAAACTCCTGTATTATCAAAAGAATTCAGAACATCTGTCATCGACTTATCTAAAAAATGTAAACCTGGTTTCGTTTACGAAGCGGAAATGTCATGCCGTCGTATCTCTGATACTACATATTTGTTGGGTTTCTTAAGGAACATAGAATCACGAATGTGCTGTAAAATAACAGATCTACACCTACTTGGCAGAATTAACGATAGTGATTTAGTTATAGACAGAGAAAAAATGAATGAATGCGCAGAGCTTAATGGATATTTCGTGCTTTTCCCAGAAGGTGTCGGATGTTCCTATCCTTGGGCTGCTTACGTTTCGGATAGTCCAGACGATAAGAAAAAACAGGCGTGCGATTCCACACTCTACATAAATGGTATTCCTGTTTTTTGCTATGATGGATTTTGGCATCCAACACGGGTTGGTTGAGACCAACTACTAAGACATCTGATCACATGGAGTACTAATACGTGACGGCTACAAAACGTAAACGATAACTATCTGTTCACGTCACCTATTCCGTGTCAAACGGAAGATTTATGTAAATATACTCTATTCACAAATCTTATCCAAAATCTACTTGACTTAATTTATAAATGATAAAAGTCGAATGAAACTAATCCAATGAAGCCCCGCACGAGTTTGTGCGCCGTCGTGCAGGGGCATGAAAAAAAGAGGGTGCCATTGCAGGGTGGGTGGAATCGAATAGCAAACTCCTTTTCACCCTTCCCTGCCATCCCGCACCTATTGTGTGGAATAAGAAAAAGTTGCAAAGAGTCCACGCAGCACCGCAGCAACAACAAGAAAAAGTGTAACTTAAAATTTAATTACAATGAAAAAAACAAGATATATCATGGCCCTCGTAGCGGCTATGTTTGCGGTTGGTGCAATCCTTTTTGTGGCTTGCAATAAGGATGAAAATCAACCCATGGAAATCTCCAAAAAGGCGCCGAAAGGCATCTTGTATTATTGCCATTGGACATCCAAAGATGGCAATGATTTGCTTGTGGAGTTTAGGATTGATGGCAAGGATGTGACGGAAGTCCTTATTGATGGGAAGCCGTCATCTCTTCTTGAACGTAAAATTGTTCATCGGAACGATAATCCAGGAGACGCTCTCAAGGAATTTGATGAATGCATGCAGTTGGGTTATGAATGTGTTCGTATTGACAAAGTTGAAATTAGTGGCCCCTCAAATATTACAGGAGACCACCAACCTAAAACACTCTGGCTTCTTACGTATGGACATTGTGACGAAAATGGGGACTGCGATTGGGTAGCCCTCGATTAAATTAAATGAAAATTATTATGAAAAAGTTATTTTTAATATTTTTAGTAATGCTTGTCGGCATTTCCTACTCCTATGCCAATAGTTCTCATGTCGCCACGGAAACTACTGCAAAATACCAATCTGGTGCAAAAGAAAAAAACGTGGAATACGATACTATAGTGTCAAACAAAGAGAATTGGTGGAAAGAACTTGAACCACGTCTCAAGGAAGGCTGGGAGATAACCAGTGTGGTTTTTGAAAAAAAAGATAATACGGTAACCATCATTGTTGAACGACCGATAAGAAAAGAGCAAAACAATTCCAAGACAAACGAAGAAAGGCGATTGTCAAAATTCTACGTTCCAGGCCAGCCATTGCCAGATGATGGATGTGATGCCACGATAGTAGATGCTTGGTATGAATCAAGGGATTATCGATATCATATTGTCAACAATGAAGTTGTTGAAGTTGTGAAAAAATAGGGGCGTTTATTCTCATTAAATTGTTTCAAAGGAGAAACCTTTGGGCATTTTCGAGGTTTCTCCTTTGCATTGCCAACAAATACCATTAATGCTATGAAAAAAATTATTTCTATTTTTGCAGGGGCATAAAAAGAGGGAGCCATTGCAGGGAGAGTGGAATCGGATTGAAAACCAAATACTCAAACTTTTGGGACAATAATGTGGCTAAGTCCTATCTGTATTATCTTGTGGCTGGTCAAATCCAATATTTTAGGGTGATGGTTATCTGTGGTTGGCGAATCTCGGTATTGAAATCCAACTTTTTGAGCTTTTTGTAAGACAACAAACAAAATCATTCATTAAGCTATTTTAAACCATGAAACTAAGTAAAATCGAAGCGACTGAATACAGCTTGTTGGCGGCATTCGCTATTGGCACATTTGTCTTGAAGATTACCCACCATCTGGGATTCTTGGCATTGTTTGGATGCGTTATCTTGTTGGCGCAGATTGTGGTATGGATTCTGGGCTACAAGGAATATCCTTTGGTGCGTGCCGATGGGAAAAAGCTCGTGTGGGCTTTTGTGTGGTCGTTCTATGCTCGCCTAATGCTGGTCGTAGCGTGCATTTTCACGCGCTGCAACTATGCGGGTGGTGATATTATGGTGCTGGTGGCGATGGTTGCGAGCCTTTCGTACATCATTTTCGCCGGCTGCAAGCATGAAGGCGGCGAAGACCTAAAATTGCTACTTTACTTCTTCTTTGCAATGTAGAATCTTAATTAACGAGGCGCACGTACGTGCGCCACTTTAATCCATAATAATATGAAAAATTTACACTTTGTATTGATATTCTTCTTGATATCAAGCCTTTCCAGTTGCCAAAACAATGAAGTCATTAATGCCCACAGGCAATCGCTCAAGGGCAGTGTTTCCTATCATGTCACGAAGAATGAAGTGGTCAACTCGGAACTTCGTACTTTTGAATATGATGTAATGATGCATGATGGGGCTTATCTTGAGTCGTTCCCCGACGATATTATAAGATATCGTTGCAAGGATTCGATAGTAGTGATTAATCTCCTGTTCGAGGAACATGCAACGTTTTATAGACATAAATTCGGCGAGAGGGATGAGGTGGATTGGTATGCTTCGTTTTCGAACAGTTTGTATGGTCGCAGAGAAGAGGTGGTGCCTTCTCCATTTTGGGAGAAAAGGCGCTATACGAATATGGAAAAAACGGGAGATACCCTTATCGACAACAAATCGTATTCGATATATCATTCTGGCTGTAGTGTCGTTCATCATATCGACGACAAGCAGGCAAAATACGACTATACCTATTATGTTGAAAAAAACTCGGGATTGGTAACTCGAATCGTTGCCACGCCGACAACCAATGTTGACTCCACAAGTTCTTACCAAAGGGTGGAATATCTGTTCTCGGACTATTCGTTTGCGGACAATCAAGAAAAAATCAACAAGCTGATATCCAAAGATAATCCTGATTATGCGTTGTTTAGCATCAACAACAAGGACAATCTGCCAGGCTCTTGCGTGATTTTGTCCGACAACAAAACGCAACTAACGGATGCAACGCTTGATTTTCCGCTTGTGGGATTGCAGCGAGATACCGTAACCATCAGGCAAATGCCGGGATGGGTGCTGCTGTTTAGTTGGACCTACGGATGTCCAGGATGTTATAAGATGGTAGAGAACACTCTTACCGAAAAGGGCGATGTGCTATTTGAAAATGGCATAACGGTTTTGGCTGCCAACTATGGTACTTCTGATGTGGTTAAGATGGAGGGAAAAGCCAAAGATTGCAAGCGCAAGTTCGGATTTCGTTGCGCCAAAGGGCTCGACAGTACTTTGTCGATGATTCCACTCCCTGCCGTATATTTGATTTCCCCCGAAAAGGAAATCGTGTTTAGTTCTAACGTATGCATTGAGGATTTGGATACGTTAGTTGCGCTCGTAAAGAACCATAAACCGCAATTGCCTGCCGCAACCCAACCAATTCCGCTGGTTGAATTTGTGGATAATACATTCTGTTTTGATACTGTAGCGAGCGGGTCTTCCAATCATTGTACTTTTGTGCTGCGCAACATTGGTAATGCTCCGTTGGTGATTAAAGGCGTTGCCTCTTCGTGTGGTTGCACGACTTCCTCTTGGGACAAACGTCCGATCCTTCCCGGAAAGGAAAGCAAGATAGACGTTACCTTCAACCCCATAGCCAAAGGTGATTTCCGAAAGACGATTGTCGTTACTACCAATGCGGCAAACAAGAAACGCTCCATTCTTACGATTACGGGTGTTGTGCAGTAGGGGACTATGCGAGATATCGGTTTTTTGGGTTGACATACTGGGATTACGAGGGACTTCACAGAAGTCCCTCGTTTTGTTTCTTTTTTGGGGGCGTAAGAAAGCTGTTTTTCATAGAAATTTTTTTTGTATCTTTGTAGGTTCATTGGCAAATTAGGTTTTTCTTAATTTGCTGGCAATGAATTTGTAAGAAAATTCAATGAAAACTATTATACTAACAATATGAGCTACAAAGAGTACAAACAGCTGAACATGACCCAGATTGGCGAGGAAATTCGCAAGTTTTGGGAAGACAATGAGACTTTTGAGAAGGGACAGAAATTGGCTGAAGGCCATCCTGCTTTTGTGTTTTACGACGGTCCTCCGTCTGCAAACGGAAAGCCTGGCATTCACCATGTTATGGCACGTACCATCAAGGACGTTTTCTGTCGCTACAAATCCCAGAAAGGCTATCTCGTTGACCGTAAGGCTGGTTGGGATACCCACGGCTTGCCCGTAGAGTTGGGCGTGGAGAAGAATTTGGGTATCACCAAAGAGGACATCGGCAAGAAAATCTCCGTGGATGAGTACAACAAGGCTTGCCGTACCGAAGTGCTCAAATACAAGGATTTGTGGGACGAACTCACCAAGCAGATGGGTTATTGGGTGGATTTGAAGCACCCCTACATCACTTTCGACAACGAGTATATCGAGACTTTGTGGTTCTTGTTGAAGAAACTCTACGACAAAGGTTTGCTCTACAAAGGTTATACCATTCAGCCGTTCAGTCCTGCCGCTGGTACAGGTTTGAGCAGTCACGAGTTGAACATGCCCGGTTGCTACCGTGACGTGAAGGACACCACTTGTGTGGCGATGTTCCGCATCCAAGAACAATCCACCGCCAAGGCGATGAACGACATCTTTGGCAAACGTGATGCCGAGGCTTTGCCGCTCTATGCTATCGCTTGGACCACTACTCCTTGGACCTTGCCTTCCAACACTGCTTTGTGCGTGGGTCCGAGCATCGACTACAGCTTGGTGAAGACCGTGAACCCTTATAGTGGCGAACCTTGCTACATCATCTGTGGCACTCCGCTTCTGGGCTCTTTCTTTAAAGAAAACGACACCCCGATGTCGGAGCGTTTCGCCAATTTCAAGGCAGGCGACAAAGAGCTGCCTTTCGAAGTGCTGGCAGGTTGCAAGGGCCGTGACCTTGAGGGACTGTGCTATGAACAGCTGATTCCTTGGGTGAAACCCACCAACGACGACCGTACTCCTTGTGCCGAGAATGACGCTTTCCGCATCATCTTGGGCGACTATGTGACCACGGAGGATGGTACGGGTATCGTACACATCGCACCGACTTTCGGTGCCGACGATGCGCGCGTCGCCAAGAAAGCAGGCATTGGTAGCTTGTTGCTCTTCGATCGTGACGACAAGCAGATGCCTATGGTGGATCGCTCGGGCCGTTTTGCCGTGATGGCTGACCTGAACCCCGAATTTGTGAAAAACAATATCAACGAAGCGCTTTACAGCCAATACGAAGGCAAGTATGTCAAGAACGCCTACGATGCCACCAAGAACGAGAAAGACATCTCGCTCGACATTGAGATTGTAGTGATGCTCAAGTCCGAAGGCAAACTCTTCAAGAGTGAGAAGCACACCCACAGCTATCCGCATTGCTGGCGTACCGACAAGCCCGTGCTCTACTATCCTTTGGACAGCTGGTTTATCCGTACTACCGCTTTGCGTGAGCGCTTGATTGAACTCAACAAGACCATCAACTGGAAACCCGAAGCTACGGGTAGCGGTCGTTTTGGCAACTGGTTGGAAAACCTCGTGGATTGGAACCTCAGCCGCAGTCGCTATTGGGGAACTCCGCTGCCCATCTGGCGCACCGAGGACGGCAAGGAAGAAATCTGCATTGGCAGCGTGAAAGAACTTAGCGCCGAAATTGAGAAATCCGTAAAGGCTGGTTTTATGAATGGATCGAAGTATATCACAGAGGATGGCAAACCTGTGGATTACACCAAATTCGACCTCCACAGACCTTATATTGATGAGGTGGTGCTTGTGTCGCCTTCGGGTCAGAAAATGTTCCGCGAACCCGACTTGATTGACGTCTGGTTTGACAGTGGTGCCATGCCTTATGCCCAGATTCATTATATGGGCGAAGAGTTGAAGCAGAACCAGTTCCCCGCCGACTTTATCGCCGAAGGTGTCGATCAGACCCGTGGTTGGTTCTTCACCTTGCATGCCATCGCTACGATGTGCTTCGACAGCGTTGCTTTCAAGAATGTCGTATCCAATGGTTTGGTTCTTGACAAGAACGGCAACAAGATGTCGAAACGTTTGGGCAATGCCGTCGATCCTTTCGAGACCATCTCGAAGGAGGGTCCCGATGCCACACGTTGGTATATGATTACCAACAGTCAGCCGTGGGACAACCTGAAATTCGACGTTGAGGGTGTTGACGAGGTGCGTCGCAAGCTCTTCGGCACGCTCTACAATACCTATAGCTTCTTTGCTTTGTATGCCAACCTTGACGGCTTTGAATACAAAGAGGCCGATCTGCCCATTGCCGAGCGTCCAGAGATTGACCGCTGGATTCTCAGTGAGTTGAACACCTTGGTGAAGACCGTCGATGAGTCGCTTGCCGACTACGAGCCCACCAAGGCTGGTCGTGCCATTCAGGAGTTTGTGGATGCCTACCTGAGCAACTGGTATGTACGTCTGTCCCGCCGCCGTTTCTGGAAAGGTGAGATGAACGCCGACAAGATTTCCGCTTATCAGACCCTTTACACCTGCTTGGAGACTCTGGCACGTCTGATGTCGCCCATCGCTCCGTTCTTCAGCGAACGTCTGTTCCTTGACTTGAATAGCGTAACCCATCGTCAGCAAGCCGAATCGGTCCATCATGTAGCTTTCCCCGAAGTTCATGAGGGGATGATTGACAAGGATTTGGAAGAACGTATGCAGTTGGCTCAGCACATCTGCTCCATGGTGCTTGCTTTGCGCAAAAAGAGCAACTTGCGTGTGCGCCAACCTCTTGCCAAGATTATGCTGCCTACGCCTAACGACCATTTCCGTCAGCAGGTTGAGGCTGTAAGTCATCTGATTTGCAGTGAGGTAAATGTTAAGAAAATCGAATTCCTCGCCCCCGACGACCAGATGCTGGTGAAGAAAATCAAGCCCAACTTCAAGACCCTCGGACCTCGCTACGGAAAAATCATGAAAGCCATCAGCGCTGCCGTTGTGACGTTCAGCCAAGAACAGATTAACGCTTTGGAAGCTGCTGGAAAGTGCGACCTCACCGTTGAAGGTCAGCCTGTTGAGATTCTGCTCAGCGACGTGGAAATCGCTACGCAGGACATCCCAGGTTGGGTTGTCGCCAACGAAGGCGCTCTGACCGTGGCATTGGATATCACCTTGACTGAGGCTTTGAAGAACGAAGGCATGGCGCGCGAGTTGGTCAACAGAATCCAGAATATCCGCAAGGAAGGCTTTGACGTTACCGACCGTATTGTTGTCGAACTGGAAGGTGGCGTATGGAGTGCCGCTGTGGAGCAGTACCGCGACTACGTTTGCAGCGAGACCCTTGCCAAGCAGCTGACCGTCATCGATGCTTGGACCGCTTCCGAACAAGACCAAGAGATTGAGATTGTTGAAGGCTCGAAGTCCAGAATCAGAGTCTGCAAGGCGGAGTAATTGAGAATAGTGGGATTTTTGATTTGCGGATTTATAGATTTACAGATTTATAGATATTCAGAATCTAAACATCTTAATAATATTGTAACGATATGAAATTCAAACGATACGACAAACGATTCAACAAGATGCTCTGGATAGGCTTGGGCATTTGGGTTGTTTCTATTTTGCTAAGCCTTATCTTGGATTGGTGTGGCGTGAAAGTGGATAGCCAGGACACTTTGATAGGCATTGCTAAACAGTTATTCCATTCGTCTCCTATTTTATGTTTGCTTCTCTTGTGCGTCTTCGGACCACTGTTGGAGGAATGCTCTTTCCGTCTGTGGGGTAGGGGCAAGACCTGGTGCGTAATTGTGTGTATGCTGTTGATGATGGCATTCACCTGTGCTGAGATGCATTCGTGGTGGCCGATACTGTTGATTGCGGCACTGACCACCGTGTGCTTTGTGGTCAAAGACCGTTTCCGTCGCAACTGGATAGTGGCAGTGGGTTCGTCGTTTCTGTTTGCCATTTGCCACATTTCTGGTTATGGTTCGTTCTCAATGGGTATGGTGGTGGGTTTGGTGGATATTTTTGGCTTTGCATTGGTGCTGAACTATTTGACCATCAACCTCTCGTTCTGGTTTTCGGTCCTGCTGCATGTGTTGAACAACAGCTGCGTAATTCTGATTCCTATGCTTTTTGTGGGCGAGCCTATTCATGTGGAAACCGCGCAATACACGATTGACGCCACTCCTTTCAAGGCATTTGCCGACAATAGCCGCTGTTGGGATTCTGTAAATTATGAGGATGTTCATCAAGTTTCCTGGAATGGGGAATTGCCGGAAATTGTATGCTTTTTGTACTCGTTTGGTACAGCAGTCATAAATGATACTATCATCTATGACTGGCGTGGTGGTGAATCGTTGGAATCACGCTATTTTATGAAGGCGCAATGCAAAGATAATAGCGTTGTAGCAATAGGAAGTGTGAAAGTATATAGAGATATTGCGCGGTTATTGATGCAAGAAGCCAAGGTGGTGGCAGACACTGACGTGGTTGTGGCAAGTTCCATCTGGGTAGTGGATGCCGATGGAACGGAAACCCGTTTGGATGACCGTGAGGATGCTTTGCAGATTTCGGTCGAATGTCAAGGCTTATATGATGAAGAATCGATTTATTGGTCAAGGACCAACGAAGATGGCACGGAATCCTATTGGGCTTACTATGCCCCCAATGAGTTTTCAAAACAAGAGGAAGAGGTCCGAAGCACCTTACGGGGCTATAAGTTTGTCTATAAACCCGACCACAAAGTGACTCGAGTGGTGTTTAGGATGAGTGATAATTGACTTTGACCTTTTTACAGATTTGCAGATTTTGACCTTGACGTTGAAGATGAGAAACAGGGCATTCCATTTTGGAATGCCATTCGGGCGATTGGGATTGTAAAAAATCTATTTTAGAAAAAAGTAGTCTTTTGGATAGAAACAAAAGACTACTTTTGCAATTATATAATATAATGTTATGAACGTGAAAAGATTCTTTTTGTGGCTGTTGATGAGCGTGTTGCTGATTCCCGTTGGGGCGCAGCAAGTGCTGACTTTGGAGGACTGCTGCAATATGGCGCTGAAAGACAACAACGCCATCAAGATTTCGCAAGAGAATGCAGCTGCCAGTGAGGCTTTGCGCAAGATGGCTTTGACGGAGTTTTTCCCCAAGTTCAGCGCCAACGGCACCTATATGTGGAACGAGAAGAACGTTTCGTTGTTGAGCGACGAGCAGCAGGACAAAATCAATTCCATGGGTACCACCTTGCAAGGTACTATGCAGAACCTCAGCTATGGCAATCCCTCTTCGTCTATTTTGGACGGCGTAATCAGTACGCTTCTTGATCAGATGCTGTCGAGCATTGATGTGGCTACGCCACTCAATGCTGTGGGACATGAAATCACAGATGCTTTCAACCTCAACACGCAGCAGGTTGCGGCAGGTGCCGTTTCCGTCACGCAACCCATCTATCTGGGTGGCAAGTTGCGAGCACTCTACAAGACCGCCAAGTTGGCTTCGGATGTCTCTAACATCAAATACGAAAAGGAGAAAGAAGACCTCTTGATTTCTGTTGAGGAGGCTTATTGGCGTGTGCTTTCGGTGCGCCACAAGCAGCAGCTTGCCGAGCAATATGTCAAGTTGCTCGAACAGTTGGATTCTGACGTGAATGCAATGGTTGAGGTGGAACTGGCGACACGTAGCGACCAATTGAAGGTGAGCGTGAAACTCAACGAGGCGCGAATGTCGTTGGCAAAGGCCAATAGCGGATTGTCGCTTTCCCGGATGTTGCTCTTTCAGTTGTGCGGCTTGGACCTTAACGGTGATTATATTGTAGCCGAAGACAGCACCTTGACTAACTATGCTCCCGAGGACTCTTTGGACATGGCTGCCGTGTGGTCGGCACGTCCAGAGTTGCGTATGCTTGAGGCTGCGGCTGGTATCGCCGATGCCGGCGTCAAGGCTGCTCGGTCCACTTTGTTGCCCAATGTCCTTGCCACGGGATCCTATCTTACTACCAAACCCAATTTCTTCAACGGCTATGCCAACGATTTTGGAGGAATGTTCACCGCTGGCGTGGTGGTCAACATCCCCTTGTGTCATGCAGGTTCTTTCTATGCTTTGAAAGCCGCCAAGCACAAACGCAATGTGGCAGAACTGCAGTTGGATGAGGCTCGTGGAAAGATTGAGCTGCAAGCCAATAAGTTGAACTATGAGTTGGGTGTTGCCAATACCAAACTTCAGCAGGCCCAAAGTGCGTTGAATGTGGCGGAAGAGAATTTGAGACTTGCCGACGAGTCGTTCAAGGCGGGAATGATCAGCAGCAGCGATTTGATGGCAGCGCAGACCGCATGGCTCTCCGCTGAGTCGGAACTTATTGATGCAGAGATAGAAATGCGTATGACCTACCGCCATTTGCAGCAAGCACTTGGTCGTAGTGAATAGTGACAGGTTGAAACTAGTTGTCTAAATGTCTGAAAATCTGAGAGTCTAAATATCTGAAAAATCTGAACATCTATGGATAAAAACAGTAAATCGTTATTGGTCGGCATCGGGGTTATTGTCCTGATTGTCGTTATTGTGGGATTGTTGGGCGTTTTTGCCTTGCGTCCCGAACCCGAAGTCTTGATGGGCGAGGTTGCCGTTTCCGAATACCGTGTTTCCAACAAGGTTCCTGGCCGAATTTCCGAAATCTTTGTAACAGAAGGTCAGCAGGTAAAGGCTGGCGACACATTGGCCTACATCAGCAGTCCCGAAGTTGACGCCAAACTTAAGCAGGCGCAAGCGGCCCGTTCGGCAGCCAGTGCGCAGAACAACAAGGCAAAGAACGGAGCTCGTGAGCAGCAGGTTTCCGCTGCCTACGAGATGTGGCAGAAAGCCCTTGTGGGTGTCGATATCGCCAACAAATCGTTGGAACGAGTTAAGAAACTCTACGACAAGAAGGTCGTTTCCGCACAGAAATACGATGAGGTGGAGGCTCAGTACAAAGCCGCCGTGGCTACCGCCAACGCTGCCAAGACGCAGTACGACCTCGCTTTGGATGGTGCACAGGACGAAGACAAAGCAGCCGCCCAGGCTTTGGTGGCTCAGGCGAGCGGTGTTGTTCAGGAAGTCACCTCCTACGTCAACGACCGCTATCTCTTGGCACCCTGCGACGGTGAGGTGGCTGAAATCTATCCCAAACGCTCCGAGCTGGTGGGCACAGGTTCGCCTGTTATGTCCATCCTTGACATGAGCGATGTCTGGTTCACTTTTAGCGTGCGCGAAGACCTCTTGAACGACCTCAAAGTGGGTGCCATTGTCAATATCAACATTCCTGCCTTGGGCGAACAGACCTACAAGGCAAAGGTTACCTACCTCAAGGCGATGGCAAGCTACGCCACATGGCGCGCCACCAAGGTCAACGGACAGTACGACGTGAAGAGCTTCGACGTGAAACTCGTTCCCGTAGATGAAATTCCCGATTTGCGTGCAGGCATGACGGCCATTATCAAATGAATACTTTTTTCAACTCAATAAGGCGTGAATGGAGATATGTAGTTGAACACCCCCGCTACATACTGCTACTGACACTTGGTTTGGTGTTCAGCTACATATTTTTCATCACGCTGATGGCTCAAGGGCAGCCCCAAAAATTGCCCATAGCCATCGTAGACCATGATGGAAGCTACCTCTCGCGTCGCTTGTGCCATGAAATCAACGCCACCCAAGGCGTGGATGTCGTGGCGGTGTACGACAACCACACACAGGCGCGCCAAGCCATGCAGCGTCAGGAAATCTATGCCTTCTTTGAAATTCCCAAGGGTATCTACAGCGACCTTTTGGCGTTCAAGGCTCCCAGTCTGGCACTCTATGCCAATAATACTTATCTTTTGGCAGGAACATTGAGTTACAAGTCTTTGGCAACAATCGGCAAACTTGCAGCCGCTGCGGTGCAACGCGAAATTCTGCGCAAGAAAGGCTACTCCGAAAAACAGGTAATGGGCATTATCCAGCCTGTGGAACTTGACGCCCACCTGATTAGCAATCCCACTGCCAACTATCAGCCCTATGTGCTTACCACCGTGTTGCCTGGCATCTTGGGTGTGATGGTACTGCTCTTTTCGATCTATCGAGTCTCTGAGGAACGCAAAAATGGTACAATGCAAGCGTGGGTGGACGAGGCCGATGGAAATATGTTCGTTGCCTTGGCTGGCAAATTGTTTCCCTATACGCTGTGGTTTTCCATGTTGGGAATCTTGGGCAACATCATACTTTTCTACTATTGCCATTATACGATGCTCGGCAGTTTTCTCGAGTTATCCTTGCTGGTGGTGCTTTTCGTAATTGTACAGCAAGCTTTGGCTGTGTTTTTGGTAGGACTGGTTCCCGAACAGCACATGTCTATCTGCGTAGGAGCCATCTATGGGATGCTCTCGTTCACAATGTCGGGTTTTTCCTATCCCGTCACGGCGATGATTCCTTTCATGCAAGGCTTCAGCAACATTTTCCCGTTGCGTCACTACTACCTTTCCTATGTGGATATTGCGCTCTACGGTAGCAACTTGGGTCAGTATTGGATTAATGTAGTGGTTTTGTTGCTCTTTGTGATGTTGGGCCTTGTGGGTGGTTGGTTGTTGCAGAAAGAAATGAATAAAGTGTCCAGTGTCCAGTGACCTGACTTTTTAACTTAAAACTTAAAGTTCTCAACAAAATAATGCTATTCCTCAAAGATATATGGAGCGTTTTCGTTGCCGAACTGCGGCGTATTTTCCACGATGGTGGAGTGATGCTGCTGTTCTTCTTGGCGACTTTGCTCTATCCGTTGATTTTCTATGCCGTCTATCAAAACGAGATGGTGTGGGACTTGCCTGTCGCCGTGGTGGACGAGTCGCAAGGTGTTGAGAGTCGTAGGTTTACCCACAAGCTCAACGCCACGCCAGAGGTAAATGTGGCATATAAGTGCTGCACGATGTCCGAGGCGGAACGCTTGATGCGTCAGCACGATGTACGCGGAATTGTCTATTTCCCCAACGACTACGACAGCCGTATCGCCAAGCTTGAAACAGGTAGAGTATGCTTGTTTTGCGATATGAGCTCTTTCCTTTACTATCGCAGCGTCTATTCGGCTGCGAGTGCGGTGATGCTTGACGAGATGAAACAAATTGAGTTGCAACGATGTGAACTGCAAGGCGCTACCGAGACCGATGCCGAAGGACAGGTTACTCCGGTATCCTTCGAGGATGTCAAGCTTTTCAATGCGCCGGGAGGATTTGCTAGTTTTTTGGTTCCAGGGTTGTTAGTCTTGGTGCTTCACCAAACGCTTTTTCTTGGCATTGGAGTCTTGTTTGGCACAGGTCGCGAGCGTCGCAACACTCCCAAGAAGATATTGGAGTTGATAGACAAGAGCGTTGTGCGTGTCACTTTGGGACGTGCATTCGCCTATTTTGCTATTTATCTGCCGCTTACGTTTGTGAACCTTTTCGTGTTGCCCCGACTTTTCGGCTATCCCTACATCGGTAGCGTCGATCACCTTGTACTTTTCCTCTTGCCGTTCCTTTTGGCGACTATTTTCTTCAGCACCACTGTGGCGACTTTCTTCCGCGAACGCGATGCGGTAATATTGGTGTTCATCTTTTTCAGCTTGATACTCTATTTCTTGTCGGGTATGGTGTGGCCGCAGTGTGCAATGCCTCCATTCTGGCGATATTTCAGCTACATCTTCCCCTCAACGCCTGCCATACAAGGCTTTGTGCGCATCAATTCCATGAGCGCACGGCTGCCAGAAGTGGGATTCGAGTTCGGACTCCTTTGGGCACAGGCCGTTGTTTATTTCTTCACCACCTGTATTTGTTTGAAGATTGCAAAGAAGCGCTTTAAGGCAAAATCCGAAGCGGAAAACGATGTTGTAGAATCACTTCCCTCCGATGTCGAATAAAATGTGTACTTTTGTAGCAGTGATTAGTGACCAGTGATTAGTGACGAAAACGAATTTTCCATTCTCAATTCTCAATTCGTAAAACTCTCAACTAAAATTAATATGCGGCACCCTTTTGAGCCTTTTTCCAACAAGCTCGCTCTTGCCCTCGCCATTGTGATGGGCATACTGCTTACTACACTGCATTTCGTGGGGTTTGTAGAATTGCGTGGTCCACAACAGATCCGCGATGCGCACATCGTGCTCAATTTGGTGCTCAATCTGCTCTTTTCCTACATTCTTTTCGCACTCAATTTCGCCATCGCAAAATCCGATTTCAAGGCTTCTAAACGTTATCTTGTAGCTATCGGCTCTACTTTGTTGATTATTGGTGGCTATACGTTGCTTACCAAGGGTTTGCGACTTTGGATTTACGATGAGGTCATCATCAATCGTACCGTAAACCTCAACCTCCTCAAGTATGTTGTTATGGCGTTAACTGTGCTGCTGATCACCTTCTTGCTTTTTGTGCTGGAACAACGGCAGAAGATTGAATTGGAGAACCGTAGGCTCGCCGAAGAGAACATGCGCATCCGCTACGATGCTTTGGAAAACAAACTCGCCCCTCATTTCCTTTTCAACTCGCTCAACACCCTCAGCGGACTTATCGGCATTAGCGACCAACGCTCGTTGCAGTATGTCCAGCAGTTGGCGCAGACCTATCGCTACATCATCCAGGACCGCAAACTCGTCACCCTTCGCGACGAACTTCTGTTCACCGATTCCTATGTCTATCTCATGCAAATCCGCTATGGCGAAAATCTTACCGTAGTACGCCACATACCCGAAGAGGTTATGGATTTGCAATGCCTTCCCATCAGTGTGCAACTCCTTGTCGAAAATGCCATCAAACACAACGTAATCAGCGAGAAACATCCTTTGCGCATTGAAATCGGTGTGGCGGACAATTGGCTTACCGTTTCCAATGCCATCTGTCTCAAAACGGGTGTTATAGAAGGCGCGGGAATCGGACTTTCCAGCCTCATTGAACGTTACAGGCTCCTTTGTCATCAAGATATAGTTATCAATCGTACGGATACCGAGTTCAAGGTATCGCTTCCGCTTGTTGCGTCGGTAGCAAGTGACTAGTGAATGGTGACGAAAAACGAAAGACGAAGACGAAAACGAAAACAAATTCTCAATTTGATAAACCCTTAACTAAAATTGGAAGTATTAATTATTGAAGACGAAATAGTTGCTGCGCAGAATTTGCAACGAATGTTGGCTACCATAGACCCAACGATACATGTTCTATCCATCATACAAAGTGTCGAGGAAAGTGTTGAGTGGTTCCAACGAGGCAAGGCTGTTGATTTGGTATTTATGGACATCCATCTCGCCGACGGGTCGGCTTTCTCCATTTTTGAGCAGGTGGAAGTCTCTGTGCCCGTTGTTTTTACCACCGCATACGACCAATATGCCATCGAAGCTTTCAGGGTCAATTCCATCGACTATCTTCTCAAACCCATACAACATTCCGACTTGAAGCGCGCGCTTGAAAAATACAATCGGCTTGCGTCTCCAATGCCGACACTTGATCCTCAGTTGCTTTCTTCGTTGAACGCTCAGCTATCCTCTCGCAGCTATAAGTCATACTTTCTTATTCCTTTCAAAGATAGATTGTTGCCTGTTTCTGTTTCCGATATTGCCTGTCTTTTCCTTGGCGACGGTTGTACCAGAATGATGCTTCTCAACGGAACCACCTATACCGTTGAAAAACCGCTTGACGCTTACATGCAACAACTCGACCCGCGCAAGTTCTTCCGTGCCAATCGACAGTATGTCATCGCTCACTCTGCCATTAAGGACATTTCTGTATGGTTCGGCGGAAAACTCTCCATTTCGCTTTCCGTAAACTTGCCCGAGCGCATTGTGATTAGCAAGGCGCGAGTGTCGGAATTTAAAGATTGGTTTACGTGCTGAGTATCCATTTCGCTCCAATGCAAGGCGTTACCGACGCCCGTTTCCGCCGCCAGCATTTTCTGCAGCAGGGTGGGGTGGACTGCTACTATACGCCTTTCCTTCGTTGGGAACGTAATGGAGTGCGACCCAAAGACCGTCGTGATGTTTTGCCAACCGCCAACCAAGGCGTTCCTGTGGTCCCGCAGGTGATAGCTGCCAACCGCGACGAGTTCTGCCGCCTTTGCGACTTTTTGCAGAAAATGGGGTGGACTTCCATCGACCTCAATATGGGCTGTCCGTTTCCTATGCAGACCGGTCACGGCAGAGGCGCTGGAATTTTGCAGCATCCAGAAAGGGTGGAGTCGTTATTGCAAGAGATGACTGTCCGCAGAGAGGTCTCCTTTTCCATCAAGATGCGCTTGGGACAACAATCTCCTGACGAGGCTTTTGCCTTGATTCCCATGCTGAATGAGGCTCCGTTGCATCATGTTACGTTGCATCCACGATTGGGCATACAGCAATATTCGGGTACTCCCGACAGGGATTCGTTTGCGAGGTTTTACGCTTTGTTGCAGCACCCGTTGGTTTATAACGGCGACATTGTGGCTGTAAATCAGGTTTATAGATTGGGGAAGGATTTCCCCGATCTTGAGGGTGTGATGATAGGCAGAGCGCTTGTCGAGCATCCCGACTTGGCAAGGGTAATCAAGTCGCGCTAAGTTTGTTTGTTGTATGAAATCAGCCGTTTTCTTGTTTAAAGGCTGAGCTGGAATTCATCTGCTCGGACGAGCTTTTTTATATGCGAAAAAAATCGTAACTTTGCAGATTGACTATTTTTGTGGAATTAAACAAACACTTCCCATACATGATTGAGAAAATCAAACAGATGGCTCATGAAAATGCCGCTGAAATTATAGAATGTCGTCGTTATCTGCATCGTCATCCCGAACTGTCGCAACAAGAGTTTGGCACGATGAACTATGTCGCGGAACAGTTGCGCAGCTATGGCCTTGAACCCAAGACGGGTATTGGCAAGACGGGTTGCATGGCGATGATTCGCGGCGGAAAGGATCCCGATGGCTACTGTGTAGCGTTGCGCGCCGACTATGACGCTTTGCCTTTGCAAGAGGCTACGGGTTTGCCTTTCGCTTCTGAGAATCCTGGCGTGATGCACGCCTGCGGTCACGACATGCATACCTCTTCGCTTTTGGGTGCTGCCAAGATTCTTTCCGCTATGCGAGAAGAACTTACGGGTAGCGTGATGCTGATTTTTGAGCCTTCGGAAGAGATGTATCCAGGTGGCGCTCGCATGATGATGAACGACGGCTTGTTCGATGAAGTGACCCCCAATGAGATATATGCGTTCCATTGTCTTCCTGAGATGGAATGTGGCAAGATTGGAATGAAAAAAGGCCGCTATATGGCTTCGACAGATGAGTTGTATTGGACTGTCAAAGGTCGTGGCGGTCATGGCGCTACGCCTCACTTGAGCGTGGATCCAATCCTCATCGCTTCGCACATCGTGGTGGCATTGCAGCAACTGGTTTCACGCAATGCGGCTCCCATGATGCCTACGGTTCTTAGCTTTGGCAAGTTCATCGGTGAAGGACGCACTAACATTATCCCAGACGAGGTGAAAATGGAGGGTATTATCCGAACCTTCGACCCAGAATGGCGGTTGGAGTGTCACGAGAAGATTCGCAAGATTAGTTGCGGCATAGCGGAGAGTATGGGTGGCGAATGCGACCTTTTCATTGATTATGGCTATCTTCCTGTAATCAACAACGACATTTGCACCCAGATGGTGCATGACAATGGTGTGGAGTTTCTGGGACAGGAAAATGTAGAGTGGCTTGACCTTCGTATGACGGCGGAGGATTTTTCTTTCTTTGCCGACAAAATTCCCGCCTGCTATTTCCGTGTGGGTATTCACGTGCCTGATACGCCGTTCTGCAACCTGCACCGTCCCAATCTTTTGGTTGATGAACGTTCGATAGAACTGGCCAGTGGCTTTGTGGCCTATAATGCCTATCAAGCTTTGCAACAGCGTACTTTTCTGAAAGGTTGATAGAATCAAACTTGGAAAGGCAATGAGGCGAAAATGGTAAAGAAAGGTAAAAGAAAAGAATTAATAATGACAGAAACTATAGATACAACTCAAGAACTAGGAACACGACCGGTGCGGCCGCTGCTGTGGAAATATGCTTTGCCAGCGGTCGTTACCCAGATTATTGCCACGGTTTATAACTTGGTGGACAGCATTTTCCTCGGCCATATCGAAAATGGCGCTCTCATTCTCGCTGCTTTGGCTATCACGTTGCCTATAATGAACATTGTCCACGCATTCGGCTCTTTGGTGGGCGCGGGCGCCTCTGCTCGTATGAGCATTGTGCTCGGACGCAAAGATGTACGTTGGGCAGAGAAGATTTTGGGTAATAGTGTTTGGCTTACCATTTTCTTCGGCATCCTCTTTGTGTCAGCCGGCTACATTTTCATGAATCCCATCCTCTCGGCTTTCGGCGCCTCGGAAACCACGGTTTCGCTGGCGCATGATTATATGAGCATTGTGTTGCCGGGTATGTTCCTGCTGACGCTTACTTTCAACCTTTCGGGTCTAGTGCGGTCCTCTGGTTACGCCAACAAGTCGATGTGGATACAGGTGAGCGGTGCCGTGCTGAACATCATACTCGATGCATTGTTCATCCTAGTGCTGGATTGGGGAATCAAAGGAGCTGCCTGGGCGACGACCATTTCTATGGCGTTTTCGGCCTGCTTTGCAGTGTCGCATTTCCTTCGTCCGCAGTCGTTTATACGTTTCAGACGTCATTGCTGGACTCCAAAACTGTATATTGTGCGAAACATTCTTGCCATCGGAGTGAGTCCTTTCTCGATGAATGTGGCTTCTTGCGCTGTTGTAGCGTTGCTCAACGGACAGCTACTGCGCTTTGGCGGTGACCTTGCCGTGAGCGCCTACGGTGTGGTGAACAGGGTGTCGATGATGGTTTTCATGATGTTGCTTGGCATTTGTCAGGGAATGCAGCCCATTGCAGGCTACAACTATGGCGCCGGTCTTGGAAAGCGTCTCAAGGAGGTCTATAAATTGACTATGAAATGGAATGTAGGCGTAGGCGTTGTAGGAATGTTGTTGGCGCTCATCATTCCGAAGGTGCTGGTAATGATGATGTCTGACGATGCGGAACTCATTCGTATGGCGGTTCCAGCCATGAGGTTTTTGATGGTTATGGCTCCGATAATCGGTTTTACCATCACAAATTCGCAGTTCTTCCAGTCTATCGACAAACCATGGATTGCTATCGTTACAAGTCTTTCTCGCCAAGTCATCTTTTTGATTCCTATGATGTTTGTTGTCCCTTATTGCTTTGTTAAATGGGGCTGGAGCGACGGACTTACTGGCGTGTGGGCAAGTTGTACCATTTGCGATGTGTTGGGTGCGGTGCTTTCTGCGGTGTTGTTGGCTTCACAGCTCAAGGTGTTCCGTCCAGGCTATCAAGCGCCTGTGAGAAAACCCAAGGAACATGGTCCGAAAACAAGTGAAATTGGTGAATGAAATCCATAGCCTTAATTCTTAATCATTCTTAACTCTTAACTATCCATGCGCCGAATTTCCATCTTTCTCTGCTTGTCGCTTTTTGTGCTTTTTGCGCAAGGTCAGGTTGCGAAGGACACTATGCCTTCCCGACCGAAGGTGGGATTGGTTTTGGGAGGCGGTGGCGCCAAAGGATCCGCGCATATTGGCGTGCTTAAATATTTGGAAGAGAACGGCATCCCCGTGGATTATGTTGTGGGAACCAGTATGGGTTCCATTATGGGTGGTTTGTATGCTATGGGATACAATGCCGACGAGCTGGAAGATCTGATAGCAAATATCGACTGGTCTGTTTATATCAAAGGTGTCGTCAATCGTCAGTATCAGCCGGCCGCCAATAGGTTGAGGTCGGAAGTTCTTTTCAAGGTTCCTTTTGGAACGGGCGAGTTTGACGAGACTATGGCGCGTCCGTTGCTGGGCACCTTGCCCAGCGCCTTCGTGTCGGGTACGAATCTCATCAATCTTTTCAATTCGCTTTGTGTTGGCTATCAGGATTCAATGGATTTCTCGCAATTCCCTATTCCATTCGCATGTGTGGCTACCGACATCTCTACGGGCGAAGAGGTGGTGCTGCGTAGCGGGGATTTTGCCCATGCCATCCGTGCCAGTATGGCCATCCCTGGCGTGTTTTCGCCGGTGGAGATTGATGGAAGACTGTTGGTGGACGGCGGACTGGTAAATAATTTCCCTGCGGATATTTGCCGCAAGATGGGCGCCGATATTGTGATTGGCGTGGAGGTCGCTTCGGATTTGGAACAGAATCTCGACAACTTGCAGACTTTGCCGCAGTTGATGAATCAGTTGATGAATGTTGTGGTGGCTAAGAAAAAGGTCGAAAACCGTAAGCTCTGCGATGTCTATATCCGTCCCGATGTGAGTGGCTACAATATGCTGAGTTTTTCCAAGGAAGCCATAGATACGCTGGTTCGTCGCGGCTATCGTGACGCTCAAGGAGTTCAGTCTGAGCTTTTGGAGATAAAACAAAGAGTGGGGGACGCCTCGCGTGAGTTGCAGGCTCCTCGGGCAGTAAATGTATCCAATGATACGATACGGATTTACGATGTGAACATATCTGGCGTTTCGGCAAAGGAACGCCGTTGGATTATGCGGAAAAGTCGCCTTGAAACAGGCGTTCCGATTTCTGGTTCACAGATTGTTGAGGCGGTTTCGTATCTTGAGGGTTTGGGCACTTACGATGCCGTTACTTATACCTTGTCGAAGCGTCGCAGCAAAGGCGATACTGTTACTATGTTGGATGTCAGGGATATGTATGATTGGTGCGACTTGAATCTTTCGCTAACTCCTGCAAAGCCTCATAGTGTGGGCGTTGGATTCCGTTATGATTCGGAAGAAAGCGCCTCGATTTTCTTGGATATGGGTTTGAATCGCAACAGGTTGTCGGGGGCAAAATTGGATTTGCAGGCACGTCTGAGCTATAATCCTCGATTTCATACGCAATTTACGCTGGCGGGAATGTCTCTTGCCAACCTGAATCTGTACTATGATTTTGGAGATGTGACTTATCGTGCGTTGTATCAAGATATCTCGAATTTTTCGTTGCGCTATCGCAATCATACCGTCGGGTTGTATGTGTCGGAGTTCAATTTGCGTAATGTTTCCGTTGCAGTGGGTGCTGAAAATGAGTTTCTGACTTTCGATCGGTATCCTTCGGCGCGTTGGATGGATGAAGAGCGTCTCGACAATAGTACGTTCGCCATATATGGAAAACTCTTGTCCGACAAATTGGACGACGCTTATTTTGCCCGACATGGCCGTCGCTATGCCTTTGGTTTGGGAGTGAAAACAGACGCTTCCATCAAGAATTGGAGTCATATCTCGTATGTGTCAAGCTGCTATGCGGATGTCAGCTTCCATTCCCAGTGGTATTTCACTCCTTGGAATGGACCTGTGACTTTGGCACCGCAATGCTATCTTAGAATGTTGATGGGCGACTATCACGTTTCGCAATCGAACTATGCAGGCAATGACTATGTGGGCCGCTATGTGTCGCAGCAACTTCCATTTGTGGGATTGGATGATCCTATGATTTTGGATGATAATGCGTTGGTGTTGCGGTGCGATTTGCGGTGGAATGTCAAGGGGAACCATTACGTTTCGCTCATAGCCAATTATCTTCGCTCTCAAGAGTTGGGATATTTCATTTCCTCCCGTCCCAATCCTTTTGATGGCTGCTGGGGGTTCGCCTTACAGTACGGAATCAAGTCTCCCATAGGTCCCATCTCTATTGATTTTCATTGGTCTGATATTACGAATAGGGTGGGGGTGTATTTTAATTTAGGGTACGTTTTCTAAATTGGAAATTTTCTATCTTGTAGCCAACTGCTTAAAACTCAAAACTTAAAGCTTAAAACTTAAACCTCTCATCATGATACCGAATACTTTTGGCATAAATGCTACGGCCGACCAAGTTGTCGCCATTCAGAATGAAAGTCATTTGCAGGAAGTGCTTGCTTCTGGAACGATTGGACGGCTTCCTCATTTGGTTGTGGGTGGCGGCAGTAATCTTGTCTTTACGCGTCCTTTTCCTGGCGTTGTGTTGCTGATGCAGAATAAAGGCGTAGCGGTGCTTGCCGAGGATCCCCTCGAGCGTAAAGTTTCTGTAAAGGTTTCGGCTGGGGAGATTTTAGATGATTTTGTGCATCTTGCGGTGGCGCGTGGGTGGCATGGAATGGAAAACCTTGTCGCGATTCCCGGAACCGTTGGCGCTGCTCCTGTGCAGAATGTAGGAGCTTATGGCGTTGAGGCAAAGGATGTTGTGCAAGAGGTTAATGCCTACGAGATTGCAACGGGCAAAAAACGGATTTTTTCCAATGCGGATTGTCGTTTCGGCTATCGCGACAGTGTGTTCAAGCATGAATTCAAGGACCTTTATGTGGTGGAATCTGTCGTTTTTTCGCTGTCGTTGGACTTTGATCCCAATCTCAACTATGCGGCGTTGGCTTCTTTGGAAAAACCAGTAACGCCCGAGTCTTTGGTGGAAGGCATCGCCAATCTGCGCTGGTCTAAGTTGCCGCGACCCGAAGAAATCGGAAGCGCCGGCAGTTTCTTCAAGAATCCAATAGTAACGGCTTCTCATTTTGAAAAATTGAAGTCGGAGTATCCCGACATTGTTGCCTATCCCGCTGGTGATGGCTTCAAGTTGGCGGCTGGCTGGTTGATAGAACATTCGGGGTGGAAAGGCAAGAACCTCGGCAAGTGCGGCGTTTACGAAAAACAAGCTTTGGTTCTGGTGAACCGTGGTGGTTGCACGGGCGAAGACGTATTGCGTCTGGCTTCCGCCGTTGAGGCCGACGTGCAGGCCAAGTTTGGCGTACTGCTCGAAAAAGAGGCGATAATTGTGTGAGTAGTGACCTGGGGCCTGTTCCTTGATTCTTGACTCTTAATTTTTAATTTTCAATTCTTAACTCATAATATGGATACATCTTTTTTCTGGAATTGGTTTTTGGATAACAACGAGCAGTTGACTATGCTCGACGATTTAAACGAAACCGAACGTCAGCAGTTGCTCGACGCAATGCAGCACCAATTGGATGGATATTGCGAAGGTCTTACTTTCGAAATTGGTGAGCCTACGCCTTCGGGCAGGACGCTTGTGTTCTCCGCTGAAGGTGATTTGGACCTCTTTTCCGCTGTGGCGGAACTTGTTGAAAATGCGCCCGTCTTGGATTGGTGGGACGTGATTGCATTCCGTCAGCCAAAAGGCAAAGGCCTCAAGGTGCAGTTCGACAAATACCATTTCGACACATCCAAAATGTTTTTCCAACAGCTTGAAAATGAGTCTTCTCCTGATGTGATTGGCCTCATGGTCGCATTGCCCGACTTTCCCGCCAACGCCAAGGAAGATGTTGTTGACGACCTTTCGGTGGGAGCCTACGTTACGCTTGAAGCAATGATTGGGGAATTCGACTGCGCCACACTTGTAGGTTATCTCGACATTTGTCCTGTTCCCAAGGATCCTTTCAAGGAGGGTTTTAAGCCTCTTGACGATTTTCCCGATTTCGTTGAATGGTTCAAGGAAAACTAAAAATTAACTTTTCTTTGAAAAGCGCTGAGATGCTTCAACTGAGACAGTTGCGGTAGGCTATTTGAATGTGCTGTTTCTTTTCGGGTTGTCTGTTGTTGACAGGTGACCCGATTTTCTTTTACCGTATGTTTGTGTATATTAATTTGTTGTAATAT
>JAGHVO010000001.1 GCA_018064245.1 Candidatus Colimorpha pelethequi
TTCCAAGTCGCTTATTTTTTCGGCAAAAGCTTTGCTATAGTTTGGATTCTTTTTTCCATTGATTTTCTTTTGTGTAAGAGACATGACGTAGGCACGATCTGCTTCTGATGTATATACAATAGTGTCTCCATTAGGATCGACAACAACCATCGGATTCCATGCGCAGTAATGGTAAGGAGACAATGATGGATATTTGTCGGCGTAGCGGTCGATGGAAAGGAAACTCGTCAACAGCGTCGGATCATAGTACCGTGCTCCGAAATAGGAATAGCCTGTCTCACAGTCAGTTTCCTTGCCGGTAAAATTTGGGCGAGAAAATGAGAGGGAAAAGTATGTTATTGGACGTGGCATGGCAAGAGTTACGACTTTGCAAATATACGGATATATTTTGATTAATAGCTGTATATTATTGCGGACCAACAATCCGATAGTGAATTTTGAAATCCGCCAAAATGAGAATGGGAAGAGATTTACGGAATATCACTACAATTCTTTTTGATATTAGGTTGGGATAATTCAAAGTCAATCACTTTCTTTAACCATTTGATTTCATATCCGATAAACTTCATTTGCGTTTCCTCAGAAAGATTAATTACAGACATTGGATTGTTCAAAGATGACAAATTTTGCCCTTCTCTATCGGGTCGGGCTTGAGCACCAGAATGAATAATTATCGGTCTTGAAAACAAGATCAGACTGTCTGAAAACAGGAGTTGGATGCTATATGCCAGTCTTGTTGTCAATTCAAATGGCTGAACAAGACCATCCACAATGGATCTGTCGAAAAAAACCGCAACAACATTGTAGCTGTCACTATCTTTTGAATCGCAACTTATGGAAACAATTTGTTCCATATTTGCCAATAACTCAACGACCTGTTCCCGAAACAGAGTATAGTCAATAGTCGGATGTGACCATGAAATCCAAGTCGGATTTTGCCATGGTATATTTATAGTATCTTTGTCCATTGCATTTTGTGCGAATGCTTGAGATGTCAAAAAAAACAAACAGATGTTGAGGATGGAAATATAGAGGAATCTATTAGCAATATTCATTGTTTATAGTATATAATAGTTTAATTCGATTTTATTGGTTTTTGGATCGCATCTTACATTTCCCCAAAAATAATCATTTGCGTTTGAATGACATTTTATATAATCTGCGCTACTTGTTTCGGAAAATGGCGATAATGCTCTATTTTCCGACCGAGATAACAAACAAGATGCATAGCCTTCCGCAATTTCATGGTATATTATTTGTCCCGCAAGACGAGGTGAATCACTCCTTTGTTGCCAATCTTCCAATCCTAGGACATTAACCACCTGATTTCCTGTAATTATTTGTGTATTGTCATCCGGACGACAGATGGTTGTCCCATTCCATTGAGCTACATTATTTATATAATAGCCATTTGATATTTCATCATTATCTTGTAAATCAATTTTTACATTGTTATGAGAATCTCCGATTATTGCCAACATGTGTTTATCAGCCCCTGACAAATCTTCCATCTTGACGCCTGGTTTAAGATTACCAATTAAAGTTCCGTTCTCATTCAATGAATAGGCTAAGTGGTTTGAAGCATTATTCATCCATTTGAGGGCTTGTTGCTGAAGAACCTTGTTCCCTGAAAAGGTAACAGTATCTCCACTCGGGTCTGTCAATTTTATCGGATTCCATGCGCAATAATGGTAAGGAGACAATGATGGATATTTGTCGGCGTAGCGGTCGATGGAAAGGAAACTCGTCAACAGAGTCGGGTCATAGTACCTCGCACCGAAATAGGAAAATCCTGTCTCACAGTCAGTTTCCTTGCCGGTAGAATCTACTCCAAAAACCATGCCGTTTTCAGCCTGATTTAGCGTCGTTTTGGAGGACGAAAACAGGGGATGATAACCGATGAAAGTGTTTGATATGGATGTTGATGTATGCACCTCTTTTCAAGAAATTGGATGAATGATTATCTTTTTCAATCGTCTTTACACACGGGGATTGTCATTTCTGTTGTTGGCGAATAGTAACCATATTCAATTATTTCGAACGCTTTTTTATAGATATTAAGTGTCATTTTTTCAGCTGTTTCCCTATAACGGCATTGAATTCTTGACGAATTTGGACCCATTGGGTTGCATAATCTAACTATACAAAGAACATCATCATAGAAAAAACAACCTACATTTGTATATGCAGAATATCCATACCACTCATAAAGGGCGTCATCCCAAGGCGATCGGGATGCATTATATAAATAATAATTAGAATAAGCAGTAATGTATGCATCTAACTTTGTTTTATCTTCCTGTTTGTTTTGAGAAAAAGAAACAACGACAAAGATTCCAGAAGTATCTGGAAACATAAGATGGGGGGCATTTAATGCTTCAGAAATATGGGAGCCGATTGCTTGAGTGATGGAGGTGTCGAGAATCTCGATAATGGGCAGGCTAATGGATTCCATCAAGAGCGTACGGTTGTATTTCGGGTCGGAAAAATGTTCCCCATCAAAATTCATATCCACCGTGTCCAAGTACTCTTTTCCTTGAATGATGCTGCCAACGGTGTCCATGTTATAATAAACATCACGGCTGTTGTAATAGTTTTGTCCGTGCAGTTGACCTATGGGCAAGTACGTCAGCAACAATGTGACAATCAGTGATCTTTTGCAAAACTGTTCCATCGGTCTTTCATTTTTTTGGTTGACATACATCCTTTGGCGGGAATAAGATTGTCGAATCTCATTGATCTTGACTGAGTGAATATATAACATTTAACTCCTAGTTTTCTTGCATGGTTCTGATCCGTGTCGGAAGGGAGATAGCTTTCAGATGAATTCGCTGGATGGTAATGATACCACTTTGTGGTATTGAATTTATTATATCGTTCTTCATCAAAAATCACACGACCTTCTAATTTGGAGGTGGACAGTTCTCCATTATTGTTTATCAAAAAATGATAATTCCACTCCACGTCGGAGCCCAACTTTGTGATTTTTTTAAATACGGATTCTCCTATTTCTGAATTACTAAAATAAAGATATGATGTTGTAATCCCATCATCAATGAACGATCCTGTGTGCTCTTTATGCACAAATTTGCACTCGGAACTTTTTATTGTGTTAGATTCAACAAGTTTATTCTCCCTATAATACTCAACGCTATGATCTCCATATGCTTTTTTATATGAAATCTCTCCTGAATTCAAATAGATTCTCAGAGTATCCATTCCATCTGGATCAATAACTTTCATCGGATTCCAGACGCAATAGGCATAGGGCGAAATGTCAGGGTACTTGTCACTCATCGGATCCACGGCAGTCCAAGAGGTTAACAGCGTCGGGTCGTAGTACCTCGCGCCGAAATAGGAAAATCCTGTCTCACAGTCAGTTTCCTTGCCGGTAAATGCTGGACGCATTTTTAGGGCGGTTTTAGCCTGTTTTCGTGAGGGTTTGGAGGTCGAAAACGTGGGACGGGAACCGCAAAAGGTGCTTGATGTGGTATTGTACTGAAACAAAAGACAAAAGGTGTTTTTCTGGGTTTTGGATGCTATTTTATCTTGACGGGGTAGGTTGCGTTGTCGAAGGGTATAGTGCTATTGATAGTACTACGGCTAATTGGTTATTTTGTCCAGGAATTTCGAACACGAGGGGATATATATACTGCTTTATTTAAAATCATTGATCTGTCTTCATTATACAATTCAAATTTATATATATTGTTTGGCATATTTACCTCAGGGCACCCGGCTTCATCAATAAAAAATTCAACAGCATATCTCCCCGCCAACGGGTGGTTGGGGGCTTCGATAAGAATCGAGTCGGGATCCGTACTTATAATTCTCCAAATGCCAAAGGATTCTTCAGATCTTTTCTGGGTTACTTTACGTGTGCTATCCGCTTGTTTCTCAAATCGTGTCCTAATTTCTGGGGACGTTTCCCCTATGGGGATTGGAATAATTCCAATTGTGTCGGAGGACAAAAAAACAATGGGTAAACAGATTATAGAATCTTGGAAATCGACGAGATTACCAATCAACGAAATGCTATCACTATCAAATTCCCAATAGGAATTCCATTGTTCAAGATTGCTGAATCCAAAAATCTTATCATAAAGTCGCTTCTCTTTATTCTGGCATGATGCGAATATTGTTATAGTCATAACAATGATTGCCAATAATTTCTTATTCATAAACTTCTACTAAAGATTTACATTTGTTAGTTACTGGATCATACAAATCAATAGGTTTTCCTGTTTTTTTGTATGTAAGTGATATACTTCTCATCAAGTCATTTCCAATATCCCTGGCTGCTTGAGTGCAATTGGAACCATTCCCTTGGTAAATATAGTCAATAACCATTCCCATCAGGTTATTGTCTATAGCATTTTCGTTAGAAATGTAACCGTATCTAATTCCATAGTCAACCATCAAGGCAGCGACATTCAACATATTTACTTGTCGGCGTAGCTCATAGTTGTCGTTAAGTATTTGTAGCTGTTGAATCCCGACAGCAGCCGTGTTCCAAAAGTCTAACGCGAGAAAAAAAGCACCGGCAGCCCTGCCACCTTTCCCTGTCATACAAGATGAATACGACTTACATGTTTTATATTTATTGCCATTATTATCAACATGTCTTCGGTGCTTGAAATCTGTAGTAATAGTATTCTCTCTGTCAATGCCAACAAAATCTGGTGGCATTGAACACACTGGTATTGGAGAAGTGTAGGTACCAACAATTAAATTAACCCCAACGCTATTCTCCCCCCAATTTGCTGGGTCTTCATTCGCATGATTAATTTGACTTCGACTTGATGCGGATAAATTATCGACATTTATCATAAACTTCCCATTCCCAATGTGTTTGAATAACGGTTTCTGTTTTGTGGGTTCTGCACCATTCGGGTCAACCAACTTCATCGGATTCCAAGCACAGTAGGCATAAGGGCTAATGTTCGGATACTTGTCCGCCATCGGATCCACGGCCGTCCAACTCGTCAACAACGTCGGGTCATAGTACCGGGCTCCGAAATAGGAATAGCCTGTCTCACAGTCAGTTTCCTTGCCGGTAAATTCTAAATACGTTTTCATGCCAATTTCGACCTGGTTTCGTACCGTTTGGGAGGGTGAAAACGAGGGATTAAGACAGCAGATGAATGTGCTTGATATGTGATGATTGTTTATCAAAATTCAAAACAGGTTGAACCAATATTCATTTGTATAAGGTTGCAATAGTTACAGGAAAACATGATGCCGTCATAAACCGTCATTTGAAATACAATTAATGGAATAGGACTTTTATGCTATCGTTTCTTATGGCAAATTCACTACCAAACAAATAGATTGTTGTATCTTTAATTATTCTCGGAGAAGGCTTTGTCTCTTTTGACAATAAATCCGCTGAATAATACTTTTTCCCGACATTAGCACGGTCAAAGACATAAACATAATAATTGGTATCAGACAAAGAGCCTCTATATCCATTTTGTGGAATTGTATCTTTTGAAAGAAGCGTAACTGCAAAAAAAGTGTCTTTGGAATGTCCGTGATCATTGACAAAAAAATCAATTTCGATTGGCAGTATCGAGTCAAAACCATGAGGGTAATACCTTTCAATAAAAACACCATATTGCCAATCCACCACACCTTGCAGTTGACAGGACAAAGCATCCATAATACCATCTTTATTTGTCATGGGTACAGTTTTATTGTTGCAAGTTGATAGTAGTACGCCAATTGATATAATTGCTACGCAGAGTTTGGAATTTACCATTTTTCAATAAAAGTTGCATTTGAAATAGACTTTCGTTTATTGCGGGAACTGATTAGGCATAATTTGCCTTTATTGTTGCCTATATTGGGGGCATATACATAATATTTCATTTGGGTGAACTTTTCGGCAATTTTCACATCCGATGTTGTATATCCATGTGTTCCATACACACCAATACCAGTTAAAAATTCTTCAATTGTTTTGTCGGAAGGATGAGAATGAATCATCTTAACAACATCATTATCACAGCGTTCTGGATGAATGTCGCTTGTGCAGGGTGACCTGTCCGACGTAAAATAAGAACCAATTCCAATTTCCCCATTTGACAAGATATCCATTCTCCATTCTGAAGTTGAATGATCGGCCAGTGCAAAGAAGAGATTTAGGCACGCTTGTTTGTATTTGATTCCGAACCCTCTTGACACTGCTTGTTTTGGATTATTGGTTCCGTTATCCAAAGGTATCACTCGTGCGCGTCTTCGTGAATGTGATAAATCTGAAAGAATCTTATGATAGCCTTCTCCGGTAAATGTTACTATACTATTATCAGAGAAAGTAATATATTGGGTTTGTTTACCTCCATTATTATTAACATGTGAGATTTCCCCATTTGATGCTACCTTCCATTCATCATCACACATTCCTGTAGGGTCGGTCAATCTTATAGGATTCCAGTGGCAATAATGATAGGGGGACATATTAGGGTAGTCATCGCTCATCGGATCGACCGCCGTCCAAGAAGTCAAAATCGTCGGGTCATAGTACCTCGCACCGAAATAGGAAAATCCTGTCTCACAGTCAGTTTCCTTGCCGGTAAAAGTTACCCCAATTTTCAGACCGTTTCCGCCCTGTTTTCGTGCTGGTTTGGAGGGCGAAAACGTGGGACGGGAACCGATGAGGGTGCTTGATATGGGGTGCCTATTAAACATTTCCTCTCATTTTCTTACTAGTGTTTTCTGGGGCGGTTTACATATTTTTTCACTATAGGATTCATGACCTCTTCTTTGAACTTTGCCGCTTTGGCATCGTCACGCAACCAAGGGTTTTTGCATAGTAAAGCATATACCCCGCATACAGCATTAATGGTCGTTTCATCAATCTCGTCACCTACTGCCATCAACAGATAATAATAAACGACCTGAGATGTCAATGAGTCCATCTCAATCCCTTTGGAATAAAAATCACTCATAATGATTTCCGAAAAGTTGTATGCAGCATGACGATCTTTGTATTTCTCCGCCATGATGAATGAGTACAATAACATTTCCAGTTTTTCCTCGTAAGTTATTGTCCCCAATATTCCACCAACGCCATATCCGCTGTCAAAATATTTGTATTCTTCAATGTCTCCTCCAATAATGGCATAATTGATTTGCGACGGACTATCAACGAGCGAATCAGCAAGGGTAGTGGTCTCCCAACTATTAATGAACTTCACTGTTGTTATACCCTGGCTGTAAACCTCAGATGCAAAAAGCACTAATAATGCAATAAGAATTGTTCTTTTTCCATTCATGATCTTCAGATATGCTTAGTTTTGACCAAAGCCACGTTGCTGCCATCACTCACCCTTTATAAAAACGTCATTATCTGAAAATTATTGCACGAAAAACAGTCCACGACAAGCGAGTACATATTTCTTGACGGCAGAAGGTAAGAAAAAAAACGCCGACAATTGGTTCTCAAAAAAATTGTATATTTGCACCCTACAACGGACATGAAATCCTCCCTCTCGTACTACGAATTTAATAGCACCACAATCTTTTGATCCTAATAGCAGTTGCATAAATTCCGAGGCAATTTATTTCGTTGTATATCAATCCAAATCCAAATAGTTTCAAACCTACAGTGGAGCGTTTGACGACTGCAAAAATAGACCAAAACGAGGTTTTTTCAAAAATAAATCGTATCTTTGTTTTTTATAATTAACGAATAAAAAAAATTCAACATAATGGAAGACAACAAATTGTTCACTGAATTTCCTCCCATTTCAACCGAAAAATGGGAAGAGGTCATCAACAAAGACCTCAAAGGTGCCGACTACGAAAAGAAACTGGTTTGGAAGACCCTCGAAGGTTTTAAGGTAAAGCCCTACTATCGTGCCGAGGACTTGGAAGGTCTTGAATATCTGGACTCCAACCCTGGTCAGGAGCCCTACACCCGTGGAAAGCAGAGCACTTGCAATACTTGGGACATCCGTCAGGATATCAAGGTTAAAGACATTCAGCAGGCCAACGCCATCGCTTTGGAAGCCATCAAACGTGGCGTCAACTCTTTGGGTCTTTGCGCTTGCGACGTCGATTCCGCCGACAAGATGCAAGCTCTTTTGAAAGGCATCGACTTGGAGAACGTAAAAATCAACTTCTCTTGCTCCAAAAACATGCTGGACACGCTGAAGTTGTTCGCCGAAGTGGCAAAAGCAAACGGATTCGATTTGCAAAAGGTCGCTGGCAGCACCAACTATGATATCTACGGCCACGCCTTGATGTTCGGCAGCTATCGCGAAAGCGAAGAGGCTTGCTACGCCGAGGCAAAAGCTTTGGTGGAATTCGCCAAGGCCAACCTGCCCAAATTCCGCGTTCTTACCATCAACGGTTGCCACATGCACAACGCAGGCAGCAACATCGTCCAGGAATTGGGATTCAGCTTGGCTTCCGCCAACGACCTCCTCGCCCACCTCACCGACATGGGCTGCAAGGTGGCTCAGGTGGCTTCCAGCATCAATTTCAACCTCGCCACTGGCAGCAACTACTTCATGGAAATCGCCAAGATCCGTGCCGCCCGAATGCTGTGGAGCAAGATTGTTGAGCAGTACAAGCCCGAATGCGAATGCGCCTACAAGTTGTTCATCCACGCCACTTCCAGCAACTGGAACAAATCGGTGTTCGACCCCTACGTCAACATGCTCCGCACCACTACCGAGACCATGTCTGCCGCCATCGCCGGTGCCGACTCCATCTCTGTGGCTCCTTTCGACAGCGCCTACAAAGAGGCCGACGAGTTTGGCTACCGCATCGCCCGCAACCAGCAACTCTTGCTGAAGGAAGAATCTTATCTCGACAAGATTGTTGACCCCGCAGCTGGCAGCTACTACATCGAGAACCTCACCAACAGCATCGCCCAATATGCTTGGGAACAGTTCCTTGCCATCGAAAGCAAGGGTGGTTTCGCCAAGGCTATCGAAGCAGGTTTCGTTCAGGACGAAATCGCTCAGATCGCACAGAAACGCGACATGGACATCGCTACCCGCAAGACTACCATTCTCGGCACCAACCAATACCCCAACCTCATCGAGAAGATGGGCGAGAAAATCGAGAAAAAAGGTTGTTGCTGCTGCCACAAGGAAGAAGGTCCCATCAAGACCCTCCGCCTGTACCGTGGCGCCGAAGCCTTCGAACAGCTGCGTCTTGCCACCGAAAAGAGCGGCATCCGTCCCAAGGTATTCCTGCTCACCTACGGCAACCTCGCCATGCGCAAGGCTCGTAGCGGTTTCGCCACCAACTTCTTCGGCGTTGCCGGCTACGAAATCCTCGACAATGCTGGTTTCAAGACCGCCGAAGAGGGCGTAAAGGCCGCTTTGGACGCAAAGGCCGACATCGTGGTGATGTGCTCCAGCGATGAAGAATATGCAGAAATCGCCGCCGACGTTTGCAACGGATTGAAAGGCAAAGTAAAGAGCATCGTTCTGGCTGGCTTCCCAAAAGAGCAGATCGACATGTACAAGGGCTACGGCGTTGACGAGTTCATCCACGTCAAAACCAACGTTCTTGAGAGTCTTACAAGCTTCCAGAAATTGATGGGAATCTGCTAATCAACAATTCCAACTCATTCAAGGGGCTCGGTTGAGCGAGCCCCTTTTTTATTGGCAACGGAGCAACCACAATGAAACATCTCTTGGGTACACCTCACAGCAGCAAGCTTATCGACAGATATATCCTCTCGAAATATCTGAAGACTTTCTTGTTGGCTTTGTCTTTGATTTGCATCATTGTCATCACGTTCGACGTCTCCGAGAAGATGGACGACTTTCTGGGCAAGCACGCTCCTTTCAACGAAATCGTCTTCGACTACTACCTCAATTTCATTCCCGGATTCGTCAACCTCTACAGCCCGCTGTTCATCTTCATATCGGTTATCTTCTTCACCTCCAAGATGGCGGGCAACACCGAAATCATCGCCATCCTCGGCAGCGGCATCAGCTACAAACGGTTGCTACGGCCTTATATCTACGGTTCCTGCATCGTGGCGCTGATCGTGCTCATTCTGGGCAACTTCGTCATTCCCTACAGCAACCGCTACATGGTGGAGTTCGACAACAAATACATCCACACCCGACACGAGAACTACTTCAGCAACATACACTTCCAATCGGAGCCCGGAACGCAAGTTTATGTGGAGAGTTTCGACGTAAGCACCAACAACGCCTATCAGTTTCACAAAGACCACTACGAAGGAAACAACTTGGTTGAACGCATCACCGCCGACCGCATTACTTACGACTCTGTGCAGGGAAAATGGAACTGCGCCAACTATGTGCAACGCACCATCAACGGAAATAAAGAAAAAATGACCCGACAGGAGGCGATGTCGGTGGATTTGGGCATTCAACCCGACGATTTCAACGAAGAGTCTCAGCATGTGGAAATGATGAATTCGGCCGTGCTTTACAAGTACATCCAACGGGAACGCATGCGCGGCAGCACCGCCGTCATTCCCGCTCTCATCGAGTTTTACCAACGCATTTTCACGCCCTTCGCCATCATCATCATGACACTTATCGGCGTGGCCGTATCCTCCCACAAAAGTAGAGGCGGCATTGGCGCAAAACTGGCAATTGGCATCACCTTGGCTTTCGCATTCATCGTTTTCATGAAAATCAGCACCGTTTTCGCCACCAACGGAAACCTCTTGCCCAGCCTTGCCGTGCTGCTGCCTCAAATTATTTTCGGCATCGCGGCAATAATTCTCATCAAAAAAGCACCAAAATAAAGAATACAAGTGTCGCAAGTGGAAACCCCAATGTATAAAAATAGCAATCAACCAAAAGCCAGCATGATCACATTGTGGTCGCAGTCCGGCCTTAGGAAATTTGCGTATGGAAAAATGGGCTGCGAAAGCGTTAAGAAGCGCATGTGTTTGAGCAAAGCGAGTTCATGCGCTTTAGCTTTCGGAGGTCATTTTTTAGCAAATTTTCTACAGACGGGGTATTTTCTCTTTGCTTCGTTTCTCTTTTGGACAAGCAAAAGAGAAATGAAGAGAACTCAACAAAACACAATCACACGGAACTTGAATAAATAGTATTTTGTAAAACCGAGGAATCTGAATACACATTATCAATTGTCAATTATAGAAACATGACCATACAAGAAATAGAGAACACCATCATAGAAGAATTCTCCTGCTACGAAGAATGGCTCGACAAATACGCCTACCTGATTGAATTGGGGAAGGAATGTCCCATTATCGACGAGAAAGACAAGACCGAAAGCAACCTCATCAAAGGATGCCAGTCTCGCGTTTGGCTGAGCGCCGCATTTGAAAACGGCAAGCTCCACTTCAAAGCCGACAGCGACGCCGTCATCACCAAGGGAATCATCTCTTTGCTCATCAGGGCGTTGGACAACCAGACACCTCAAGACATCCTCGCTGCCGACTTGCACTTCATCGACGAAATCGGACTCAAGGAGCACCTCTCCCCCACCCGTTCCAACGGCCTCACCTCGATGGTGAAACAAATCAAGATGTACGCCATCGCCTTCTCCGCCCAAGCAAACAACCAATAGTGATTAGTGAATTGTGAACTGTGAATAGGGAATTGGGGGTTAAACTCAAATCAACAGTTCAACAAATCAACAAATCAACAAATCAACAACCCTTCCAATCTCCAAATCCAACAAACACAAAGTAATGGAGCCGAACAAAGAAACCCTGAACAGCGCCGTCATCAATGTTCTCAAGAACATCTACGACCCTGAGATACCCGTCAATATCTACGACCTCAAACTCATCTACAGCATCGACATCGACGACGAATTCAACGTCAAGATTGTCATGACCATGACCGCTCCCGACTGTCCCGAAGCCGAATTCATGTTCCGCGAAGTCAAGGAGATGGTCAGCTACATCGAAGGAATCAAGTCCGTGGACGTAGAACTGACCTTCAACCCGCCGTGGAGTCCTGACATGCTCAGCGACGACATCAAACTTGAACTGGGTATGATGTAACCATTCCTTCAACGTCAACATACCACAAACGACTGTCATGCAAATCATGCACCTTTTCAAACGGCACCGCAAATTTGTCAAGGACGAGGCGACTCAAGAAAGCACCTCGCTTGACAAAATGGCATGGAAAAGGCTTCGTAAAAACAAGCTTGCCATGACGAGCCTTGTCGTGATTGGTTTGTTTGTGCTGATTGCCATCTTGGGCTACCTGGTCACGCCTGACCATACGCCTTATTGCAACCAACAATACCTTGAACTGGCCACAATGAAGCCTTTTAGCAAGGCGACATTCCTTTGCATCGACAATCTTCCTGAAAGCCAGAAACAACAGCCAAACTTTTTCAAGCGGATGGTTGAAGGCGCACCGCTTCCCTACACTGCCGTACCCATCTTCAGCTACCAAGAGGTGGGCGACAGCATCGTCGCTGAGACTTTCACGGGTTCCTCTCCCAACGATGGCGAACGTATCGCCGTGGCAAAAAAAGAGGTGGCCAAAATCAAGACGCGTACCTTCGTGTTCGGCACCGACAGCTACGGACGGGACGTGCTCAGTCAAATCCTCATCGGCAGCCGCGTCAGCCTTTCGGTTGGATTCATCGCCATCATCATCGCCCTGCTCATCGGCATCACTTTGGGCGCTTTGGCGGCCTACTACGGCGGCTGGGTGGACAACCTGATCGTGTGGTTCATCAACGTGGTTTGGTCTATCCCAACTGTTTTGCTGGTCATCGCCATCACCTTCGCTTTGGGGAAAGGTTTTTGGCAAGTCTTCATCGCCGTGGGACTCACCATGTGGGTGGACATCGCCCGCGTGGTACGCGGACAGGTGTTTTCCATCAAAGAAAAGGAATATATCGAAGCTACTCGCGCCTTAGGATTCAGCACTTTCCGCACCATATTCCGACACATTCTTCCCAACATCACGGGTGCCATCATTGTCGTAGCCACTTCCAACTTCGCCTCCGCCATCTTGCTGGAGGCAGGACTCAGCTTTTTGGGCATCGGAGTGCAGCCGCCTATGGTTTCTTGGGGGAGTATGGTCAAGGAAAATTATGGATACCTCCTGCTCGACAGTGCGCACCTGGCATTTATCCCCGGCATCGCCATTATGATTATCGTACTAGCATTCATGCTTTTAGGAAACGGAATCCGCGACGCTCTTGACATCAAAGCATAATTATTCATAATAAAATAAAAAAAAAGTTTTCATCTAAAAAAAATATCGTATTTTTGCAACGTATTTCTAATACATATAATCAAAAGAATTAATTAACAACATCATTTAACTAAAACATTTTATCAAAATGAAAAACACATTCAAATTGATGGGCCTCGCCCTCTTGGCTGGAACTCTTATGTTCTCCGCTTGCAACGATGATCCCGAAGTTGAACCCGCAGCTCCCGCACAGACCTTCTCCGTAAACTTCAACGGCCAGATGTGCCCCATGGGTGAAGTTCAGGCTTCTACCGATGAAGCTTTTGACTACTTCATGGTTGCTGGCGCTACCGATACCATCGCAATGAACAACCTTACCATCATGAGCGCCTTCAAAGACCTCGAAGATGCAAAGGGCAAATGGACCAAAGACGATGTTGACATCATGTACTGCTCCTCCATTGAAAGAGCCACCATCGATTCCGTACTCGGCATCTTTGGCGAATACATGACCGAAACCGTATCCGAATTCACCCACGAATCATTCGACGCTACCAAGTTGACCCTTACCACTTCCGCTACCGCTACTTTGGCTAGCTACTGGGAATATCTCCAGGGCACCGAACCTGAAGACTGCACCCGCGCAAACATCACCGTTAGCGCTAGCAACATTCCTTTGGCTATCGACGAAGAAGTTGACGCAAAAGCCAACATCGCTAAAAAAGTTGCTTTGAAAAAATAATCATTAACAATTCAATACACATTTTATCATGAAGAAGAATTTCAAAGTTTTAGGTCTTGCTGTTTTGGCTTGCGCTACCATCGCTGCTTGCAACAACAACGCTCAGACCGAAGAAGCTATCGACACCACCGTTGTTGAAGAAGTTGTTGTTGAAGAAGCTCCCGTAGTTGAAGAAGTTGTAGTTGAAGCTACCGAACAACCCAAAGAGGAAACTCTGAAAGAGACCGTAAAGAAAGAGGCTACCAAGGTTGCTAAGACCGCTGTTCAGGAAGCTTCCAAAGAGGCTACCAAGCAGGTAACCGAGGCTATCGCCAACAGCAACAAAGAAACCGCTGCTGAAAAGGCAAAAGCTAATCCTTTCAGAAAATAATCAATTCTGATTTAACAATGAAAAGAGAGTACACCTTGTACTCTCTTTTTTTCTTACTGTTTCAAAAATGAAGAAAATCACACTTGCCATTATCAGTTCAATCTTGCTACTGTCCGCATCAAATTGCAATACGGAACGTTCCATGATTACGCGTACGGCATTTGACTATCTTGACGCGATGGGCAACTACCGCATAGAAGATGCCGAGGCCTTTTCCACTAAGCAAACGCAAGAGGAAACCTTGAAATACATCGAAGAATACATTATGCCCGATGTTGACAGTTCCTATCTGGAAAAGAACACTCCCGCCAAGATTGAAATCAAAGGAATGCGCATGGTAAACGACAGCGTGGTTAGAGTGGCGTTTCGCAAAACCACTCCAATCACAACACAGGACGACACGCTGACGCTTCACAAAGAAGACGGACAATGGAAAGCGCACGTACTTATGAGAGCGCCCTCCTTCATGCCCTCCAATACCGAATCAGGAAAGGCTCTTCAAGCGAAAAAAGCGAAGATGAATCCTTTCAGACAAAAAGAAGCAGAAGAAGCAGAAAAAGAGCAAGCGGAAGAATAGTCAACCTGCATATCAAAAGAAGCGTGCTGTTTTCAACAGCACGCTTCTTTTTTATACCAATTACTAAAACCATCTAAAGCATTGAGCCTTCCAGACTGTCCAAACGGGAAATGACTTGGTTGTAAATATCCTCATATAGGCGCCTGTTGCGCATATAGTAATCCACGCTGGAATCGAATTGCGCTTGCGTGATGTTGTATTTCTTGAAAAGCGCTTCGTAATAGCCTACGGTTTCAGAAGACAGCTTTCCATAGTCATATTCGGTCGTAATCGCCGAATAGCCTTCAAAAAGATAGGACTCGTAGAGGAGGTCCACCATGGTCTGCTCGGGGAGCAAATTCTCTGGTTGACGGGACCGTCCACACGAACTTCCTACAAACAATAGCAACGCAACCGAAAACGCCTTGAAAAAAGAAATACGATTCACAATAAATAGGATATTAATGCCGACTTATATTCTTTAAGAGAAGATAGTAATAAAAAAAACAGAGGCCAATCGGTCTCTGTGTTGTGGGAGCAACAGGATTCGAACCTGTGACCCTCTGCTTGTAAGGCAGATGCTCTGAACCAGCTGAGCTATGCTCCCGTCTTTCAAAGGTCTTTCCCTCTCAAAAGCGATTGCAAAAGTACGAATTTTCAGCGGATTGACAAAATTTTATCAAAACTTTTTATTCAAAAATGCAACATTTTACTAAGAATCAAATATTTACACATCAATTTTTCTTACATAAAAAGACGTCAAAACAACGAAATTACATATAAAAATCACGAAAAAGACTGCATTTTGAGCAATTTTTTATAAAGACCATCTTGCTCGGAAAGTGTCTCGTGCGTACCCGATTCTACAATCCTTCCTTTTTCCATCACCAAAATCAAATCGGCATTGCGGATGGTGGAAAGTCGATGGGCAATGACTATGGCCGTACGATGCTGCATCAAGGCGTCCAAGGCCTCCTGGACAACTTTCTGCGACTCGGAATCCAATGCCGAAGTTGCCTCGTCGAGAATCAAAATAGGCGGATCTTTCAGCACGGCACGGGCTATGCTGATGCGTTGCCGCTGTCCGCCGGAAAGGTTCAGTCCTCGGTCTCCGATAGTGGTGCCATAGCCCTGCGGCAACTGCTGGATGAACTCGTCGGCATGCGCCACTCGGGCGGCTTCCTCGACACGTTCCAGACTGTAGTCGGTATGTCCGAAAGCGATATTGTTCGCCACCGTATCGTTGAAAAGGATGCAATTTTGAGAGACGACACCGAAAAGTTTTCGGAGCGAATTGATGTTGAGATCCTTGATGGGCGTTCCGTCAATCAGGATTTCGCCCGACACGCAATCATAAAATCGTGGCAACAAGTCCACCAGCGTAGTCTTGCCCGCTCCCGAAGGACCTACAATGGCCACGGTCATCCCCTTTTCAACTTTCAGACTCACGTTGTCGAGGACATAGACTGGCTTTTCGTCATTGTCGGGCATATAGGAAAACGAAACATTTCGGTATTCTATTTCCTTTTGGAAATCTTCTTTTACGACTGCATTGGACTTTTCAAGAATCGTCTCGTCGGCATCGATTATCTCCCAAAAGCGTTCCGCCGACGCATTTCCTTTTTGAAGGTTGTTATAGGCCTGAACGGTGGAATGGACAGGCGGCAACAGGCGGGCGAAGATGATGACAAAGAAGATAAATACCGATGAGTGCATCTCTCCTTGTACAACCAGCATACCGCCAAGCATCAAGACAGCGACCAGACCTACCGTACCCAACACTTCGGAAAGCGGACCGCCAAGTTCCTTTCGTGCCGATACCTTGACGGCGGTATGCGCGAAATCGTCATTGACCTGGGAGAAACGACGCAACATGTCGGACTCTTTGCCGAACGACTTGATCACTCGCATTCCTGTCAGACTTTCTTCCAATACGGAAAAAATCATTCCCAACTTTTTCTGACCCTTCATAGAATTTCGTTTCAGACTCTTTCCTATAATGGCGATGAAAAAGACTATCGCCGGACCGATAAGCAAGAAATACAGGAAAAGTCGCGCACTAATAAACAGCAGTGTTCCGGAGAAAAGAATGATATTGATAGGGTCTTTGGCAACGCTTTGAATCGACGAAACCACGCTCCACTCAATGTCGGCAAGATCGTTGGACATGCGGCTCAAAATATCGCCTCTGCGACGGGAGTTGAAATACGAGACCGGCAAAATAGTCATCTTGTGATATACATCATCGCGCATTCGCTGAATGATGCCATTTCGCAACGGAGTAAGGAAAAACATCGCCAAATAGCGGAACATACAAGAGAAAAACGTCGCCAACAAATAACCTCCCGAAACGGCGAACAAGCATGGCCAGACGCCATAAACATCTTTCAGATGGTAAAGGTTCCACATCAGCCAGTCGGTAAGCGACTGTTGGTCGAGCGCCAAAGCAGGCATCGTCGCCGGTGGGACAGTCATTCCAAACAGCAGTTCCACAAAGGGCACAATCAGCACAAACGAGAACAAGTTGAACACTACATACAGCAAGTTGCAAAGCAGATTCAACAGTATCTCCTTTGGATAATACTTTACATACTTAAAGACTCGCCAGATTGCAGCCATCTACTTCGGTATTACAAATTGGAATCAATTACTTGTAACAATCAACTGCATACTTCCCACATCGGTACCCGAGCGGAAAGTGATTCTTTCGGGACGCAATTTGCACGACAGAAAATATTGATAGGCCTTTTCTGCGGCATCTTTCGACGGCGAAGCCACACACACATGCAGTTGGGGATGCTTCAGCAAAAAACGGACATATACATCCAACACCTGCTTATCAACCGAAGACAGCGGGCCATTTCTGGGACTGACGGGCACATGGTAGCGTCCTTTGGGCATTATGGGCTGCAAAGTGCAATTTGAAAGCAACCGACTGGCATCAGAAGCAGCTCTGCCTCCACGCACCACACACACGGTGGGGAAATAGCCTTCGCTTTCCAACGTGATAACGTTGTCTTCCTTTTGAGAGACCACGACAGCAAAAGACCCGTCGGCGGAATCAGGATAATATGCGGTAGCGGACGATCCTTGTCGTTCGACAGTAATCACTCCATTCAGCTTCATTCCTTCGGAATTCATCATTTTTCCTTTCGCCAACGCCATCGATTCCGGGCGGGCTGCTGGATAGAGGTCGAACAAATACACATCGTTCCCTCCAACGGCGGGCGCATTCACCGGATGTCCAGAGAAATAAGCTTTCGAGCCATCCGTGGTAACGCCAAAACAGATGTCATCGTTGTCGGTATTGATTGGCAAACCCAAATTGGTGGGACATTGTATGGCGGAATCGCAAAGATCGATGAAATACATGTCGTATCCGCCAAATCCTTGCCATCCATTCGACGCAAAATACAAGGTATGTCCGTCGGCATGAATGAACGGACATTTCTCGTTGCGAGGAGTATTTACCGACGAACCGAGATTCTCGGCACGACTCCAGTCTCCATTTGGCAGACGCCTGCACCGCCAGATGTCCGTTCCGCCCACTCCCCCAGGTCGATTGGAGGCAAAATACAAGTACTGCCCGTCGGGAGTGATGGAAGGCTGCGAATCCCAATATTTCTCTCCATTGACATTTGATCCTGCATTTTGTATCGGCTGCCAATATCCATTGACACTATGGGTGAAATAAATATCCACGTTGGAATAGCCGTTGCGCGAAGGCTGCTGAACAGAATAATAGAGCGTTTTGTTATCTGCGGTCATCGTGATGCTTCCCTCGCCCTTATTGACATTAAACGGTTCGGGCAACAAATCGCCTTCGGTAAAGGTGGTATCTTTGCGACGGCTCACCAAAAGCTTGGCGGCCTTCTTCTTGAATTCTCGCTCATAGAAAGTGGGGCCATCGTCCTCGGGAACCATCCTTACATAATAGAACTCCTTCCCGTCCAGCGTCAGATAGGGCAAAAACTCGTCATGTCGGGAGGAAACGCCCAAAACGACTTTGGGATTAAACGGAGCCTTGTTGCGGTAGGATTCGGCCAAAAACTGCGACCAATAGAGATAATTGGAGGCCTCTTGATAGACGGCGTCGTAGTCGGGATTGCCATTTTGATTGGCAATTTCAAAAAACCGGTTAAAATCCGCCACAGCCTCGTCAAACATATCGTCGCTGTAATGGACCACGCCCAGATAAAAATGGGCCAGCGCATTGGGATAATCGGGACAGAGCGAAGACAACTTCGTAAAATAGCGACGAATGGCGCCAGGATTGTCACCTTGTTTGGCGGCAACCCAGCCTTGATAGAAACAGACATCGGGAGATTTCGGTTCCTTGGCGGCAATCTTTCGCAGCTGCGCGGCGCACTCGGCATAGCGTTTCTTCGCAAAAAGGTCCACCGCTTGATCAAACTTTGCCTGCTGCGACGCCTTCATCTGATAAGCGCAGCCTCCTTCCTGCGCCCAGAGAGGAAGTGCAAAGAGGAACAGCAGTATGACAAAGCGTGGTTTTAACATGTTTTCTACGAATTGTGAACCCTGGAAGGCGAGTTGAAAGACTTAGTCCTCCCCCTCTCGCATCCATATTGATAATCTATTTACAATTTACTTGCATCGATTTGAAATGTCGCATCCGGACAGCTACAGGGTGTGTTGCAATTCAAGGCGCAATCGGAGCAGGCTGTCAACTCGCCATGAAGCCTGTATTTCACCATATCCGACAAACGTTCTCGCAACGCAGGAATCTCAATCTTTTGCAGTACCTCGTCGCAAAAAGCATACAGCAAAAGCGTCCGTGCCGAGCGTTCGGAAATGCCACGACTGCGGATGTAGAACAGCGCCAGCTCATCCAACTGACCGATGGTGCTTCCGTGCGAGCACTTCACGTCATCATTATAGATTTCCAAAAACGGCTTGGTCTGCACATGGGCCTTGTCGTTCATCAAGATGTTGCGATTGGTTTGATAGGCTTCCGTCTTCACGGCATTGTCCTGCACAAGCACATGTCCGTTGAACGTCGCTCTTGCCTGGTCGTCGATAATGCCTTTGTAAAGTTCATGGCTGTTGCAATGCGGGAAGGCGTGTTCGACAAAAATGTAATTGTCGCAAATCTGTTCTCGGTCGAGCAAATAAAGCCCGTTCGCCTCCAGTTCGCAACCTTCGCCTTGCATACGAACCTCTGCATGATTGCAGATGTGCCCGCCATTCAACGTCACGCAATTCATATTGAGATGCGCGTTGGCCTGCATCGTGACCAAGGTTTGGTTGATGAGGCCCGACTGATTATTGAGATTCTGCAACTTGTAGTACTCAACGTGAGCATTTTCACCAATGTGCAACTCGATTTTATTGTTGCTCAACGAACGCATTTCACCAATGGTATCGTCGCAATGAATTATTTGAACATGCGCATTCCGTCCCACTTCAATCACGCTATTCACCTCTACCAAAGATTTCTTGTCGGATTTTACCACCGACTGAATCTGGATGGGTTTCTGAACACAAGCGCCATCTGGGATGACGAGTTTTTCTGTGTCGCCAAACCCATTCACAATCAGACGCTTTTCGGCATCCATATTGGGAATGTTACAACATACAGCAGCATCGGTCTCACATGAGTCTTTCCCGAGACGTTCCAATTGGTCGTTCCAGAACTCCGAGAAATCGACATCTCGCCAAGCGTCTTTTAAAACATTTTTCTGTATCATGCCACAATCAAAATTCAGTTCTCTTAGTTCTTGTTTTCTTCCTTAATCCACTCGTAACCTTTCGATTCGAGTTCCAAAGCCAATTCTTTCGGACCGGTCTTCACGATTCTACCATCGTAAAGGACATGCACAAAATCGGGGACGATGAAATCAAGAAGACGCTGATAGTGGGTGATAACAACCGTAGCGGTCTCCGGCGAATGCAATTTGGTAACGCCCGACGCTACAATACGCAACGCGTCGATATCCAAACCCGAGTCTGTTTCATCCAAGATTGCCAAAGTGGGATTCAACATTGCCATCTGGAAAATCTCGTTCTTTTTCTTTTCGCCGCCTGAGAATCCCTCATTTACAGAACGATTGGCAAGGTTCGTGGTCATTTCCACAACCTTTTTCTTTTCTTCCATCAGTTTCATGAACTCACTGCCGCTCAATGGGTCGAGACCACGGTATTTACGTTGCTCGTTTACCGCCGTTCGCATAAAATTGGTAATGCTCACGCCAGGTATTTCCACAGGATATTGGAATCCCAGGAATATGCCTTCGGCAGCACGCACATCCACGGGAAGGTCGAGTATGTTTTTACCGTTGTAGATAATTTCACCTTGCGTGACGACATATTTTGGGTTTCCAGCAATCACACCTGCCAAGGTACTTTTTCCGTTGCCATTGGGACCCATTATGGAATGGATTTCGCCTTTATTGATTTCCAAATTGACACCTTTCAGGATTTCCCTATCGCCAATACTGGCATGCAAATTACGAATTGAGAGCAGCGACATAGTTATATAATTAGCTAATTGTATTAATGTTATGAATTTATTATATTATATTTTTATTTACAAAGATAAGAAATTAATTGGGAACTCAGTTTTTTTTGTAATTTTGCATATTGTTTACATAGAAAGTTTCACTTCTAATCTTTTGTTGTTTTGTCAAACATCATCACTCTTACAAGCGACTGGGGCACCCAGGATTTCTTTGCCGGCATGGTGAAGGGGCTGCTTTACAGTCATCTTCCAGAAACTCGCATTGTAGACATCACCCACGACATTACGCCCTGCGATATCGTAAAAGCCGCCTTCGTGGTCAAGAACGCTTGTCCTCATTTTCCCAAAGGCACAATCCATATCATCGATGTTGACTCGGTGGAGACGCAGTCCCAGCACTTTGTAATTATTGAATACCAGCAGCAATGGTACATTTGCACCGACAACGGATTGCCGTCGCTCGTTTTTGGCGACGAATGGACGAGTATCACGCGCATTGATTCAGGCAGCTTACAGGAAAGCAAGAATTTCGTCGCTTACGACCTCTTCTGCAAAGTCGCGATGCTTCTTGCATCCAATGTACCCGCAAGCAAACTGGGCATAGCACAGACATCCTTGGTGGAGAAAATTCCGCCAGGAGACACCATTACGCCCAACAATATCACAACCTCTATCCGATACATCGACGCCTACGGGAACGCCTACCTCAACCTCACCTACAAAAAGTTCAAGGAAGTTTGCAACGGAAGGCGCTTCTTACTCCACGTAAAAGAGCAGACAATCAGCACTTTTAGCGAATCATACGAAGATCCGAGCCGCCAGCGCCACATCATGCTTACAACATCTTCGACTGGACTGCTCCAGATAGCAATTGCGAGATCCTCGGCCGAACAGCTTCTCGGACTCAAAATGATGGAAAACGTATGGATCCAATTCTTTGATTAGTAAATCTTCGTGCATCCATAAAAAAAGAAGGCAGGATCTTTTGTCAATCCCGCCTTCCCTATTTTACGCTTCAAACACTTCTATTTTCCTGTTTTGTAGTTGAAATAGAATTGCAAGCCAGCGCTTTGATAGACTTGGCACAAGCCAAAATCGCCGCTATTGGGTATTCCATTTGTGGCAAAATCGGTATCATACTTCACATTGCACGAAAAATAAGCCGCGAGCCAACGCAAGAAACGATATTCCAAAGTCAGCTCAAAGTCCACATCCGTGTCGTATCGTAAACAATAGCCGAAACGTGAAAAGGCATTTTTTTGATAGCTGACATCCACGATGTCCCAATTCCTGCGATTAGGTTTGAAATAGTCATAGAAGAACTCGATTCTTGTATAGAGGTTCAATTTGGGAAGGACCTCCTTCTTGAAATAGAACTTGAGGTAGCTACCCACAGCGGCATAGCTGCGACGACCGCCCGTAGTATCTACACCATACAATTGCCCAGAAGCAATCACGTCAGGATCACACACATAGGTAATCTTACCTGTCAGGAATGATGCCGACACATTCCAGAATTCACGTTTATACTCGAAACCGACGGCGGTGGTAAGGTAGCCTGGGGCCATAAAGTTCGAAACCAAATCCCTATCCACGTCGTTGCCCGCGGCGGCATATTTGTAGCCTTTGTAAAACTGGCTCTTGAAATTCACCGATGCGTTCACGTTCCAATCATTCTTCAAACGCATTGAAAGCGTAGATGTAAGGTCAATCTTGTCTTCATTTTTCCTCAAGGATTCCAACGACATATTCCCGTCCAAATCCTGCCAATATAGGCCAAAGCCCAAATCCACTGCATTGTCCCAAATATACTTGGAATGAGTGAACTTATAATCGCCAACAAAAGTTGTAATTACAGCCAACTCCGCATTGCCCGACGAGGCCCAGTTATTGTAATATTTTTCATCGACCTTTAAGGCCGGAGTGGAATTTGTCGTCCAATACTTCATTACCGCGACCGAAGTATCGGGCGCACCTTCGACCATAGCATTCTCGCCATCTTCATTGGCCATTACCGAGAAAACGGGCAACAGCAAAACCAGCATTAACAACCGCTGTAGATTTCTCATTTTCATATCCTTGATTTATTTAAATTTCAATCCAAATTGTTCAAGTTCTTTAGTTCTTCCATAATCTCATCCATCTCAAATCCTCTCGACTGCAAAAAAGCCACCAACTTGTATTTTCGACGCGGGTCCGACTTTGCATAGCTTTTCCACTTGTTTTCCGCAACCGAATGCAACGCCATTGCATAGTCTTCGTCGGAAACGCTTGCCAGGCCGTCCCGTATCAATGCATCTGGGACATGCTTCATTCGTAACTGATACTGGATTTTTCGCCTGCCCCACCGTTGCAAACGGACTTTGCTACGACAATAAATCTGGGCATAACGACTCTCGTCCAAAAAGCCGAACTCCTTCAATTGCGACACCACTTCATCCGACTCTACATCATTTGCGCCCCACTGACGAAGTTTCTCACGCACAGCATATTCGCACTGCTCCCCCATGGCGCAAAACCGCTCTGCCTTAACAAGATACGATGGTTTTTCTTCGTTCATAACAAAATGCAAAATAACTAAAAAAATATCTTCGTCGAAACGACACCTCTCTGTTTTTATCAACCGAAAACTATTAATTACAGACTGTCTTGTCGATTCGATTTTAACGGAATGTCAGCACTCACAAAACAAGCGACTTTACATTTACACAAATCATTGAAAAACAACAAACAACAAACTTTTACAATTTTCAAACGCCAACAAAGGGGAAAATCGGAAACAAAATCGTGATTTCCCGAAAAATACATCAAATTTTTTTCGTATATTTGCAAGGTTATATTATTCGGTAAAATCTATGGGAAACGGAAAAATACTATTTGTAAATCAAGAAACTACGCCATTTTCACCCGAATCCGAAAATGCAGCAATTGGAAGACTCTTGCCCGCCTTTACCCAAGACCATGGCAAAGAAATCCGTGTCTTCATGCCTAGGTTCCACTGCATCAACGAGCGAAAGAACCAACTTCACGAGGTCATCAGACTGTCGGGAATCAACCTTATCGTCAACAACTGCGACCATCAGCTCATTATCAAAGTCGGATCCATCCCTTCCGCAAGAATGCAGGTCTATTTTATTGACAATGAGGAATATTTCACCAAACGAGGCGTTTACACCGATGAAAACGGCGAATTTTATGCCGACAACGACGAGCGTATTCTCTTCTTTGGACGCGGCACTCTTGAAGCCGTAAGAAAGCTCGCTTGGCAGCCCAACCTCATTCATTTCACTGGGTGGTTTAGCTGCATGATTCCCTTCTATATGCGCCGCATCAACAAGGAAAACTCTTTCTTCAACAACACGAAAACCGTCTTTTCCATCACCGACGACCTATTTGAGGGCACTTTCTGTCCCGAACTAGAGAAAAAACTGAAAACCGACGGCGCCACGCAGAAAGACTTACGTTTGTTCCAAAGTCTCGACTATCGCACTTTGGTCAAAGCCGCCATCACTTACGCCAACGGCGTTGTGATCGCATCGCCTAATGCCGACCCCGAAATTGTAGCGTTTGCCAAAGAAAACAAAAACCATGTGATTGACTACAACAGCGACCGCAACGAATATTTTGGGAAAATCAACAAACTCTACGATTCCATCATCGGCAACAGCAAAAACAACGACTAAACAGTCTTAAAACATCATTTTCCTTTCAACTTTTTGATTGTCAAATTCCATGCGTCTTCAAAAATCCTTACTTCCCATTTGCCTGCTGATGCTTTTCTGCGCAACGTCTTGCACCGAAAAAGAAACCGACTTGGGCTCCGAATTCCAAGACCCATCATCCCTTTACGACGGCATCTCCGACACAATTTCCGGATCCGCTGAAATTGTGGCCTGGACAACGTTCAACGATTCTATCAAGACTTCGGGATACACCACTGGTATGATCGGCTACTACTCCGACGCTGTTTTCGGAAGTGTCACGGCCAAGACTTTCACGCAACTGTCGCTGTCAGGAACTGGTGGCGTAGATTTGAGCGCATACACCATCGACTCGATTAAGCTCGCCTTGGTGCTTGACGAGAAATATCCCAACGACTCCTGCACCGTCAACCTCAAAATCAGCCAGTTGACGGAAGGAATCAACAAGGATAGCAACTACTACGCTTTTTCCGACATTGCCACGGGTTCAGTGCTTTTCAACGACTTGGTCACTATCCCCGATACCTCAAAGTGCATTGCCGTCGTGCTTAATAGCACCGCCAACGACCTGTTTCGCAACAGGTTCGACAGTCCTTCCGATTTCATCGAACAAATCAAAGGTCTTTGCATCGAATTGGTGGACAATGGAACGCCTGCAATGTTGACCATCAACTTTGCCGCAACCGCCACGAAAATGAAAGTGCTTTACCACGACAACAATAACGTCCACAGCAGCCTCGACATTCTTATCGGAAGCAGCACTTCGGACTCAAAAACCACGCACTTCAGTCAGTTTTTGCACAGCTACAACGGAGAAATCCAGCATACTTTCAACAACAACGACTCTATTGCAGGAACGGAAAAGCTCTATTTGGAGCCGCTGGGAGGCACCTATGTCCATCTCAACATCGATAGTTTTGTCAAGCAATTCCATCAAGCTCACCCAAAAGCCATCATCCATTATGCTGAGCTACTGCTTCCTACGCATACGGCAAGCGACAATCTGAAGCCCGATCGCATTGTGGCGAACAAGGTTTCCTCCACAGGCAGCATCATGCCTATACCCGACTATTCGAGTGCCTACACCGCTTCGGGCTACGACGGAAAATATCAAGAGAGCAAAGGTTTCTATCGAATCAGAGTAACCCAGCACTTGCAATATCTTGTAACTGCCGGAAAGGATTACGGCACATTACTTGAACTCTTCGGTTCCCGTTCTTCGGCTCGTCGCACCATCATCAACGGCACCGACAGTTCCAACCCTATCAAGATTCACTTCATCTATTCTGAGTGACAACAATAACTATCCTCTATCAATTACAAGCCTTCGGCGATTTCTTCACATCAACAAACCAACATTTTCATCCATGAAAAAGCTCATCATTTTGCTCCTTGGCCTCATCGCCTTCCTTCCTACCAACGCCCAAATTCGTCACGAAAAGTTCTACGACAAGGCGAAATCAAAACCTGCCGTAGTAGGTTCATTTACAAACGACAGCCTACGAAATGGCAAATGGACATGGTGGCATCAGAACGGGACTGTTTACCAGCAAGGCACTTACGAAAATGGCGTAAAAGTTGGCACTTGGAAGGTGTTTTTCGACGACGGAACGAAGTGCGCCGTTGAGTATCATACCGGAAACGGAACCAACCAAGAATGGTATCAAAACGGAGAGTTGAAAAGCGAAGTGGATGTAGTGAACGGGAAAAAGTCTGGCAGTTACAAATCTTGGTACAGCAACGGACAACAACACGACGAAATAACTTATATTGACGGATCCAAAGAAGGAGCGGCTCGCGAATGGCACGAAAACGGCAAACTGAAATTCGAAGGAACCTATCGCAACAACGAACTCAACGGACAGGGAACTTGGTGGACCGACCGCGGTTTCAAAGACATGGAAGGTCTCCTCGTTGACGGAGAGCAAGACGGGGTTTGGAAGTTCTACTGGCGCACCAACGGCAAACTTGGCATCGTAGGCAACTACGTCAATGGTGTGGAAAATGGTACCTGGACCTACTATTACGAGACTGGCGAGAAATGGCGCGCTGGTGAATATCAAAACGGCGAACGTCAAGGTGTATGGACTACTTGGTACGAAAATGGCGCAAAACTGCACGAAGGACGCTATGTCAACGGCAAAGAGGAAGGCACCTGGACCGCTTGGTACGAAGATGGTAGGACAGACTATACTGGTAGTTTCCACAACGGTTTGAAGAACGGAAGCTGGAAAGGCTATTACGACGACGGCCGCGTGCGCTACGAGATGAACTACCGCGACGATGTTCTCGACGGTTTGGAAATCCACTATTTCCACAACGGACAAATAGAGACGAAAGAGTCTTATCGCAATGGCGTAAGAGAAGGCAAATACGAGCGCTACAACAGTGCTGGAAAACCTGAGGAAATCGGAAATTTCGTCAGCGGCGAAAAAGACGGCGAATGGCTTTGGTACAACGACTTGGGCAAGGTTGAATACTCGGCCAAATTCCAAGCCGGCAAGATGGTTTCACAAAAGAGCAAGTAATGATTCAGAACATAAATCTCTTATTAGCATCAAAATCGCCCAGAAGACGTCAGCTTCTGGGCGATTTAGGCTTACCCATTTCGTTCGTTGAACTTGACGTGGACGAGACAATCACTGAAAATGTTCCTGCCGAAGAAAGGGCGGAATACCTGGCAAAGCGGAAGGCTGCCGCCTACGAAAGCGACAAGTTGGTCGCTGGCCAGGTGCTTGTAACCGCCGACACCGTTGTGGTGATGGACTCACAAGTGCTTGGCAAGCCCAAATCTCGCCAAGAGGCGTTGGCAATGTTGCATGGACTTTCAGGGAAGAAACATGTCGTTTATACAGGAATGTGCCTCAAGACTGCAACGGAATCCATTTCATTCACCGAAGCAACCTCTGTGTGGTTCAAGGAACTATCCGATTCCGAAATAGAATATTATATCGACACCTACAAACCCTTCGACAAAGCCGGATCGTACGGAATCCAAGAATGGATTGGAATGATTGGCATTGAGAAAATTGAAGGATGCTTCTACAACGTTATGGGCTTGCCCGTCGCACGATTCTACGAAAAGCTCAAACAAATAAGTTGAAATCCTTATCCACCCCTATTTTTCGTTCATCAATCAAGCATCGGATAAAGGAGCAAAGCTTTTCTTCGTCGTGCAGATGGATGTCGGAATCACTCATCAGCACCATCATCAAATCCTTGATGGTCATCTTCCGCGAAGCTAGCACTTCAACAACTTTACCTTCAATACGTTTTGCGTCAGCATTTTTGACTGTCGCACCGCCAAGGCAATAGTCACACATTCCACATCGACCAGCCTCTTCGTCAAAATAAGCCAACAGCATCTGGCTACGGCACGAATCCGACTGCATTACATATCGCTTGATCGCCTTCACCCTTGCTTCCATTGAAGATTTAAGCTGCGAATATTGGGAACCCACAAAATGCAAGTCTTTCGCATCGACTCTCGACGCAGAAAAGACTATTTGCGTTTGCGAAGAACGTTTTTTGTAAGAAACCAACTGCAAGGTGTCAAGGCGTGACAGCATATTCTGAACTGTGGTTTCGTCAAGATAGAGTCGCTTTGCCAATTGTTTTTCCGAAATCTCCACAAAATCGGAGAACAAACCGCCATACATACGCAGCAGCAATTGCAGCAAAGGTTCGTACCGAGGCGTTTCGACTTGGAACTTGTACAATTCCTCCTTTCCTGAGATTATCATCAACCGAGAGACTGCATTATCGGCATCAGGGAGCGACAGCAAGCCTTCCCGCTCCAACATGGCAATGGAATTGAAGCACTCCAAGGGCGCGAAGCCATAGACGTTGCAAATCTGCTCCAAATCAAACGGAAACGAAGAATCCTCACCACTGCCGATGGGAATGTTGTAGAAATTGCAAAGTCCACGATAAACATTTTGTATTGTCTTGATTGGAGGATAGGACTCATCCACAGAGGCATCTAAACGTGCAATATCCGACTGGTCGTAGAGCATCACCGCGTAGGATTTCTCGCCATCCCTGCCCCCACGACCCGCTTCCTGGAAATAGGCCTCAATGGAAGATGGAATATCGAGATGAACCACAAATCGCACATCAGGCTTGTCAATGCCCATACCGAAGGCGTTTGTAGCAACCATCACGCTGACTTGGTTGGACATCCACATTCCTTGTCGCTCGTCTCGTTGCTGAGATGAGAGTCCGGCGTGATAATACGTCGCGCTTACTCCTTCAGCATTCAAGACATGAGCAACATCCTGCGTCCTACGGCGATTGCGAACATAAACAACGCCGCAACCTTTTACATTTTTTATGATGCGCAACAAGCGGCCAATCTTATCTTCCTCCTTGAACACCATATAGGCCAAATTGCTTCTAAAGAAACTCTGCCGAAAGACTTTGCCTTCTCGGAACATCAATTTCTCTTGAATATCAGCAATTACGTCCTTTGTTGCCGTTGCTGTCAACGCCAATACGGGAGCCTGGGGATGCCACTGGCGAATGGAAGCTATCTCCAGATATGCAGGCCGAAAATCGTAGCCCCATTGGGAGATGCAATGAGCTTCATCAACTGCTATCATCGACACTTTCATCTGCCGAAGATGATCTATGAACATCCGTTGCTTGAGACGCTCCGGAGAGACATACAACAACTTGATGCCGCCATAGAGGCACTTGTTCAAGACCAGTTCTTGCTCGTATTGGTTCATTCCAGAAACAATGCAAGCCGCCTTGATATTGCGATCCAATAGTTTCTGCACTTGCTCCTTCATCAAAGCAATCAAAGGGGATACCACAATACAGAGACCATCCATATAAATTGCCGGAAGTTGATAGCAGAGGGACTTCCCCCCACCCGTAGGCAACAACACAAGGGTATCTCTACCCTGTATAATAGAGGAAATGACTTCCTCCTGAAGCGGGCGGAAGTCATCAAATCCCCAATATTTCTTAAGTAGTTGGCGCACTAATTATCTGATTAACGTAATGGTGCCTTTTCTCACCACAATGTCCTCGGTGCCGGGACGACGGTAGCGGCAGATGTAGGCATACGCTCCCTGCTGGCATTTCTCTCCGTT
>JAGHVO010000042.1 GCA_018064245.1 Candidatus Colimorpha pelethequi
TCGCTAAATTGCTACCAGCGACGTGGCGCTTTAAATTATTATTATCAACAAAACATAATTGCCAAGTATTTTTATTCTCGGGCCGGCGTCGACGCCGGCCCGAAACTTTTATGTAAATTTCGAACGATGAAAAGATTGTTTTTTGTTATGTTGGCGGTGCTGCTTGGCACTACTGCCGTGGCACAGTCGGAGGCGGATCTGTTTCGCTCAAAGCTGAACAGATTCCACAAGCGTGACGCCTCGCTGCTTTACCAGCAACGTCAATTCCCTATGGGAAAGATGGTGGAGGCAACGCCCTCTAAGGACGCCCAGGGTTTGCAACTTCCCGAGAACAACTGGTTTCCCGGCGAATGGGAAGAGGTGAAGGCTGTGGTGGTTACCTGCTACTACGAATACCTTGTACCTGGCCACGAATCCAGCATGTACTGGATGGCCGACCCGCTGGTGAGCGGCTATGCGCAGTACTATAAGTACAACATGTCCTTACAGGATTGGCAGGAACAAGGCGCTGGCCCCTATACCGCCGCCATCGACACCACTTCCACTTTCGGCAATGTGTTTTTCTACCTGATGGATGCCATTCAGATGGGTGGCGCCGAAGCGTGGGTGCGCGTCGAAACTGCCGAGGATTCCAACATCGTGCTCCGCAAGTTGGAGCGTATGGGCCTCCGCCACGAGAACGTGCGCTTTATCGTAGGTCCCGGCAACTCGTTCTGGTACCGCGACTGCGGCCCTATCGCTTTCTACTATGGCGATCAGGACAGTGTGGGTATGGTTGATTTCGGCTACTATCCCGGCCGTGCCCTCGACGACTCGCTGCCGCACCTTATCGAGCAGCAGATGGGCATCCCCAACTTCATCACCTCCATTGAGTGGGAGGGTGGCAACTGCCTTGTGGACGGCGCTGGCATGGTCATCTCCAGCGACGCCATCTATTCGGGCAATACCGACGCTACGGGTCAGCTTACCTGGGACGGCGTGAACCCCAGCACTATCAACTACAGCACCAAACCCCGTCTCACGCGCCAGAATGTGAAGGATTCCTTGGCACATATCCTTGGCCCTCGCGCCACCTATATCCTGCCTGCCTTCCGCTACGACGGTGGCACGGGTCACATCGACCTTTATGCCGACATGTGGGACGAGAACGAGTTTGTCTTCTCCAAGTTCCCCGACAATTACAGCCGTTGGACGGATTACAATACGGCAAGCAAGAACATCGACTCGCTCTTGACCTACAACAGTGTGTTCGACATGCCTTACAAGTGCCATTACATTCCTTTCCCCTGCGTTGACAATGGCGGCAATTTTCCCAGCCAGACAACCTACGACAATAGCTATACGCGTACTTACTCCAACCACACGTTTGTCAACAATGTGCTCATCCAGCCTTGTTTCTCGGCCGTGGTTGACGGTGAACCCTCCAAGCAGTGGGACAAGGAGCGTATCGACAGCGTGCGTGCGGCTTATCCCGGCTATACGGTGTATCCTATCAATGTGAAGGAGTTTGACGGCAGCGGTGGCGCCATCCACTGCATCACCAAGCAGATTCCCGCCGACAATCCCGTACGTATTCTTCACAAGTCCATCACCCGTCAAGATGGCGAGCAGACTTGTACTGCTCGTGCCATTGAGGCAACGCTCACCAACCGCAGCGGCATTGCTTCGGCTGTATGCATGTGGCGTGTGGATAGCGGCGAATGGCACAGCGTTGAAATGGGAACGGGCGGCGAATCCAATGTTTGGGGCGCTACGATGGATTTCTCACAGGCGGGTTTGACTGAAGGTCAGCAGGCTACCGTTGAGTACTACATCTCCGCTACAAGCAACAACGGCAAGACCATCACCAAACCTATGACTGCCGCTCAGGGTGGCTATTACACTTTCGACCTTATCTATGATGCTTCTGTTCAGGGTATCAAACCTACCGTAGAAGGACGTTTCGGAAACTTCTATCCTAATCCTGCAAGCGATGTCGCCTATTTGGAAGTCACGCTTGGAAGCGGTGCGCTTCGCGACATTAAGGTTTTGGATGTGATGGGACGTGTGGTTACACCCAAGTTGGTTGTTGAGCAGGGTAGGGTGGCGCTTTTCACCAATACCCTTGCCAAGGGCATGTACAGCGTGGTGTTTGCTACCGACAATGGCGAGCGCGTGGTGCGTCGTCTGGTTGTCAAGTAGTCATTAGACACAATATGATACAATTTAGGGGCGCCGCATCGCGGCGCCCCTGTTGTTTTTGTCGTGAAAAGAAAATATTAGTTCTTCAAAAGTTCTTTGTACAGGTCGAAGAGCGCCTGGGTGGTAACCTGCGGGTCGAATTTCTGTTTCTGGATTTCGGCTTTCTGCAACAGCTCCTCACGCAGCGCTTCGTCGGAGATGATGCGGTTGATCTGGCTTGCAATCTCATCTACATTGTTGGGGTCGGCATAGAGCACGGCGTCACCGCCCACTTCGGGCATCGAGGAGCAGTTGGAGGTTACGACGGGAACACCGCAGCTCATCGCTTCAAGGATGGGAATGCCGAAACCTTCGAATTTTGAGACATACACGGCGGCAAGGCTGTTGGCATAGAGTGCGGGGAAATCTTCAAATTCGGCATCGTCGATCAAATGCACTCTTTTCTGCAATCCACTGGATTTTAGGTTGCTGATGAGTTTTGAACGATAGTTTCCATGACATCCGCCCACTAATACCAGATGCAGGTCGTCGGGCAGCTGGGACATTGCCGCGATGATGGAATCTTGGTTTTTGCGTTTCTCGATGGTTCCTACGCAAATGATGTATCGGTCAGGCAATTTGTATTCTTTCCTGACTTCTTTCTTGAATCTTTCGGAAATCTCTTCGCGGAAGATGGGGTCGCAAGATTGGTAGAGGACGCGGATCTTCTCTTCGGGCACGCCAATGTAGTGCATCAAGTCTTGCTTTGTCTGCTGGCTGATGGCGATGACGATGTCGGCTCTCTTGCAGGCGCTTTTTTGCTTGTATTGATGTATCTTGGCATCCAGCGCGCTGAAATATTCGGGGTTTCTCCATGCGATGAGGTCGTGCATGGTAACCACTTTTTTCACGTCTTTGGGAAGCCGTAGGGGAAGTTCGTGGCTGAGGCCGTGGAAGATGTCGATTTCGTCTTCGCTCATGTGCATCGACACACCAAAGGAACGCCACAACCGTGGCAGGTGCTTGTCGAAACCGTGAGGTTGACGGGTTGAGATATTTGCGTATCCAGTAAAGAAAGTCTTGTAGTAGCCGTCCATTTTGGGTGCGTACAAAACGGAATAGACGTCTTTGTGCTGTTTGGCAAGCCCACAAATCAACATGCGACTGTAGTTGCCTAGGCCTGTCATGTTCTGGAACGCTCTTTTGGCGTCGAATCCAATAATCATAGTCTTGCTTGTGGTTTTAGTTCTGTTGTTTTGTTGATGAATAGCAAATTGAAGCAATCAGTCAAATCTTGAAGCGAGTGCAAAATTACGCTTTTTTTTTGTATCTTTGCATTTTATTATATTAAAAAATATGAATACGCTTTCTGTTGTCATCATCACGCAAAACGAGCAACGCAACATCGGCAGATGCTTGGAGTCGGTAAAGGGCGTGGCTGACCAGATTGTGGTGGTTGATTCGGGTTCTACCGACGATACCGAGTCGGTGGTTCGTTCCTTTGGCGCCGATTTTGTCCATCACGACTGGGAAGGTTATGCGCAGCAGAAGAATTTCGCCGAAAGTCTTGCCACTGGCGACTTTATCCTGTCGATTGATGCCGACGAGGCGCTTTCGGATGAGTTGAAATCGAGTGTGGCGAAACTCAAAAACGAAGGGTTCGGACAAAACGAAGTGTATGAAGTCAAGCGATTGACGAATTTCTGCGGCGACTGGATTCATCATTGCGGCTGGTATCCCGATGCAAAGATTCGCATCTATGCCCGTGGCACTTCCCGATGGGACGGCGTGGTGCACGAAAGCTTGATTTTCTCCCATAACCCGAAAATCGTCCCCCTTAGTGGCGATTTGCTGCATTATAGCTACTACAGCGTTGCCGAATTCATCAGCCGACAGGACCATTATTCCACTCTTGCGGCGCAGAAAGACCAAGGCAAGAAAGTTTCCCTGGCAAAGCTGGTTTTTAAGCCGATGTGGAAATTCTTGCGCGATTATCTCTTCCGTCTTGGCTTCCTCGACGGCAAGTCGGGCTACATCATCTGCCGCACCAACGCCTACTATACTTTTATGAAATATGCGAAGAGGGGTGATTAGTGACCTTAACCTTAACCTTAACCTTAACCTTGACCTTGACGCTTAATGCTTAACTCTTAATACTTAATACTTAACACTTAAAACTTAACACTTAAAACTTAACTCTTTTCTTCCCGTGCCTGCAATAAACGATTCCAACAAAGCGCTTTTCGCGCACCTCTCCCTTGAGGAGAAACAACGACTCTACGAGTCGGCCACAGCTTTTTACAGCGAAAACAAACGCCAACTTTTCGACCGCTTGGTGCAAAACCGTACCCGCCATATCAGTGTGGTGCTTGAGGATATCTTCCAGAGTCACAACGCCAGTGCAGTGTTGCGTTCGTGCGACTGTTTCGGAGTACAAGATGTGCATGTAGTGCAAAATCGCAACGCCTATTGTCCTAACAGTGAAGTGAGTATGGGCTCCGACAAGTGGGTGGATTACTACACACATCCTTCTATCCAGCAGACATACGACGAGTTGCATCAGAAGGGCTACAAGATTGTCGCAACGCTTCCCCACGAGAACGACACGATGATTGGCGACCTCGACATTTCGCAACCCGTGGCTTTGGTTTTTGGAACAGAACTCACTGGGTTGACGCAGGAGGCCATCGCCGGCGCCGACGCCTATGTGAAGATTCCCATGTACGGCTTTACCGAGAGTTTCAACATCTCTGTTTGTGCCGCGCTTTCGCTTTTCAGTCTTACCGAGCGTATGCGCAAAGACCCTTCTATCGCTTGGCAATTGAGCGAGGAAGAACAAATCACGCTCAAACTCTATTGGTCGATGCAGGTAATCCGCGATGGCCGACAAGTAATTGATCACTTGATGAGTGAGCTGTGAATGAAAAAATGTTGATTTGTTGATTTGTTGATTTGTTGATTTGAAGATTAGAAGGTGTCCAGACCTAGTCACTATTGAAGATTTGTTGAATTGAGAGATGAGAATTGAGAATTAATTAAGAATGTTCATAGTCATAGTTGGTTAAGGTTAAGGTCACAAATCACAAATCACAATTGCAAATTCACAATAATATTCGTATCTTTGTTATCTTCAAACCTAATAGGAAAATTAATTAATTTATTTAATATGAAAAAGTTAGTTCTTTTTGCATTGCTTGCCTTTGTTTGCTCGACAGCAATCTATGCGCAAAAAACCGTAAAAGAATCCGACGTTCCCCAGCGTTATGTAAAGGATTTCCAGAACAAACAGAAAGACGCTACCTCTGTTGTATGGTGCGCCATCGATTCCACCACTTTCTCCGCCACTTTCCAGTCGGATGGCGAAAAACAGGCCATGATTTTCTCGCCCAAAGGCACCGAAACCCGCTACTATGTTGATTCTCGCTACTATCCCCAGAGCATCAAGGATACCGTAGCTCATCAGTACAAGGGTTACAAACTCTCCGACCTTTATGTGCGTTCCGCCAAGAACAAGACCACCTATCAGGCGCGCGTGGCAAAACGTTGCGGTTTCCTTTTCTGGAAACACGACTGCGATGTGCAGCTGCTCAATTTTGAGGCAACTGGCAAATTCATCGACGCTCAGCCGGAATAATGGATTTTTGAAAGATATGCGAAAAGACGCTCCTTGGGGCGTCTTTTGCTATCTGTGAGGGTGTCATTGAAAATGAGAAACATGAAATTCCGTTTTTTGTCTTTGACGTTATTGCTGTTGCTTTCTTTGGGGGCGACAGCGCAGCAGATGCATTCGTCCAACGCCTTGTTGGATAGTGCATTCCGATTGGCGGTGTGGACAATCGACCACAATACCCACGACGGCATCATCCATGCTGGTGGCGGCTACGGCGGCGAATGGACGCGCGATTGTGCCATCAACTCGTGGAATGCGTTGAGCCTTTTGCGTCCCGAGGTGGCGGAGAAATCGTTGTGGAGCGTAACCGAAAATGGTGCGCGTATTGGACATCAGTATTGGGACAAAATCATCTGGGTGATAGCGGCATACAATCATTACCAAACTACTGGAGATACTGTTTTTTTGCGAAAAGCCTATCGCTGCAGCCGCACCACGATGGAGGAACTGGAACGGCTGTGTTTCGATTCTACTTATGGCCTTTTCATGGGCCCTGCCGTGTTCCAAGACGGCATTGCCGGCTACGATGAACCTGTCTATGACCCTGCAAAATGGGACGATTCTTATGTATTGCATCATCCACATTCCGATTCAACCCGTTGTCTCAGCACCAATGCTGTCTATTACAGGGCTTACTGCTGTCTGGATATGATGGCGAGGATTTTAGAGGAACCTCCGGCAATATCGGTGTCGTTCCTGGAGAAAGCGTTGCGTTTGGCAAAAAACATCGAAAAGCATTTCTATCGCCCCGATTGTCACAAGTTCTATTATCTTATTGACCACAAAGGCGCACCTCACGACTATCAAGAGGGGTTGGGCGTGGCGTTTGCTTTGCTGTTCAACCTTGTCCCTGTCGATGAATCTTTGGAGGTGATAGCCAACACTTATGTTACCGCGCATGGCATCCCCTGTGTCTATCCCTCGTTTCCAAGGAATACGCCCGACAAGCCAGGTCGTCACAATCTTATGATTTGGCCGCATATCAACGGTTTCTATGGCTCGGCGTGCGCTTCGCAGGGTGCGTGGAAATCGTTTTATTTTGAGTTGGAAAGCATGGCGGATCTCGCCGTCAATCGTGGCAAAGGTGATTTTTATGAGATTTATACCGTTGATGGTGAGCCGAGTGGCGGCTGGCAATGTGGCGCCTTGTGGGACATAAAGGAACATCAAACGTGGTGCGCCACGGGTTTCCTACGAATGGTGCTCAATCACGTTTTCGGCATTGAACCTTTTGCGGGAGGTCTTATGCTGACCCCCCACGGTATGCAGGACGGATCAACTGTCCGTCTCGAAAATCTCCACTACCGCGATGCCAATCTGACTATCGAAGTCAACGGCTGCGGTGACAAAATCAAGTCCTGCGACATCCAAAATCTTCAAGAAACCGTACGTATTCCCCAAGAACATTGCCGCCATCTTGTCATCCCCTCAATCCTGAAAGGAGAGGTGCTCGTGAGGATTACGCTGGAGTAGGGTTCACAAGAAGACTATTATTGCATTAGAGCCTTCCTCCATTTGGATATTTTTTCTTCTCGTATTTTCAGTCAAAAGATGTAAATTTGTGAAAATTTGCATCAGCGGTTGTTCCCGCCGTTGGAACGAAAGTTATAAATGGTGTCGATTATATTCCGCTAAAATGGTATAAAAATATATCGTTTTAGCGGATTATAATTAATTTTATGCACGAAATTCAAAAAAAATGAATTAGCGTGCTTCAAAGCAAGTTGACGATTGATGACTTGTTTTGATGTGTTTTAGGATATCTTTTCGAGGTGGATGCGGTAGTACCCGCCTGAAGTGCGCAGGTAAAGATAGTTTTTGTACCAGAAGAGGAAGTCCTTGGAGTACCAATTATCATATTCTGCTTCTGATTCGCAGGGGATGTAGAAATCATCGTGGTTGGCGTAGTGGCAGAGAAACTGTGTGTGGTGGTGAGGATTGTCGGTTGTGCGGTAGAAATAGAGCGAGACGTGACCATCACAATCAAAGCTTTCGCAGCCGACATAGATGCGGTTTTTACCATAGGTGCTATATTCGCTGCCTGCCAGGAGTGTGGAATCCATCTTTGAGTCCTTGACAAACACGGCTTCCATTTGGTTGAAGTACCAAATATCAACGATGGCTTCGCCTGTTTCCTTAATGAATCCTGTGTTTGCGAGATATAGGTCGTTCCATTTCAATGTCGCTTTTCCATAATCATTCATTTCGTGAATCACAGCCAGCAAGGTCGCTTGTTTCCCTCGGAAGTTTGTGTCGCGGTAGTAGTTGTATTCCGCTCGGTGGGCGTAGGCATTATGCCATTCTTTGCCGTTGATAGTCTCTGCTATGGCATGGTAGGTGGGTCGTGTGGTGCCGTAGGAACGACCAGGTTTGAAATAAAGGCTTGCTGCAGAATAGATTTCTGTTTCTGGAAGGTAAGGAGTACACGAAATACTGTCCGATTCAGTTTTGGAAGAGGTTTCTATAGGTTGTATGCAATCAATAGCAACTTCGTTTGTGGAACTTTTGCATCCGAAAAAACCGTGAAAAGGATGAAAAAAAGTGTGTGCTGATGTGGGATGATTCTTTTGTTCATATAGTGAATGGTGTGGTTTCTTTAGATGATTAATAATAGTTGTAAAAGACTTCGATGGTCTTTCCGTTCTTGTATTTGATTCTTGTTGTGTTGCCGTTCTTGTCGGTACGAATGCGCATGTACTTGGGGTGGTGGATGTGACGGCGAGCGTCTTGGTAGCATTCTCGGGTATATTGTCCTCGGCGGTCCTTATATTGGCAAAGTATGTTGTCGCTTTCTGCTGACAGTATGAATTTTGTATTGTCCTTTGAGTTGTATATGATTGTTTGCCAATTAAAAATGAGTGTAGTAGAGTCGTCTTTTTGTTCGTATCTGTACTTGGCAACTAAGCGTCCAATACTATCGTATTGGTAGCAGATATGGTTATTCAGTTTATCTAATTCGGAGATGATGTGCCCCTGCTCGTCAAGTATAACAACGTTCTCTTCTGTAAAATTGCAAGAGGGTTCACTGACGATTTCAGAATCGGAAATCTCTAATAATAAGCAATGACCATCGTAGTATGGCTCTGAATAAATACTATAGCCATGGTCGTTGTAAATGTAATGATATACATCCATTGTATCATAGATTGTATCCTTATAGTCATAAACTAATCTATGGGTGAATTTCCAACTGATGCGTCCAAGGGAATCATAGTGGTTTGTGTAGACCTCAAGGTTTGAATTTGAACCAAATTTTGAATAATATTTTGTCAAACGGTGGTATCTGTCATATTCCTCATAGATTGTGTCACGAGTGTCTGAGTCTTTCCGTTTGCCGACGTAGAGAACTGATTTCACGTCGCCATTGTATGAATAAGGGTTCTGTGGGAGCCCTGCGGGTAGGGCTGTGTGGCGAAGCAAGTAGGCGGAATCTTGCTTGGAGAGGGTATCCCCATTATGACGGATAGTCATCAGTGCACCTGTAACGGAATCTATGCGTGGTAGGTTTAGGAATGTTGCGTTCTCTTCGAGTGTCTTGTAGTTGCCTCCTTTTATTTTCGGGACTTTGATGCACCCTCCATTTCCCTTCCAATATTGTTTGTAGTAGCGAATCTGCTGCCTTAGTTTGATGGGTTCTCCCCAAAGGTAACGATAATAGCTGGTGAGAATGACTCCCGACATGTCGTCGGGGTGCCATAGTCCAAGCCGAGAAAAGTAATGAGATAACCTCGATTCGCCGCTCCAAAGTCCCCAGTTGTTGCGCATCCACATGCCTATGCCGAAATGGGCTCTGCCGCGAAACTCACTTTCTGACATCCACATGATTTCGCTCTTGACGCTGTCCGACAGTATTGAGTCAAGTGTGTGGAAGCAATCTTCAAGGTCTTTTGGTATATAGATTCTAGCTTTGTTGTCTTGGGCTATTGCTAATGGCGAGACAAAGAGTAGAATCAACAATGTAGAAAAAAACATTGCCATTTTTGATAGTGCCGCTTTGTGAGAGCGTGTTGCAGTGCTCTTTGTATTTCTCATGACGATGGAGATTGTGGGGTGCAAAACGTATATGTCATTTCCGTATCATGTGCGAAACATTGGCGGTGTTTGACAGTGAGATGATTTCCCGATTTTGCCCCACGCAGTTGTTAGCATTTCACCACTTTGTCGTCTTGCAGGGTGAGCAATTTGTATTCAAGCGCTTTGTCGAATCCTCTCTGGATGGCTTCTGAAACGCGAGGGGTGAGCCTCGGGAAATGGAACACCTTGGAGGTCTCTTTGATGAGCGCCTCTTTGGGGAGCGAACCTTGGTTGTCAAGTACTTGATACATTGCGTTGGCGTATTCCTCGGGAGCGATTTCGTTAGGTTGCCGGTCGGATTCGGGACGGAAATTCACGTAATCTTGGGGCGGAAGTTGCTTGCTCCAATAGAAACAGTTCTCGCCTTCCATGGTGCAGAAACAGTCGATGTCCAGCATCAGGTTGTCAAGCAATAGCTCGAAATCGGAGGTCATTTTGCTCATCCCATAAGAGTTGGCAATGCGACTGTAAAGCAGCGACTTTGCAATTGGCGCTTCGGTGTCGATGATGAATAGCAATCGCATCATTGTCTCGGTATGGGAATTTTTGTCGAATTTCTTTACGGGCAAGTCGGCGATGGTGTAGGGGAGTTGAAACGATTCAATCTGGCTGTCGGATGTGTCCGAGCTTGTCGGCTCTTCTGCTTGAGGACTTTCCTTTGCGCAAAGTTCGCTTTCCTTTGGTTCAACGTCTTCGGGGTTTTGTGGCTCTGGAGGTTCTGTCCCATTGATGGCGGCATCGATGGCGGCGCAGAGTGCTTCGAAACAGTTCTCTGGACTTTCCCACCAGTCGAGGGTCCATATATGGTACAGCGACCATCCCAATGCGTGGAGAACGCTGGGTTGGGTGATTTCACGGTCGCGGGTTGTCTTGGCGGAATTGCAGCTGCCGTCGCATTGAATTCCAAGTATATATCGATTGCTGTCTTTGGGATCAACCACGGCTATATCGACTTTGTAACCGGAACATCCGATGTGGGTGTGGATGTCGTATCCTCGTGCTTTGAGTTTTGTGGCGAGTGTATCCACAAAGTAATCTGTAGATTGGGAACTTTGTGGATTTGAAGATTGGGCGGGTTGAGGTGTTGCTGCGTAGAGTATTTCGCGACCTTTTTCTGCATATTGCAGGAATGCTTTGAGTCCTAAGACTCCATCGGCGGAGGTTTTTGTGCAGTCGATGTCGTCGGCTTTCAGCGTGGAGAATACTTTCATTTCGTAGCGGGCGCGAGAAACGGCTACGTTGAGGCGTCGCCAACCGCCGTCGCGGTTCAGAGGTCCGAAATTCAGCGCAATCTTGCCTTCCTTGTCGGGGCCAAATCCTACGGAGAAGAGGATGATGTCGCGTTCGTCACCTTGTACGTTTTCCAGGTTCTTGACGAAAATGGGTTCGTCGGATTCCATCGCAATGTGTTCGAGTTCTGGGTTTTCCGAATACATCTTCATCAAAAGATCCTCAATGAGCGATTGTTGATTGGTGTTGAAGGTCACCACGCCGATGCTTCGCCGTGGCGATTCCTGAGTGGCAAGCCGATGTTTGATTTCTTCGATTACGGCAAGGGCTTCTTCCTTGTTCTGTCGTGTGCCGCCACGGTCGTAGGTGCCTTCTACATATTGGAAGTTGACTTTGTTGGCGAGGTCGTCGGGCGAGGGGAAAGTCATGAGTCGGCTTTCGTAGTAGTTTACGTTGCTGAAAGCGATAAGGCTTTCATGCTTGCTGCGGTAGTGCCATTGCAGGTATTTGGAAGGGATGGAAAGGGCTAGACAGTCGTCAAGGATGCTTTCAAGGTCTTCCAAATCGGCGTTTTCTTCGTCGAAGGTATTTGTCGAGAAGAAGTTTGTGGGAGGCATCTGTTTGGGGTCGCCTACTACGATGAGATTCTTGCCTCGGGCGATGGCTCCTACGGCTTCGCAAGTGGGCATCTGTGATGCTTCGTCAAAAATGACCAAGTCGAACGGCTCGTGTTCGGCGTCGATGTATTGCGCTACGGAAATAGGACTCATCAACATGCAAGGACACATACGCTGCAACAATCCGGGTATTTGGTCGAAGAGCTTGCGTATGGAAGTGCCGCGTCCTCCGTTTCGGATGTTGCGTTGCAGGATGCCGACTTCCGAACTCTGTGCGGCTTCTTGCTGTATGGCGGGCAGCGAGGCGGAAAGTTTTGTCACAATCTCGTCGCGGGTGAGTTGCTCAAACTGGGTGCAGAGTTCTTTGTATCGATGGATCTTTTCCTCAAAACTGATTTTGTGGAACAGGTTGAGGTCAGTCTCCTGCGAGAGTATGTAGTTGAGGTAGGTCTTGTAGAAACTTTTCTGGAATGAGTCGGCGAGTTTGTCGGTTCCCAATTTCCCGCTTTCGACGGGGGCGATGAATACTTTGGCATCGGTGGCGAGCAGGACTTTCTTCTTTAGGTTGTATATCGTCCAGTCGTGCAGTTGGTCGAGGTTCTGGCTCCAACGACAAAGGATGGTTTGCAATGCAGAAATCCAATCCGTCGCGTTTGAGCCACAAAGGTTTGTGACGAGCAGGTTGTCGATTTTCTCGCATTGTGCCGTAAGTTGTGCACTGTCTTCGAGGTACTGCTGCATTTGTTTGCCATAGCATTGGCGGAAAATGTCCAAGCCGTTGGCCGTGGCGGTGGAGATGTTCTTTTTGAGCAGCGTGATTTCCTCGGGAGAAGAGATTATGGCAGCGAAGTTCTCAAAGAGTGCTTTGATGGTGTCGCACGCCGATTGTAGGTTGTCCCAGTTTTTCTCGCCATTGTCCCACAGGCTCCCCAACAAAGGCTTGTATGTCAGCGAAGGCTCTTCCAGACATTTGATTTCCTTGCGTGCTTCTAAAAGTGTGGTGAGCAGTGGGGGAATTTCCTCTTTTCCGATTTTGATGTCGGGTAGGGCGTAGGTGGTTATGTCCTTGAGGATTTTGTTTTCTTGAATCTGCTTTTGCAAGAACCATTTCTCTTGCGCCTGGTTCCAGCTGTTGAGCATTGGTGTGGGGTTCAGTTCCAGGAATTGCTCGTTGACGGAGTGGGAAAGCGTCTCGAGAAGTTGCTCTTTCCTTTTTCCGTGTTCGATGGCGTTTTGCAGGTCATCGAGCATTGCCGAGGACGCCTCCATCAGCAGCTCGCAAGGTAGGCATTTGCTGTCGAAAAGCAGTTGTATGATGTTGCGGTAGGCGTCGAATTGGACTTTGGATTTTTGTTCGCTATTGTGTCCTAAGATTGTGTTCAGGATTTCTTGCGATTGGTTGTAGGTGCTGATTAACTCTTGCAGTTGTGCGATTTGGGACGCTGCGTCATCTCTCAGCTGTGTGGAAAAATTGGTGGCATTGATGCCTAAGAGCGGAAACACGCCATCCCTCTTGCATGCCGACGCCAATGTTTGATAGTCGGCAAGGCAGGTTTCGGTGTCGTCGATTTCCTTGGCGGTATAGACGGACATCTTGTCGGTGCCTAAGTCGTATGCGGGAAGTTCCTCGTCGAAATGAGTGTACCGTGCGATGCAGTCGTAGAGTGAAATCCCGGCAGGATAGGTCTTGTGTATGGATGTTATGTATCCGCTCAGCTCTTTTCGCAGCTTTTTGATCTTTTCCAGCTGGATTTTGTAGGCTTCGTTGGATTGCTTGCGCGTGACTTCCGTGGTGCGTTGCAACTGCTCCAACACGCCCGATTTCTTGGCTTTGTTGGAGTGGAGTTCCAAGCAAAATGGCGCCAACCCGATGGATTCCAGTCGGTGCTGGACAACTTGCAATGCGGCCATTTTCTCAGCCACGAAAAGTACGCGTTTCCCTCGGTAGAGCTGGTTGGCGATGATGTTTGTGATGGTTTGTGATTTACCGGTTCCTGGAGGACCGTGCAACACAAAGCTCTTTCCTTTCAGCGATTCCGAGATGGCGATCATCTGCGACGAGTCGGCGCTGATGGGTAGTACAATCTCTTCTTTTGAAAACTGTTCGTCTAAATCGTCGCTGTCGGTTTCGGTGACTTCCGTATTGATTTTTACGGTGCCAGAAATCAAGCTGTCCACGATGGGGTTGCGTCGCAGTTTTTCCGAATTGTTGTGGATGTCGTTCCACATGATGAATTTGTTGAAGGAAAAGATTCCCAGCAACGATTGCTCAACAACCTCCCATCCTTTCTGTCCCGAGATGGCTTCTTTAATTGTGTTGAATATCAGTGATACATCTACGCCGTTGTCGTCTTTGGGCAGCGGGTTCAGCGTGGTGATGTTGATGTCGTATTCCTGTCGGAGGAGTTCCAACAAGGTGATGTTCATCATTACCTCTTCTTCGCGACTGCGAATCAAAAACATAGAGGATGATGTGCCTCGGATGATTTCGATGGGGAGCAACAACAGTGGTGCAAAACGTGGCGTATCGGTGTTTTCCGCTTCGTACCATTTCAGAAGGCCTGCGGCGAGATATAATGTGTTGGCTCCGTTCTCTTCCATCGACAAGCGTGAAGCACGATAAAGTTGGATGAGAGATTTTCGGAGTTGCTCTTCGCTTTGGTAGGTCTTGAGATGTTGCGCGGCCTGTTCCTTTTCCAAAAATTCTCTCTGGGTGGCGCTTTCTTTGGGTAGATAAATGCCAGATATACAATCGGGGAGTTCCCAATCTGCCGGCTTTGGCTGTATGAGGAATCCTTGCCCGTCCGACAGGGCGTCTTCAAGTTTATTGAGACTTACGGAAATGAGCTGGATTGTCCCTTTCGAGATGCGTGTATTGAGAAGGTTGTTGCGCAAGCTGAGGTCGAGCAGTTTGCGTTCCCATAGTGTTTGTTTGGTTAGAGGCATGGAAATTGAGATTGTAGAATGTTCAGATGTTGAGATTTATAGATTTTCAGACATTCAGAATTCGAGTATTAAGTGTTAAGTGTTAAGTATTAAGTATTAAGAGTCAAAGGTCAAGGTTAAGGTCAAGGTTAAGGTCAAGGTTAAGGTCACAAATCACTTCACTGGATATCCTTTGGAACGGAGGAATGTGGCGACTTTTTCGCGGAAGTCACCTTGGAGGATGATTTCTCCCTCTTTGACGGAACCGCCAACGGCACAATGGTTTTTGAGCTGTTTGGCAAGGACTTCAAGGTCTTCGGTTTTGCCTATAAAGTTGCTTACTACGGTCACGGTTTTGCCGCCACGACCGCTGCGTTCCATACGAAGTCGGAGTTTCTGCTGGTTTGCAGGTAAGGTCTCGATTTCGGGAACTGATTCGTCTTCGTAGTTAAAATCGGGATTGGTTGAATATACGATGGACATGGATGATTGTTGAGTTGTTGAATTGAGAAATAATTAAGAATAGTTATAGTTAGTTAAGGTCAAGGTCAAGGTTAAGGTCAAGGTTAATGACACTAATCACTTTTGGAAAAGTAGTGGTTTCTTTGGCAATCTTGTCAGAATTTTGAGTGAATGGGGGTGGTTGACGAAATGGAGTTCGTGTCCGATGTTTTCACCTTCGCCGTCGATGTTCACCCATTTGTCGATGTTGCCCGACACATGCACTTCGTGTGCCTTGAACATCTCCACATGCTGCGAAAGTTCGAAATGGTTCGCATAGACGAGAGGACCTGTGATGGGTACATGCTCCAACGGAATCTTATCCACAATGCTGATGTCTATCAATCCATCGTCAAGTTTTGCCTTTGGCGCCACGGCGGCATTGTATCCGAATTGGTTGGAGTTGGCGAAAGTGATGAACCAAGCGTTGCGGTCGAGTTCTCGGTCGTCAATCACCAGATGGTAGTCTTTCTCTTTGTAGGAGGGGTATTCTCGCATGATGAGGTTGAGGTAGGCGGAAAATCCGCGCAATTTGGCGGCCTTCATGAGTCGGGCGATGAATGCGTCGAATCCTACGCCGGCGATGCTGGCGATGATATGACTGTCGTTCAGCACGATGGTGTCGATATGCTCTTCGTTGTACTGGTTCAGCACGCGAACGGCAAGCGCAGGCATTAGCGGCAACTTGAGGTTGCGCGCCAATCCGTTGCCCGAACCGCAGGGTATGATTCCCAAGGCTGTTTCGCTGTCTTTCAACCCCGAAATCACGTCGTTTACAGAACCGTCTCCGCCCACGGCCACTACTACATCGTAGCCTTTCATGGCTGCGTCACGGGCTATTTCGGTGCCGTGGTGGATGTGCTCGGTATAGGCCACTGAGTAGTCGAACAGGTCTTGGTTGAGGTTCTCTTTGAGCACTTTCTCAATCTTTTTCTGCTTGCCGATTCCCGAAATGGGATTCACAATTGCGAGAAGGGACTTTTTCATAGAGTTAAGAATTAGGAGTTAAGAGTTAAGAGTTAAGAGGCTTTGTTCCCTAGTCACTGATCACAGATCACAGTTCACTGTTCACTAGACTCCAATAATACTGTGTTAGGAAGGCTTGTAGGAACTGGGCGTCGGGGCCTTCGCCTTTGTTGTTGGTGAGGGTGCTGACCTGGGTAGAACCATCTTTGGTGCGGCGCAGCAATTGGTGGTAGCGGTTGCCGTAGGCTATCTGCCAGCCGTGGTCGTCGGCTGTGCGTTGGAACACGCTGTTTCCGAAGCATGGAATGTTTGTCTGTATGCCGAGATAGTCGATGATGGTGGGCATGAGGTCTATCTGTTGTACAATGTCTTTGCTGTGAAGCGGTTGCGGATTGCGTGGCGAATAGAACATCATTGGTATGTGGTACCATCCGTCGTATCCATTATATTGTGAATGAAGTCCTTGTCCGGGATGGTCGGCGAGGATTACAAACATCGTGTTTTCGTACCAAGGCTGCTGTTTTGCTGCGTCAAAGAACTTTTGCAGAGCGTAGTCGGCATACATAACGCATTGCAGCAGGGGGTGGCTTCCCTCTTTAAACCGACCTTCGTGCTGAGGCGGAATAGAGTAGGGGTGATGTGAAGAAATGGTAAACACTGTCGAGAAGAAAGGTTCCTTGAAGGTATTCATCTGTCGAACCATATATTGCAGGAAAGGTTCGTCGTAAACGCCCCAGAAGCCGTCTTGGTCTTTCTCTTTCAGGTTTTTGTCGCGCTGGGCGAGATATTCGTTCTTGCCGTAGTATTCCTTGATGCCCGCCTTTTCGCAGAATTGGTCGAATTTCATGGATCCGTTGTAGCTTCCGTGGAAGAACGCCGTGTGGTAACCGTTGCTTTTCAGGATGCTGGGTAATGCTGACGGCAAAGGCTTTTCGAAATAGGGCGACATGATATAGCATTCGTCAAACAACGATGGAATAGAGGCGAGTACGGCGGGAATGGATTCGATGGATTCCTTGCCGTTTGAGTGTCCGTCAAAGGTGACGCTATGTTCATACAGGGAGTCGAGGAATGGCGTGTAGCTCTCCATCACGCCGTTGTTGTAGCTTCCCATATACTCTTGCGAGAAACTTTCCAGAATGATGAATACCACGTTCTGGCGACGAGTGGAGTCGATGATTCCCGCTCCGGCATACCATCTGTTGCTGTCTGCGATACTGTCTTCGACTTGTAGCGATGTGAAATTTGGATTGACGATTTTTCCCTTTGTGTCAATGTCAATGAGATTCAGATTCTTGGTATCTTTATAGATTGTCGTGCGGATAATGCTGTAGAGTGAGTTGTCCACCAAGGAACTGTTCTTGGGTTGGATATGGTCGGCGGGATGGTGCTGGTGTTCGTGCATGCCTGTGAATGCAAATAGCGCAATGACGATAATCCCAATGATTCCCATATATTTTCTCTTTTGCGTTTCGGGACGCTTCGGGAATTTGGTTCGTGCCGCGAAAATGATGAACAGCGCAATGATGGTAACACCGCTCACTGTTCCATACCAATAGTCTATCAAGAACTTAGGCCACAACGTTCCCATGTCGCCACCTATGGTGAGATATCCCAAAATGGAAGTGTTCAACCGGCGGTAGGTAAACTGGAAATAGATGGCGTCGCTTACATTGGCAAAGAGCGCCACAAGCATGGGAACGAAATAGAAAAATTCCGCCACGACTCTGTAGCCTTTATTCCATCTGCATTTCAGTGGGAGCAACATAAAAATGTAGAATGGCAGCAAAAATAAGAGCGTTGAGGTGAGACAGTATCCAAAAAATGATATTGCGGCAATCCGCAACCATTCCATTGGATCTGAAATGCCGAACACCCTGAGGTTGCATAATGCGAATACTACCTGTGTGGCGAATAATGCGAAAAATGCTATAAGTGAACGTCTTGCAAGAAACTTTCTCATATATTATGTGAATATTGAAGGATAACTCTTAACTCTTAAAACTTAAAACTTAATACTTAATACTTATTTCATCTCGGTCTATATCCCGATTGGCTCAGTATCTCTTGCGAATTGGCGTTTTCGAAGAGTTCGGAGAGGCTGACTTTGTTTTTGTCCATGTAGGCTTTTACAATGCGACTTCCGATGTACTCGATTGTGCGGGGGGCCGAATCCTTGAAAATGTTGGTCTTGGGTGCGTCGTCGATGAAGTTGTGGATACGCATGTAGTCGGTTTCGTAGAGCAGTCGGTTTTGTACAAAATAGGCCCAAACTATCTCCTCGTTCTTTTCCATCCAATCAAGTTGCTCGGGGGTATATCGCAGTTTTGCGGTTTCGTCGATGTTTGGTGCCACTTCGCTTAAAAAATATTGCACTTTACCTTCCATTACCATATAGTCTAACAGCGACAGTTGCTCGCCTTCGGGCTTGACGATGTAGTTGCGTGCGATGGCGGCGAGGCAGTCGGGGAGGATTCGGGTGCTGTCGCATTGTGCGAGAATATATTGTGGCGTTTGGAAGAAACCATATTGTTGCATGTGTGGCAAGGCGTATTGGTCGAGGCTGATGCGTAGGTCGCCTTCGTCATATACCACGCGTGTGGCATAGTTGAAGTCGCATCCCACGAAACTGAATACTTTGTCGCACCGCATTGCGGGATGTAGTTCTTGCATCTTTTCGAATGCTTCGGTCAGTTGGTGTTCAAGCCAGAACAGTTCTGGAAAACAACTGTCCGTGATGCGGAAAATATCCTTGACTACAGGGTCGGCGACAAATCCCGACAGCATCTGCATATACTGCGGGTCGTCGGGATAGAGGCTGATCAAAGGGCTGTCGAAGTCGTCCTTCACCTCGAAGAGCTTCTGCGAAAGTGTCTGCGGGTCGGTCTTGAACAGCACTTGCTCAAATCGCTTGATCTGGATGTCGTTCTCTTGGTGCTTGTCTGATTTGTGATTGCAGCATACAAGGCAGCATGTCAAAAGTATGCAGAGCAATATTGTCGGGATTCGCTTCATTGTGATGGTCGTTTTTGTCGTTTCTAAAAAACGGGATAATCGTCCAATCATTGACCGAAATCAGTAATTGGACGATTATGATAAGGACAAGGTTCTATTCTTGTTCGGCTTCGTTTTTCTCGGTCTCGTTCAGGATGCGCAACTTTGCTTGCAGCAATGCAATCTGTTGGCGAGCTCCTTGCATTTTCTTCTCGAATTCTTCTTTGAGAAGGTCGGCTTGCTTGCTGTTGGCGAGAAATCCGAGGTTGTTCTCCCACACGTTCAAGTCGTTTTTCAGTTTGTCGATTTTCTCCTGGATTTCTTGGCGTTCGCCGTGGACGAATTTCTTGGAGTCGCCGGCAATGTTGCGGATGCGTTCTCTGTAGGCGGTTTCTTCGGCTTCGCGCGCGGTGATTCTCAATTTCTCGAAATAGCCGTCGATAATGCCGCGAAACTCTTTCTGCAAACGGTCCTTTTCGGCGATGGGAACAAATCCAATTTCCATCCATCTGCGTTGGAAGTCCTTGATGGCGTTGAGGTTCTCTTCCTTGTTGTCGCCGAACTGGTGCTCTTTCAACTCGGTGATGATAGCCTCTTTCAGTTTGAGGTTCTCCTGTTCCGAACCGTGGATATTGTTGAAATACTCGCCTTTCTTTGCAAAGAACTCGTCGCAGGCGCTGCGGAAACGATGCCAGATTTTCTCGCTCACCTTGCGGCTTACGGCACCTGTCTGTTTCCATTCTTCTTGCAGTTGCAGCAGTTCTGCGGTGGCTTTCTTCCAGTCTTCGCGTTTGGCGATGGCTTCGGCCTTGAGGCAGAGATCGATCTTTTTGTTGTAGTTCTCCGATTGCTCGTCGCGCAACTTGCCAAAGAAATTCTTCTTCTCGGCGTAGAAATTGTCAATCATGCTCTTGAACTTGGTCCAGATTTCGTCGTTGACGTCTCTGGGAACGGGTCCGATGGTCTTCCATACTTTGAGAAGCTCGTCGAGTTGGTCGGTGGTTTCGTTCCATGACTTTACGTTGTCGGGAAGCGTTTGGGTCAGTTCGTCGGCTTTCTCTACAAGGGCTTGCTTGGCGAGAAGGTTGCGGTCGTACTCTTCTTTGCGTTGGTCGTAGTATTCTTTTCTGCGCTCGTCAATCTTGTTGGCGGCATTGCAGAAACGTTGCCAGATGTCTTCGTTCTGTTCCGTGGGAACGGGCCCTATTTCGCGCCACTTGTCGCGCAGCTCCTGCAGGCCTTTGAAGGCTTTGGTGATGGAACTCTCCACGATAAGTTCCTCGGCTTGCTCGCAGAGTTGCACCTTTTGTTCCAGGTTGCGCTTGAGGTCGAGCATACGCAGCTCTTTGCTGATCTTTACTTTGTTGAAAAACTGCTCGATGAGGAAATGATAATTCTGCCACAGGTCGTTGACTTTCTCGCGAGGAACGTCGCCTATGGATTTCCATTTATCTTGGATGACGTTGAATTCGTCGTAGGTCTTCTTGATGTTTTCTTCATCGCGGTCGATGAGTTGGCGCAGCTCTTCGAGGATGCCTTGCTTGAACTCGAGGTTTTTCTGTTTCTGTGCTTCGAGGTCGTCTTGGAATTTCTGACGGCGTTGGCGGAAAATGGCGTAGAGCTTCTGGAACTCGGTAGAAATGGCGTCAGTAATCTCTTGATAGTCTTCCTTGAGGCCGCCGCCGGCGATGAATGCGTCGTAGTTGGCTTTTTGAATCTCTTTGGTGAGGGTGGTGAACTGGTTGCGAATGCGTCCTACACGATTTTTGATCTTTTGCACTTCGTCTTGCATCAGCTCGTTGAATGCCGAAAGCAGCTCTTCGCGATTCATTCCCGAGTAGTCGGTGTCGGGTTCGGTCTCTTGTTCGATCTGTTCGGTTGTGGGGTTTGCTGTCGGTTCCTGTGCCTCTTCAGCGCTGGCGTTGTCCGACATAGGGGTGTTTTCAGTGTTTGTCTCTGGGACAATGTTTTGCGGCATTTCGTCTGCGACGGGTTGCTGCATGGGGTTCAGTTCTTCCATATAGGCTTTAATTTGATTAGAATTACCACTAAATCAATAGTGTATGGGTTGATGTACGTTTGCTTTCAAAACAAAAGCAAAGGCAAAGATACGAAATAATTGAGAATTGCGGTGCGTAATTGATAATTATTAAGAGAATTGCACTTTTCTCGACGGCAATGTCCAAAGGCATCCTATAGCGACTTGCTTATCATCCATCTTTGATTCTTCTTCGATTCATCTTCGACAATCTTGTAACTCACCTTGTTGCTTTTCACGCAAATTTCCCAAGGGCGCACTTTGCGCGGACACTGTCCTCATTGGGAAAGTCGAGATTCCAAACAATATTCATCACAAACCAGCAAATAGTTGGACTACCACCTATAAATAATCGGAAAAACAGTGAAAAAAAAGTATGTGGTATGCAATGTGGTCGCCAGTTCCGGCCTTGGGAAATTTTAGCAAATTTCCTGCAGCCGGGGTTGAAGATATAGCATTTTGAGTATTATGTGAAGTCCGAAGCATTCTGCAAAGCGCTCTCGCTGGGCTTTGCTGTCGAAAATGCCATGGCATTTTCTTCATATTTGCTTCTGTTTCTCTTTTGCACACGCAAAAAAGAAATGAAGAAAGCCTTGGCTTTCGATAGCGGTGCCGAAGGCAAAGCCGACGCTCCAAAGAGGCTTAGCGGAGAACAAGTCGCGGACTATTTGTGCGAAAGGATTGAGGACTTTCCTTTGCCTCGGCATAGCTCAAGCAAGCTTGGCTCTGCACTCGGCTTGCAGAAAGTTGGCTAAAGAGAGCCAAAAGAGCATCAAAAAATCGAAAACACAATTACTTCCAAATTGTTGTAAGAATTCAAAACAATTTCTTAGTTCTTTAAACTTCTGATAGGCACAATCATAATTCCGTCTTTCCGTTGAAAGGCATAGTCTCCTATTGCAGTCAAAACCATCTTGAAAGCGGGTTCTCCCATTTTCTTGGTGTCAAGTTTCTGCTCAAGTTTTTTTAGTGTAGTCACGCCAGCTTCAATCAGCGTCTCACCTCCAAGTTTGATTTCGATAAGTCCATATCGTCCGTTGTTTAGATGGATGACGGCATCGCATTCCAACCCACTTTTGTCACGGTAATGATATACATTGCCGCCAATGGCCTCTGTATAGACTCGTAAGTCTCTCACACAGAGCGTTTCAAACAGTAGTCCAAAGGTCTCTAAGTCGTGCATCAAGTCTTGCGCTCCAAGACCCAAGGCGGCTGCTGCAATGGACGGATCAACAAAATAGCGTGTGTCGCTGGTTCTAATGGCGGTTTTACTCCTTAGATTGGGATTCCACGACTCCATATCCTCGATAAGAAATATCTTCTTCAAGGCTTGGATATAGGAAGTGATGGTGTCTTCGCTAAGGGAGGATCCTTCGTTGTTTTTCAAATCTTGCAGTAATGTCGAGATGCTGACTTGTTGTCCTTGGTGTCGTGCATAACTACGTAGGAGTCGGCGGGTGAAAGAGGCGTCCCGTTTAATGCCATCCACGCGGCTGATATCGGTGTTGCAAACAGCGTCCAAGTAATTGTAGGGTATTTTTGCGGCTTGACGTTCGGTCTTCTCTATTGCCCCGGGCCATCCTCCTCGACAGATAAGGGTTGCCATTTGCTGCAAGTCGCTTTTGGGTGCTACGGCGGCTAAAGGTGTTCCGCTGTTGAATAGTTCTTCAAGGCTTACGCTGCCATTCGAGTCTTCTGACTCATATAGCGACATTGTGCGCATCTTCACCCAGGCAAATCGACCTGCACCAGAATGGTGAATTCGAGATGTGTCGGCGGGAACGGCAGAGCCGGTAAAGATGAATTGTCCCGCAACCTTTCTCCTGTCAACTGCAAAACGAGCTGCGTCCCAAAGCCTTGGTGCCAACTGCCATTCGTCAATGAGCCTTGGCGTCGCTCCCTCTAACAATAATGAAGGCTGGGATTCCGCCAGTTGAAGGTTTTGGACTTCTTGCTCGGGATCGTTCATATATAAGACGCTCCCGGCTTGATGTTCTGCCGTTGTGGTTTTGCCGCACCATTTTGTACCCTCAATTAGCACGGCTCCCATGCAAGAAAGTTGCTCTTTTAATACGATGTCTGCAATCCTGTTTTTGTATGGATTTGTCATACTTTTTTTGTCTTGTTTTGTGATTGCAAAAGTACAAATAATTATTTGAATATCAAAATTATTTTTATTTTATTCGGCAATTTGGCGCATTTTCGTTCGGAAATTTGGCGCATTTTTATTAGGCAATTTGGCATATTTTCATTCGGCAATTTGGCGTATTTTCATTCGGAAATTTGGCGCATTTCTTTTCTCTATTGGAAGGCCTCCAAGCCTCCACAATTAGTTCTCCGCTTCGCTATCCAAAGTCCATGGATTTTCTTCACGTTCTTTTGGCAGAAAGAAGTATTGAGAAGAAAGGCCAGATCGGACATCTGTCCGCATTGGGTAAATCGGAAAATCGATGTGATAAGCCGTGTGGTCGCAAGCCGGCCTTAGGAAATTTTAGCAAATTTCCTGCAGCCGGGGTTGAAGATATAGCATTTTGAGTATTATGAGAAGTCCGAAGCATTCTGCAAAGCGCTCTCGCTGGGCTTTGCTGTCGAAAATGCCACTGGCATTTTCTTCATATTTGCTTCGTTTCTCTATTATGAAGAAAGCCTGTGGCTTTCGATAGCGGTGCC
>JAGHVO010000074.1 GCA_018064245.1 Candidatus Colimorpha pelethequi
AATCGAAAAAAGGTAGTAATGAAGGACTATCTTTTGGAGGAATTGTACAAGTCACTTCAAAGATGTGGCATGAATGGAGAATTTCATGATATGGCCACAGAACGTTTTGACTTGCGGAATTGGCCAATTAATGAGAAGTACGATTTAATTATTAAACAAAATCATTTGAAAATAAAGAAGACCATGAATTCAGGAGATCTTGCATTCATGGGCGGGCTTTTGGCTGGAGCTGGGCCGTTTGGTGCTTTTGGATTGGCTATAGCCGCTGGACAAATGGCAAATCCTATTGTTTGGCTCCTTGTACCTGCGATTGCTTTGTATATGAGGCGTAAGCTCAAAGGCATAAACAATGAAATAAAAACGCTTTCGGTAATTGTTAGTGCCAACGAGTGCGATATGACAGCTGACTTGTTACAACTTGAAATGATGAAGAAGGCTTTCGAAAATATCTCCTGCATCTATACGGATGTCTTACAAACCATTCGTCCAGTCATGAAAAAGCTATTAGATGAGCTTGAACGAGAATTCGGACATGATGTCAATAGCCTTCCAGAAGACAAAGCTAACGCTTTATTTAACATTTCTAGACTGTTAAAAGAGATGGCGGAAAAACAGATTGTCCCGTACAATAGCAATCAGTCAGCAATCCATCAGAACGTTTGTGAGTACAGCAATGATTTGTCAAACAAATATAATGAGCTCAAAGAATTCATTAAGAACGTTTCACAGTGATTTTCGTCACGAGCTCATAATCACTCATTACACATCACACTCTATTTATCTGTACAATAAATTAGCAAACGCTATGATTTATAATATGTCAGTTAAAATTTCTTATCTGTTTCTTGAAACTATTTTTCTTTTTTATTATTTAGTCTGTCAAGTTCAGCTTGAACTAAACTTTTCAGCTCATTAATTTCCGGCAAATATAACTGATATTTAGCGACAAACAAATTTGCATCCATACCGTAAGTGGCGTATTGCACCATCACATCGTTTTTATCTGCTGCAAGAATGATTCCAATGGGAGGGTTGTCACCATCGGTATTCTTGTCCATCGCAAAATAGCCTAAATACATATTCATTTGCCCTATATCTTCGTGTTTTACCTTGCCACGTTTTAAATCAATAACCACATAGCATTTAAGTATGACATGATAAAATACAAGGTCGGCATAATAGTCGTCATTGTCAATGGTTAACCGATATTGGCGACCAATAAAAGCAAATCCTTTTCCCAACTCCAAAAGAAAATCCTCCATGTGCTTGATAAGAGCGTCTTCCAAATCACCTTCGCTGTAATCGGGAGCCTTGAGACTTAGGAAATCGAAGAAATATGTATCTTTGACAACATCTTTAGGTTGTGTTATCCGTAATCCATTATTGGAAAGTGAAAGGATATCAGGTGCCTCCTTTGATGTTGCCAACTGATAAAACAGACCACGATTTTTTTGTTCGTGTATTTGCCTATAACTCCAATTTTGATTTATAGCTTCAATAGTATAGAAATTCCTTTCTAACTCATTATCTATTGGAATGATTTCAAGCAATTGTGTCCAACTTAATTTTCCAAGCACTGCTTGGAAAATTGGGAAACGAAGATACAACAGCCTCATATTCGCCAAATTACTTTTGGAATAGCCGTTGCCCAAGCGGAGCGTTAAGTCTCGTGAAAGTTGTGGCAAAAGTTTTGCGCCATATTCAGCACGAGCATTGCCGTTTTGCTCAAATTCCACAATATATTTCCCTATATTCCAATTCATTTCCACCAATGCAGAATTAACTGCACGAAGAGCTTTTTGCTTTGACAAAGCAACCAACTCCGTAATTTGATTTATCAGAGCATTGTAATTTGAGATATGTATTTGTGGCATCTTGTCCATTAGGATATTCTAAAATAATATGCAAACGCTATGATTTATAATATGTCAGTTATATTTTCTTTTCTGTTTTTTTGTAATAATTATCTGTTTGATATCAGTTTCTTAAGTTCTTCTTTGCTTGGCAAAACCGTTTCGTATTTTGCTGCAAAAATCTGATTGTTGTTTAGCGGAAGCGTGTATTCAACAACAGAATTCTCTTTATCCGCACAAAGCAGAAGTCCTATGGTTGGATTTTCGTCTTCCAATTTTATCTCTCTATCGTAATAGTTTACATACATCTGCATCTGACCAATATCTTGATGCTTCAACTTGCCTCGCTTCAAGTCTATCAGTACAAAGCTTTTCAATAACCGGTTATAAAACACCAACTTAATGCAAGTCTTTCATACAACGAAGAGTCGAATTGCCTTTCCAGTTCACGCAGGCTCCAATGATTTTTGGTGGCTTCAATCTCATAGAAACTACGCTCGGCGGGGTCCGATATACGCATAAGTTTCAGGTAATGCGACCAGCTGAGAGTGAATTGTGGAGTACTATGTTCTTCAGAAGAAATACGAGACAGTGTCTCGTATTTTGAATAACACAGATAGAAATTTCTCATATTCTGTAAGTTGTCCACAGAAAACCCTTTCCCGAATTTGTCAGTCAGTCTTTCGGATACTTTCTGCAATGTTTTTTCCCCGTATTCCGCTCTTTCCTCTCCGCCTTGTTCGTCTTCCACTATCATCCTGCCTATTTCGTAATAGGTATAAACCATAGCGGTATTGACAAACGAAACGACTTTGGTACGTGCTTCCGTAATCAGCACTTCAATGCGCGATGCAAGCACATTCACACGGCCATTTTCGTCTTGAACAATATCTGTCTTTTTTTCTTTCATAATTTGGAATAATCAGCAAACGCTATGATTTATAATATATCAGCTAAAATTTTCTTTTTCTGTTTTATTCTTTATTGTTTAATTGCTTAATAATTTCATTTGCGGGAATTGCCATTTTGCAGAGTCCGAAAACCTTACCACTCGATGCCGAAACGGATACCAAATCCAGAAGGATAATCCACCCAACGACGGTCGTAATAACCACCATAATCATCGTAAGTTAAATAATAGCCGTAGTCGATAGGTTGGAACAGCGAGCATACGAGCATCAGGTTAAAAGCCAAATTTCGCCTTGAGCCGAAACGCAGACCAAAAGCCACGTCGCCACATACGCCAATATCGTCGCCAAGATAGGAACCCAAACGAACCTGAGCCGTTGGGGTACAAGGGCTGTCGTAAGAGAAGTTATACTTCAATGTCACGAAGATCGGCATCAAAAACCAATCGCCGCTACCTTCAAAACCAATTCCCATGCCAATGAAGGCATTGTCGGTAAAATAACAACCGTGCGTGGTAGAAAGTTCAATAGCCGTAAGTCCATCTATAGGGCAATAACTAGTACTGTATTCCAAAAATCCGCGGTAGCCAGAAGGGACATCAACTCTCTGGGCTTCAACCGTAAAGGAAAAGAGAAAAACAATTGACAAGAAACCAAACAGTTTTTTCATAATCTTGATTGTTTTTAGTATTATACCAATTTTTTCTTACGAAACAACAACGAAATAAACCAGTTAGATTTCATCTCGCATAAATATTTCCACGAAAGGAAATCATGGAATGAGAAACAGGCATTGACGGAAAAGAATCACTTTTTTCCCTCTTGCGGTTGTTTTTTGCTGGCCTTTGCACGACTGAAAAGCACCAAAAGGATGATGAGCAAGAAGATTGAAGCGCTCAGGCATTCCAAGGTCAACATTACTGCCGCCATAACGCCCAGCAGGAAGAAAATTCCCATAAGCAACGACCATCCCACTTTGTGGTAGCGCACAATGTCAGCAATCACCTTGCCGATAACAAAACCTGCAAGAACGACAAGCGTAGCCAAAAGCACCCAAGGCGTAGCCTTAGCGCCAGTATAGGCACACACTCCAACTGCCGTAACGCCCACAAGATAAATGGAGATTGCAGCCTTCCACTCTTTCCAAGGCTTACCCTCAAGCATCGACGTGCGCTCGCAGAAGCCCGCCATTGACTGAAGCAATGCGGTAAGCAACGTATAGATTACAAAGATGAGCGCCGCCATTCCTATAATAGCCACAACCCAGCCCACGCCAGGAATGGTATGCTGGCAGAACCAGCCTATGCACGGTTTAGAAGTGGCAAACTTGCCATAGTAAAGCACGGGAAAATCTTTTTGGAAGCAGTAATAATAGATGAGCACCATTGCAAACGCAAAGAGCGAAAGCAGGATGGGATAATAGTTCATCTTGCCTTTGTTGCGGATGTGGTAGTCGAAATAGGAGATGCCTCCCACGACAAGGAGTATCAAAATCAATTGCACTACCAATGGCAAACCTAGTGGATTGTGATGGCCCAAGCCCAACATTTCGGGGATGTTGGCGATGGATGGGTTGGCTGCGAAATAGTTTACGATGCTCATAACAAATTGATTAAAAGATATTCGGACAAAAAGATTTGCAAATCTACAGATTAAACCCTTAAAATTTGGATAAAGAATTTTATTATTGCAAAGGTAGTAAAAAAAAATGAATTTTGCAAATCCAGTCTTGCAACACGCTATTTCACTCTGCAACGAAGCAGCTGCCGACCTTCCAATTCTCCAACCAGCACATCGCCAATGGCCACTGGTCCCACGCCCGAAGGAGTTCCCGTAAAAATCAAATCTCCAGTCTTGAGTGTCATAAAACGAGAGATGTACGAAATCAGTTTGTCAACCGAAAAAAGCATATCGCCCGTATTGCCGTTTTGCACACGTTCACCGTTTCGGTACAACGCAAACGAAAGATTGTCAATGCCCTTGTCCAAAGAAGACAAACTCATAAACGGGCTTACGACAGCGGCGCCGTCGAAACCTTTGCTCAACAGCCAAGGCAATCCAGCCGATTTGGCCTGTTGCTGCAAGTCCCGCGCAGTAAAATCCAATCCCAACGCCACCTCGCTGTAGTAACGAGAGGCAAAACGTTCCTCGATGCACTTGCCAACCTTGTCAATCCTAACAACGACTTCCAGTTCGTGATGGACATCGTTGGAGAAATCAGGGTAGAAAAAAGGCTGATTCTTGGGCAGCAAGGCGCTATCGGGCTTAAGAAAAAAGACCGGCTCGGATGGCGCAGGATTATGCAATTCAGCGGCATGAGCGCCGTAGTTACGTGCTACACAGAGAATCTTCATTGATAAATATATTATGAATGGAAAAATGAAGAGTACGATTACAATGATGGATTATGAACGGGCAAAAGCCAAATGTCCGCTCACGGTTCACTGATCACAACCCGCTGTTTTATCCTTCAAAATGCAGCTTAAGGTCGCTCATCTTGCGGTCTTGCATACGCTGTTTGATGTCGCTCATAACCTGCTTGGTAGAAAGCGGGAAGTCGGCTTTCATCATCCAATCGTAGTAGGCAGGTTCCTCTTTAAGCACCTGTTCTACGCGCTTACCCTTATGCTTGCCAAAATTGATGATTTCCTGATGCTGCTTGTCGTATCCGATATGTCCCACGAGGTCGGCCCATTGAGAATTGCAGGTAAAGCGACTCAAGGCATCAATATCGTTCACTACAGGGTACGAGGTTTTGCCTTCAAAATCCGTATATTCAACGCCTTGGTATCTATCAAGTTGCGCCATAAGCACCTCGTAGGTTGCCACGGTGTCGGCGGCGGCAGTATGGGCATTGTCGAGATTTTTATCGCAATAGAATCGGTAGGCGGCCTTCAATGTGCGCTGCTCCATCTTGTGGAAGATGTTCTGCACGTCCACCAGACGGCGTTTTTTAAGGTCAAGGTTCAACCCCACGCGAAGCAGTTCCTCCACCAACAAGGGCACGTCGAATTTGTTGCTGTTGTAGCCAGCCAAGTCGGCATTGCCAATAAACGACAGCACTTCGGCAGAGATTTCCTTGAAAGTAGGCTTGTCGGCCACGTCGGCATCGGTAATGCCGTGGATGGCAGTGGTTTCTGGCGGAATGGGGATGGTATTGCCTTGCGCATCGACGGGACGCACGCGATAGACGCGAGTCTCGGTGGAATTATCGACATTGACTTTATGAAGACAGATTTCCAGAATATGATCATGTCCCACCTGAACGCCGGTGGTTTCAAGGTCGAAAAAAACGATAGGTTTGGTAAGTTTGAGAAGCATGGTTAGTTATAAGTTAAGAGTTAATGAGTTAAGAATTAAGAGTGATATTGAATATTGGAATATCTGCCGATTGCAAAAAGGCAAATACTCCAAATTCTTCATTCCGCAATTCATCTCGCCGCCTTGTGGATGCGGAGCAAGGTCTGAAGCAAGTTGTCGGCAAGGTCGAGACGTAACATATTGGCACCGTCCGACTTTGCATGCTGCGGGTCGGGGTGCGTTTCCATAAAGATACCATCGCAACCCACTGCCACGGCGGCGCGGCCGATAGTCTCAATCATTTCGGGATTACCGCCCGTAACGCCAGCCACCTGATTGGGTTTCTGCAACGAGTGGGTGATATCGACAATCACCGGCACCTTGTTTTTCTTCATCTCCGGAACCCCACGAAAGTCCACCACCAGATCCTGATACCCGAAAGTGGTTCCACGTTCCGTGAGCATGATGTCTTTGCCTCCGAAATGGTGAATCTTGTCAACTGCATGCACCATGGCTTCGGGAGAGAGGAACTGGCCTTTCTTGACATTCACCACCTTTCCCGTTTCAGCGGCAGCCTGCAACAAAGAGGTTTGACGGCAGAGAAAAGCAGGAATCTGAAGCACATCGACATATTGCGCCGCCAAAGCGGCCTCCTCCTCGGCATGGATGTCGGTAACCACGGGAACGTCAAATTTCTCGCGGATGGCACGCAACACCTCAAGGCCTTTCAAGTCGCCTATGCCGCTGAAGGAATCCACCCTGGAGCGGTTGGCCTTTTTGTAAGAAGCCTTGAAGGCAAACGGGATTTGCAGTCTGTCGGTGATTTCCAACAGACGTTCTGCAATACGGAAAGGGCTTTCAGAATCCTCTATCACACAAGGACCTGCTATTAGGAAGAAGTTGCCCGTGTCTGTAAATCGTAGTTTTTCTAAGTAAGGGTACATGTAGGAAATAAATGAATAATTATAAATGAAAAGTGGCCAAGAAGACTGTAGCGTGATTGTCCATAGCAATGTCAAACCACCGTTCACCCATCACAAACCACTAAAAGTTCGTGTCAATACTGTCCAACGCATCCATCTGTTCTTCAGGCTCATTGCCCTCAAAACGATCCTCTTCGGAACGACGGTTGCCGCCGCGCTGCAAAGAGATAATCAAAGCGCCAATCATACGGGTGAGTTCCATAAGCATGGTGCGGGACTGTTCTTTTTGGGTGTCGTCCAACAAACCTCTGTCGGTAGCCACCGAAGTGAAAACGACGCATTCGCGGATGGCGGTCTTGGAGATTTTCAGGTAATGCTCAAACTGGACCTTGCTGCGAGCCGAACCTTCGGCGATGTTCAACGCAATGTCGAACGAAGAGTGGCAGAACGAATTTGCGAGACAACGTTGCATCTCGTTGTCGGGATTGCGCAAATTTGCCATCAACCAATTGCTGTAATCTGTTGCCTTTGAATAAACCCTGAGGTCTTCGAAACGGAAAAAGCTTCCATTTTTTTCTTGTGTTTCCATATTCATCTGGTTAATTATAAGTGAATTAATAAATTAAAAGTCAAAACAATATTTCCGTCTCACAACCGAAGTCGTCTATCATGCGAACAAACCCTCGATTTCCTTCTTGCAACGTTCCGAAATCACCGCGCGCTTGATTTTGAGCGTAGGCGTCAGACAACCATTCTGGACATCCCAAACATCGTTGATTACCACATATTTCTTAATCTGTTCCGTTGCGCCAAACTGCTTGTTGTACTTGTCAACCACCTTGCGGAAACGAGCCAACGTTTTCTTGTCGTGCACCATTTCATCTTGCGTGGCGCAGCTGATGCCGTGGCGTTTTTGCCAATCTTTCAAGAAGTTGAAATCGGGAACAATGATTGCCGCAGCGAATTTCTGATTCTCGCCCACCACCATCATGTCCAAGATAAAAGGAGATTCCTTGAATTTCTCCTCCAGAACCTCGGGATTGACAAATTTTCCCATGGAAGTCTTGAACATTGTCTTGGTTCTTCCAGTAATGCGCAACTGACCTTCAGGCTCAAAAGCGCCCGTGTCGCCTGTATGGAACCAACCTTCGCTGTCGATAGCCAAGGCCGTCTGCTCGGGATTCTTATAATAGCCTAACATCACGTTTTTTCCACGACACACAATCTCGTTTGAATCCTCCAAAATCTTCACCTCTATGCCCGGCAAAGGCAATCCGGCCGTACCCAATTTCCTGCCATGAGGAGCCGCCGAGCTCACCGCGATTACAGGAGCCGTCTCGGTGAGGCCGTAGCCCTCGTAGATATTCATTCCAACGCAAGAGAAGAATCGAGCCAGACGAGGCTGGATGGCGCTGCCGCCCGAAACGAACATTTCAAGGCATCCGCCAAACGATTCGCGTATCTGATGATATACCAATACATCGGCCCATTGGCGACGGATCTTGTACCACCAACTTGTGCCGTCAAGGTCGTACTTGGTGGCAAGACTCAGCGACCAATAGAAAATCTTTTTCTTGAGGCCTTTCATCTTTTCGCCCTTGCGATAGATGCCGTCGTACATCTTTTCAATAAAGCGCGGCACGGCAGTCATCATATAGGGACGAGCATATTTCATGTTTTCCACCACCTTACCCACATTCTCGGCATAATAGGTCTCATATCCCATGTACTGATAGAAATAGTTCATCATACGCTCGTAGATGTGGCACAAGGGCAAGAAACTCATCGCCCTCGTGAAATAAGGCTTTGGCGTATGCTCGACGCCATGGATGTTCACCAAGATGTTCTCGTGGCAAAGCATTACGCCTTTGGGAAATCCTGTAGTACCCGACGTGTAAATCATCGTAGCCACATCACGGGTTTGGATGGAATCCTTCAGCTCCTGAACCTTTTCGGGATTGGCGTAAGCCTCGCCCAGCTGGAGCATTTCGGCGAAGGAAACAATCGGTCGCACGGCGGCAATATCAGCATATTCTTCTGGCGTTTTCAGTTCGGAGAACATCACGATATCCTTCAAGTTTTCCAATCCAGAGAGCACGCCCTTGAGTTTTTTCAGCAACGACTCCGTATCAAGAAAGATGCACTTGACCTCGCTGTTAGTCAGAATAAAATGATAGTCTTCCAGACTGATTGTCGGATAGATAGGCACCAAAACACAGCCGATCTGCTGTACGGCCATGTCCACGAAATTCCATTCCGGCCTGTCGGCGGAAATCAGCGCCACCTTGTCGCCTTTTTGCAATCCCCTGTGGAGCAGTGCATAGCTTATCTTGTTAACCTTGTCGATATACTCATCAATAAAAACCTTATGCCATTCGCCGTTTTGCTTGGCGACGAAAACTGCACGGTCTGGTTGCGTTTCTTTTCGGTAATCCAAAAGATCGAATAGTCGTTTTAGTTCCATGGAAGTAAATTCTAGTAATCAATATATTTAGAAAAATATTGTCAAACATCATCGTAATGAGCCATAAACTGGGTTCGCAGTTGGAGCGAGTTTTTCTCATTTCCTTTCATCGCCAACTTACCCCTGAACTGCGACAACGAGTCGTAGCCTTTTGCCTGCATCCACTGCCCCAATCCATCGTTGAGCTGGCGTACATAATCCAATCCATTCTGATACAAGCAAGATGCCACCTGTACGGTTTCGGCGCCGGCCAAAATCAATTTCACCACATCGTCGGAGCTGGAAACTCCCGACGAAGCCGCAATGCCGCAACGCACCTGCTTGCTCAAGAGAGTCACCCACAGCAATGTGTTGTAAAACTCTTCGGGATGAGAGAAATGTCGGCCATATTTTATCTCCTCTGCTTCAATGTCAACATCCAGCGGCATCTCCTTGGCGAATAGGGTGATACCTTGTACGCCCATCCACGAAAGCTGCTGCATAAACTTAGCCATATCGGTGAAATGAGCACCCACTTTCACCCCGATGGGGAGCGTAGTGACTTTCTTCAGCGTCAACACAATGTCGTTGAAGGTCCTTGCGATATCATCGCCACTCACCGAGGTCTCGTAAGGCAACAGCGATATATTGATTTCCAATGCGTCGCTACCCGCTTCTTGAATCTGTTTGGCGTAGGTAACCCAGTTTTCGTAGGAATAGCAATGAATGCTGCTTACCAAAGGAATCGACAACGAGCGTTTCGCCTCAGCGACAAAATCCAAATAGCGTTGCATTGAGTCGTCGGCCACTTGGCGAGAAATATAATCGTAGCTTACACCGTAATTGTTTACAGGTGCAATGACATGTGTATTTCGTTTGATATCGAAAATGATTTCCTCTTCAAAAACAGACTTCAACACGATGGCACCAGCGCCAGCGTCCTCAAGCCTCTTGAGATTGTCCAAATTGCGTGAAAGGCCACAACTCGCCACCACTACTGGACTTTTTATCTCCAGACCCAAATATTGCGTACCTATATTCATAACCAACTAATAGTACCTATAATAAAATGCAAAAATAATAAAAAAATCCAATAATGCAAAAAAAAATTTCAAAACCACGAGAGATGCAAGCCGTACAAAAAAAATTGATATTCAAATATTCTCATTGCTGCAGACCATCTTTGATGCAAGAAAGTAAAAAAATCCATAAAATAAATTCTTATATAACAAAAAAAATGACTAATTTTGCACACTCAAATTAAAGTAATCCATTATGAAAGAACAAAACGAAGAGAACACTCAAGTTATTGAAAGAACTGGTCTTACAGGCAAAATCCTGAACTTTTTCGAAAAATACGAAAAACCTCTTTGCATTGCAGGAATTGTTATTTTGGTTTGCATTATCGGCATTTTTGCCATTTCCAAATTCTACGTACAGCCCCGCAACGTAAGAGCAGCCGAAGAGATGTTCGCTGCCGAGCAATGGTATGCCAACAACGATTACGAATTGGCGCTCAACGGCAATGACGACCATCTTGGATTTGCCGACATCATCGACGACTACGGTTGCACCAAGTCCGGCAACCTCGCCAAATATTACGCAGGCGTCTGCCAGCTTCGTCTTGGCAAATACAAAGAAGCCATCGACTTTTTGAAATCCTACAAAGGCAAAGACACCTTTACAAAAGCCGAAGCCTTGATGCTTCTTGGTGACGCCAACGCAGAGTTGAACAACGACAAAGAGGCCGTAAAGTACTACGAAAAAGCAGCCAAGAGCAACGAAAATTTCGTCATCAGCCCTGCCGCTCTTTTCAAAGCCGGTGTCATCTATGCACTCAGCCTCAACGACAAGACCAATGCCTTGAGATGTTTCAATGCAATCATTGACAACTATCCCGAATCCATCGAACGCAACGACGCAGAGAAGATGGTTTCCTATGCAGAGGCACTCTAATATTTGTATTTGAGATTTTTTATTAGGGCGCGGTCCTGCGGACCGCGCCCTAACAATTTAAGCGCTCACCATAATTAATACAAAATAAGCGCCCTCTACAAACCAAACCAACAGTTATCTTACAATGGGAG
>JAGHVO010000010.1 GCA_018064245.1 Candidatus Colimorpha pelethequi
TTTCATGCCCCTGCACGACGGCGCACATACTCGTGCGGGGCTTCGTCAGATGAAATACATACTTCAAAAACTATATGTGTTCCATTATTGTCACACCCAACTTTTACTTGTATGCGACACAAATATGCACATTATTTGCAGTGTCATAAGTAACACGTACCCTATACCCCTCACCTGCCTTTTGTCGCACCCATACGGCAGCAGCCTCATCACTTGAAGTTGTATAGGTAACGGATTCCTTGGATGGAAGTACGCTAGGAGAATAGTTGTTGTCCGAAATTTCAACTACCGCACCTTCTCTCGAGAGCGCCATCAACTGCATCAACAAAGAGTTGTATTCACCTTCGTTGTGTAGCGTTTCTTTATGCAGTACTCCGTTAACGGAGTACTGCACCGTGTACACGGTGCTCGCTTCGGCGACAGTGGTTTCAGACGCAAAGTCCATCCCATTTTCTTTCTGACAGCTAACAGCCATCGTTGCCAGCACTGCAAAGAGTGCCACTGAATAAACTTTCTTAATCATTTTTTAATGTTTTTTTGTTTAAGGTAATTTGATAATAAAATATAGCACTAATTTGCTTCTCTGATTCTATCTGGAACACAGCTATTGTTTTATCGTCATAAGATATTGCGACAATATCATTGTTTGCTAAAACAGGATCCATCGGAAGAGCATAATTGCCGTGTGGAGCATACCACATATCAACAGTATTTGGCGGCGGTGGCGGCATATCGGATGGACGTTGCGCATTGAATTCTTCTTCCAAACTTTTCCAAGCAGAGTCCATAGTCGCCTTCAACAGAATGACATCGACCGGCACAGTATCATTGACTTTGTAATTCTTGATAAACGTGGCATCAACACCTTCCATGGCTGCATATTTTTGGTAGATAGCGCTACACTGGTTGGCAGGCACTACCTGAGGCAGCAGCAATACAGCAACGCCTCCACCCAGCAGGGCAAGGATGAGCAGGATTGTTATAAGCCATGAGCGTTTCATAGCTGTGCGATAATTGCATTAACATTTTCGATGGCAAGTGCGCGTGAGGCACGGTCGGCCTTGGTCATGGCGTAGCCGTCGCCGACGGGGAAACAGGATACGGAGGTAAGTATGACGAGGGCTGCGGCACTTACGGCGGCGACCTGTCGTGTCGAAGATACGGCGGAAGCGAAAGCGTTGCCTACGACATTGCGGAAATCATGGCGCACGACAGCGCCATTGTCGGTGCGAGGAACATACTCCATGTGCCTACGACGGATGAAACGAGACATACGCAAGATTGAGACTCGTTCCGGGTGGTTGCTGCGCAAGGAGACGAAATCAGCGATACAGCGGAACGCCAAAAGCGCATTGGTTGTGGCAAGGACAATGCCAGTGATACGGAGCAGGTAATAGGAATCGCCGATGAGCGTAGCAAGGGCGCATATTACCGCCGCCACATTGACGATGGCAAGCAAGAGATATTGCACCATGAGGCGGCGACGGGAAGTCTGGCAATAGCGAACGTCGAGACTGACAGGATGGGCGGCAAGAATTTGGTCGATACGTTGGGAATGCTCGTCCCAAATGGCTTGGAGTTCATCAAAAAGAGCCTCCGCATCCTTGTCGGCGCATTCTTGCCACTGCGATACGTCGGCAAGATTGGGAAGGTATTCCGGATTGATTTTATTCATTTTCATAATATTTTTGTTGGATAATTTTCAGTTGTTGTTTGATGCGATAGAGTCGTTGCTTTACGGCGGCTTCGGAGAGGTCTGTCATTTGGGCGATTTCGCAGAGCGGATGGCGGTCGAGGTAGAGGAAGAGTAGTTTGCGGTCGAAATCGTCTTCAAGTTTGTCGATGATACGATAGAGCGGTTGTATGCGTAGGTCGGTGGCTTCATCGGCAATGGTGTCGTGGATGTTTCTGTCGAATCGGACGAAATCCTGCCGTCGTTTTCGTTTGTGCAGTTCCTTCCCTGCGACATTGAGGGCGATGCGTGTGACCCATGTGAGAAGTGCACTTTCGCCACGGAAACCGGGCCAAGATTCCCAAAGGTTGCAGACTATGTCCTGATAGAGGTCGTGAAAGTCGTCATCGCTGCGGTCGGTGAAGAATAGGCACACTCTCACCAAGGTGCCCTCGCATTGGCGGAGCATCTGCAAAAATTCAGCCTGTTGACGCGCGTCGTGCTTCATCCACTATCTACTATTGCAAAACATCCTTTTCGTCTTCGTTTTGGTTGCGTTTTTTGTTTTCAAAAATTGGTTGCCCTCTATATAATTAGTTACAAAAATGAGGAAAAAGTAACACGAAAAATGAAGATTTTTGATAAATAATTTATATATTATTGATTTTGTAATAGATACAAATTGTTAAAAATAGTGGCAATTATGTGCTGCTTGGTCAGGTTGTTGAACACGTCATATTGTTGACGGGCATTATTGTCCATTAGCAAAGTCTTCTATATAATAATAACAAATTTTTGAGGCAAAAATATACAAGGGTATAAAAAAAAATGA
>JAGHVO010000007.1 GCA_018064245.1 Candidatus Colimorpha pelethequi
ATAGTATTCATATTATTATAAATTTATTATTATTCAGTGAATCTGTGAGCTGTGAACTATAATCAAAATCTGTCTATTCATTCTATTCTAGCCTATCTAAAAATTTCCAACTATTTATTGAGCTTTTCAACGATATGATTTCTTCCGACAATTGCTTCGGCAGTTTCGACGGCAGTCATCGTAACACCACAAAGACCGTGGAGGTTGATGCTCTGACCCGTTAGGAAAAGGTTCTTGACCTTGGTGACAACCGACAACTGAGAAAGTGCCATATTCTCACTGTCCTTCATCAATCCATAGAGTGAGCCGTTCCTATTGCCGTAATAATCGCGGATGGTGAGCGGAGAAGAGCCGAAAACCTCATCAATAGCTTCGCGGAACCCTGGACGGACTTCTTCCATAAAGTCAAGTACACGATTGATACAGTCTTGCTTCCATTTGGAATACGACTCCCCACGCTTGCCCACAGACGAATCTTCCCATCTGCGAGTCCACTCGTAGTTCATCATACAATTGATTATCATAGTCTTTGCCCAAGGACCTTGATTTTGTTCGGGAGGAGTGATATACATCAAGCCACAAGGCCACGACTCAAAGTCGCAATCGGCTTGATGCCATATACTTTCATAGTCACGCACACAATAGTTTGCACGATTCAGGTAAGGGAAAGTCCCATCCTTAAAACGCACAAACACCGAGAATCCCGAATCACTGTCTGGAGCCATCTCCATTCGCTTTCGGAACGAAGGCGTAAAGACACCTTTGCCCGCAATACGCAGCAGTACAAAGGGATGCACCGCTGAGACATAGTTGTCTGCATGGAAGAGATGACCTTTGCGCGTCTCCACACCCACAATCAACTTGTCTTCAGACAGAATGGACGTCACCTCCTCATTGGCCAAAACCTGACCACCAGCAAGCTCTATCACTTTTTTCAGACCATCAGCCAACTGCTGACTGTTGCCTTCAAACTGACTGGAGCAATTGATATAGAGTAAATTGATAAGAGCATGTATATAAGCAGGAGTATGTCCTTTCACACCTGCGTAGAGTGGATTGAGATAAACCAAAAGCGACTGAAGTTCAGGATCATTAACATACTCAGCCACCAACTTGTCAATAGGCATAAAGAAGCGATCGCTATGGTCGAAAATAGACCTTCCACTGGGCCTGAGATAATATAGGTCAACCTCTTGCGAGATGCGATACAACTCATCCACAAAGCCTTTGATGCCTTCCTTTTCATGAGGGAATCGTTGGGAAAGATAGTCCACATAAGCCTCCCTGCCCTGGGGCAGCAAATATTCTTGATCCTCCTTCAATATGCGGACAGAATCAAATGCCAGAACATCTGAATATTTGATTTTCAATGAATCCATAATGCCCAAATAGGTGCAGATTCTCCGCAACGTACCACCCTCACCCATTCCGCCAAAGATGTGCATACCCGTAGCATAGTCGGCATCTTTGCGACGAAAACATTCCAAGCCGCCACCAATGGTAGCGTTTTTCTCCAAAACAGTTACTTTATGGCCCTCTTTAGCAAGCAACGCTCCCGTCATCAAGCCACCAAGTCCGCCCCCCACGATGAGCGTGGATGACGTTATGGGAGACAATCCGACAACTCCAACAGGAGGCACACTTTCCACTGCGTTGAGTGAACCTACCAAAACACCCAACACTCCATGAGCGTTGATGTTTTGTCCCACAAGCAATAGATTAGAAATCTTAGTCTTATAAGACACACGTCCACTCACGCCAAGCGTAACATCCTTCGCCATTCCATAGATAGAGCCTTCAGGCGTAAGCGTATAGTCACGATAGGTGAGCGGTGTGGCAGTGTAGTAACTTTCAATATTATTACCTATACCAGGGAAATCACGTTCAAGCAAAGCAAGCACCTGTCGCGCCTTGTAGTCCTTAAACGCCTCGTAGTCCACGCCACGGCGGCCGACCGTAGTATCAGACCACTTACTCACCTCATCCATAGACATATAGACCATAACCACGCCAGTTTGAGCAAAGCGTTGGTTAAGTTCATGACAATGGTGCATATAGAGATAGCCCTGAGGCTCGGCGTCGTTGGGAAGCATATCCCACGGCGAAGCACAAACATAGCCGAAGTAATTGGAATTCAAGTAAGGAACGCTTTGTGGCTTGAATTTAAGATAGAGCGAAAAAGCCGAAGTAGAGTTTCCGATACTGTTTATTCGCGTTCTATAGGAAGGACGTACAACATTGTCGTCCAACAAAGTAAGCAATTGTGAAGGATGGATGTCTGAAAACAGCAAGTCGCACTCATAGCGGTCACCTGTCTGCGTAGTGACGGATTTAGCCTTGCCACCTTCGGTTTCTATCTTCGTAGCACGTTGATTCAGAAGAACCTTTCCACCCAACGACTCCAGCACCTCTTGCAAAGCTTTAGCCATACGCTCACCACCACCTACGATGCGGAATGCACTCTTATTGTAGAAATCAGCCACAAAAGCATGAGTAGAGAAAGGGGTAGCGCCACGGCGAGCGGCATAGAGTGGCATATTGCCTACAAGCACGTTGCGCAGCAACGGGTCTGCAATCACCTCGTCCATCACCTCATCAAGACTGCGCATAAACAGCTCATAACTTTGAGGAGTCTCGTTCACTTCACCTTTCGCAACCTTATAAAGCGGCGAAGCCTTGGCGACCGATTCAACATAGCGCCAATAAGTCATAAGGTTGTCCCTTTGGGTAGGAAATTTCTCCAACAGTTGCTCCATCATCGCCTCACGACCATTGGCAAAAGCGAAACGCTCACCTTGCAGACTCACAATATCGTAGGCGCGTGTGTCGAGTCGGCTGAACTGCAACTTATCCTTGACTCCCAAAAGTTCCAGATAGTTGGATAGAATCTGACCTTCGTCCAACGAACCCACAACATGCATTCCTGTCTCAAACTGCATCCCATCGCGCGAGAAACACTGCATACAACCTCCCACACGAGTAGCCTGCTCAAGAATGGTCACCTCGTAACCTTTCCGAGCCAAGAGGATTCCCGCAGAGAGTCCCCCCAATCCACTACCTATGATGATGCACTTAGACATTATTCTCAATTTTATAGTGACCTGTGATCTGTGAACTGTGATTAGGCTTTACATTCTCAATTCTCATATTTCCCGGTTTTGCCGCACAATTGTCTGCCACCAAAGCGTCATCCTCGTTCCTAAAAGTCACCTCAAAAGTGACGTCAGGATGAGCCAGAGCCAACAAGAGACTCCTCTCGCCCTGGCAGTCGTCAACCATTCTACACACATTGTTTTCATCTATCTGGTTATCTTGGAGCCGTAATCCAGAAAGTCCGCGCAACGTCTTTCGGGCACGGCGCTCAATGTCACGACCCTTGTAAAGATACTGATGTCTCACCAAGGGCAAATAATAATCTTCGTTCTGTTGTTCGCGACAAATTTCCGCATAGCGTTCGACCATCAATTTGCGGGTCTCGGAAGCCACCTGCTTGGCATCTTTTTCTGTGATGGATTCAGCCGGGATACGTTCGCCTACTTCCACATAAACAGCACCTTCGCGCAGCAACAAGTCGTTTTTCGGCATCACATCCCCTACTCCATGTATATAGACGGGCAGGATATCCACGCCAAGGTCTTTCGCCATTTGGAAAGCGCCCCGATGGAAACGTCCAAGTTTGCCATCCGCGGATCGGCTTCCTTCGGGGAAGACCATCACACAATAGCCACGGCGAATCAAATCCTTTTGACGTTCAATGTTAGTCTCGTAGCCGTCGCTTGTGGGATAGAACTCCGCCTTATGGATGATAAGGCTATACAACGGATTGTTCCACACACGCTTATTGGTCATAATCGCGATATTGGGGGCCAACATCAAGATACACAACAAGTCAAGACTCGACTGATGATTAGCCACAATCATGGCAGGCTTGCTGAAATCCTCGCCTTCGGCAATCTTCACTGAACTTTGAACACCAGGAATGCACCGTAAGGCTTTGGATGTATAGCTTTGAATATACCGATGATAGCGCAATCGTTTCTGTTCACTCTCGGGAACCACAAGCCAATAGACTATCGCAAACGGAGTGAATATCACAACCATGAAAACTCCAGCGACCAACAGCGATACAAAGCTGCGCCACAAACGTTTCAACGTTATCGGGAACTGTCGCTTCTGTCCGTTCTTATAGACCATCCAACGATAGACTAAGGGAGGCAGATAGCATGCCATCAAGACAACAACAGCCATTCCGATGATGGCGACCTCTGCCAAAGACTTCATGGCAGGATGACGCGCCACAATCAAGGTACCCATTCCCACAAACATCAAGATTGCAGAAAGGATTACGCTACGCGTATAGCTTTTCAAGCGTTTTCGCCCATAAGCATTTTCGTACATCAAACCCTCAGTGATAAAAATGGTATAGTCGTCTCCCTGACCAAAAATAAAAGTGGCAAGGATGATGTTTACGATATTGAACTGCACACCCCACACATCCATGATGCCCAAAATCCACAGCCAGCCCACAGTCAAGGGCAGGAAGGCAAGCAATGCAAGTTCCAGACTACCAAACGACAAGCAGAGGAAGAAGAAGACCACAAAACCACAGACATAAAGAATGTAGTTGAAGTTGTCGGAAAGCATTTGAACAAGGTTGTTTCCTACATCCGACTCGTCGAAAGCGAACCCTGCGAATCGCCGCTGTTTCACCTCAGCTGCCATGTCTGCAGAGGTCTTTACAAAGTTCACTACATAGACCCCGCTATCGCTCTGCAAGATATAGTTTGCACCCAACGTCACATCCTGATTCTCCAACACCTGATAGTCCGATTCCCAACGTTGCACAAAAACGTCAAAAGCCCCTTTGTTGAATCCATTACGCAGCTGTTCCCGTTGCAAATCCTGCACCACTTGGGGATGACGAGCCTTGAAATCCTGCCACATTTCAAGAGATTGACGCTGACGATTTTGCGAAGGCAATATGCCACTCACCCCACTGATATTGCTATCAGGAACACCCACCTGCCGCACCTGTTCCAGCAGGGCTTCATTGTGTTCCAAAGCCTCGTCCAAAGTCTTCCCTTCAGCCACTACATACAGCAGTTTTTCAGCGTCGTTTGATTCCACGCTACTACTCAACAGCGCCAAATCCTCGCGTTGCTGATCGGTCATATAGTTGATGTTGTGTAGATTGCTGTCAAAAGTAGTCCGCGTGCTGAGTATGCCAAAAACTATCGTAAGCAATATGACAAACACAAAAAAGAGTTTCCTTCCCCAATTAGTCCAATTTGACCAATTAGCCCAAGTTGACCAATTAGTCCAATTTGCCTCATTCACCCTCTTTTCCCTTCTCACCCCACTCTTGGCAAATTGAGGCAAGAAAATCATACTGAACAAGATAGTACCCACAAGCATCAAAGCACCGAAAAGGCCAAGATCGCGCATTGCGTCAGCATTAACAAAGACCAAACAAGCGAAAGCACTCACCGTGGTGATGTTGCCCACCACCAAAGGTTCAACCATTTCTTTCAAAGCACTGCGTTTGTCTGTCTCTTGACGGATATGATCCAAAAAATGCAACGGATAGTTAACTGCGATGCCTACCAACACGGAGCCTATGCCCACAACAATAATGGAGACACTGGGACGGAACAAAGCAATTGCCGCCAAGGCAAAAAGCCAGCCAAAGACAATAGAAAGCCCCATCCACAACAAGTTGCGTTTGTGCCCAACAGCAAACAGCAACACCACCATAATCAGTACAATGGCAAGCGCAATGGAGACAAAACTATCTTTCTTGATTTGCGTAGCATTGGTGGCGGCAATCAGCGGTGCACCCACAGCCGACACACGAACATTTGGGTTTTCCGCCATGGTTTGAGACAGCACAGAATCAATCACCTTGGACAAAACGGCATTGTTGCGCGTATCACTCGTTTCATAGGGCGACTCGGCAAAGGCGAAAGCACATTTCCCGTCTTGGCTGTAGAGGTAGCCGTCTTCCATCACGTAGTTGTCTGATGCGCTCAGCCTACTCATTCGCTGCAACACAGGACCATACAAATTCAATGGATCGTTCACGATGGCTTCGGTAGCCATTGCAGACATCGGGAAGGATAACATCCCATGAATATTCTGCATACATTGCGCCACATAGCCAGGCTGCGCCAACAAGGAATCCATTCGCTGATAGTCCGCCTCCGTCAAAAACAGTACAAAGTGGTCACGCATAAAATCAATTGCCTCAAACACCTCATCGTCATCCATCTTACAGCGCAACGTTATGCTCTGCAACGATTCCGAGTTTTCCCACGTCTCCTCAAGTAAATCCACAGCCTCAGCAAGTTCCAATTTCGCCTCATCCTCAACCTCCGTCTCGCTGCGGAACAGAATCGTTATCCTACCTTGATCACCCAAACCATTATAGACGGCAGAATAGCGTTCGTTTTCGGGATTGGTAGGCAAAAAATCGGCAATATTCTCTTTGTAGTTCAACCGCAGGCTCAACAACACACACAATGCCATCATCGCCACAAGTAGCAGCACCGTCATCCAGCGATGCCGATTCAAGAAATCATATATGGCGAGGAAAAAACGTGTCATTGATTGTTGAGTTGTTGATTTGTTGAGTTGTTGATTTGTTAACCTTGACCTTGACCTTAACCTTGACCTTGACCTTGACCTTAGCTCATAGCTCATAGCTCTTAACTAAAAATCGTACAAACATTGAGGGATAGCCATACAGCACAGCGGCAATGCAAAGGAAAGTGTTAAGCACCGAGATACGGAAAAAATCAGCAAAGGGTCGGAAATGCGTTACGCGGTCTTCGGGATAGCACACACGCACACCTACGGGAATCAAATCCACTCCTTTCCACGCCAAACCGACCAACAATTCCAATTCCGCCTCATATCGATAGGTGAGTAATTTCAGATTTGGCAGACTTTCAAGCGGATAGAGACGATAACCCGTTTGGGTGTCGGGCAACTTTTTGCACGTCTGCAAACGAAACCAGAAATTAGAGAACTTATTGGCAAAAGTATTGCCCGAAGGCATATTGTCGGCTTGCAAATTGCGACTACCAACAATGAGTGCGTCGGGATGCAAGGAATGAGCATCCAACAGCAACGGCAAATCCTCTGGGAAATGCTGTCCATCGGAATCGATGGTAACCGCATAACGGAATCCACATGCACGAGCCTTTTCAAATCCCATCCGCAAAGCATATCCCTTGCCACGATTTCTCTCGTAGGAAACAATCGTCACAGGGATGTCAAGACCTGCAAGTACCTCAGAGGTATGGTCATCGCTGCCATCGTTCACCACAACAATATGAGAGATATAGCAATAGACGCGATGCAACACATCCGCCAACGTCCTATCGTTATTGTAGGTTGGCACAACTGCACACACTGCAGTCATCTGATTTGTATTGCTATCTATATTACTCATTGTCAGTTCACAGTTCAATTATTTCATTTATCAGCTCACAGATCACAGTTCACCGTTCACTTATATTATACACTAACGACATCTTTGCATACACATTTTCCTCATCACGCACCTCCACTTTTGCACTGCATCTCACTTCATCCTCCTCAATGCCACTAAAAACAAACTTCACAATGCCATCCTCCTGAGGGACAAGCATCGAAAGAAATTTCACATTCTTGATAGTTTGTAAAGCAATTTTTTTTTGAAGTTGCTTTTCCAACAATTCTCCTGCCAACTGAATCAGACAAGCGCCTGGCGTTATAGGTTGTCCGTGGAAATGAACCTTATAGATGGGATGCTGAGGCTGATGTTGCAAAACAACCACAAAAGCATCCCCCTCGGATTCCGTTCCCTTATGCAAAAACATATCGTCCAAAAGATTCATAATTGTGATTCGTGACCAGTGATTAGTGATTAGGCTTTATATTATCAATTCTAAATTATTAATTCTCAATTAAATACAATGGTCGTCATGTCGCCACTACGCTCATTGATAACAATGGCATTGATGACATAGGATTTTTTGTCAAACTTGAAGGTTATCTGGTTGAACATACGTTTCATATCCTTGCGTTTCGGAGTCATTTGTGCGACATAAGAACTTCCTTCGTCAAGCATCGTTACTGAGAAGAGTTTTTCGTCAAAGAGTTTCTTACCAGACACACAACCCATTATCATTGAAGAAATTCCCTTCATCATTCTGTTGTCCTTGACATTGGAAACAGACTTACCCTTTGAGGACTGTGTAATCACGGAATCACCCTGCAAGACAAACAGGAACTGGTTGGGTGTAAGATACTCCCAACGAAGCGTTTGCGGACTTTTATAGGTCATTTCACCTTTTGCGACCACAGGATCGGCAAGCAAAGAAGAGACCTTAGTCTGCGTAAAATGACGTTGCAGCGTCTTGATGCCCAGCGTCTTTTCCGTAATACTCTTCATCAAAGATGCCTTTTGCACTCCTTCGATAACAGTCTGCGCCTGCAGCGAGCATACCGATGCGAAGAACAAAAGCAGCAATATATATTTTTGAAATCTTTGATTCATATTTACAGATTTGGAGATTTGAAGATTTGAAGATTTGAAGATTTGAAGTCAGTTAAGAATTAAGAGTCAAGAAGGATTTGGTCTCTGGTCACTGATCACAGCTCACTGGTCACTATTGAAGATTTGGAGAAATCAACAAACCAACATGATACAACCACCGACAATCAGTAGAACGCCAATCCAGTGCAAAATAGGAACTGACTCACCAAAGAAAATCATAGCAATGAAAATATTGACCACATAGCTGAGTGCCGTAACAGGATAGGCCTGGCTCAATGGATATTTGCGCAGAATATACATCCACAGCACCGTAGCAGCACCCAACGTAATGCCAGCCGCCAAAAACCACCAGTTGGTGAGTTGGCTGCCAACAAAAGACCACGACCACTCAAAATGGTCGATTCGGTTGAGCGCACACTTCAACATAGCTTGTCCTCCTGCAAGCAGAATACATTGAATTAATGCCAAGATGATGAGCGTGAACATTATTTTATAGGATTAAATTGTGATTGGTAATTAGTGACTAGTGATTAGGATTCCAAATGAATAATTCTTTCCGTCGGATCGATTGAACACCAAAATGTTTTTAGGTGTTTTATCTGAGACTTGCGAAGCATCCACATAAAGTTGCTGGGGAATAACGCCTTTGTCCAAGCAATGTGCCGCAACATAATAGGCAAAACCAGAAGCGGTATAGCTTTCGCCAAACAAATGCTTATATTGCAGCAAAGGAATATTGGCAAACAACTCTTTGGAATCAAGCAAATAGGGATTATCGTTAGCCTGATTTCCATTGACTCCCGTCATAACTGCGTCAATCTGATTGAGCGTAATATCCGCTTGCTTCAATACCTCTTGCAACATTTCATGAAGTGAATGTATTTCTGGACAATAGCGCATTGAAAAAGCAGCTAATTCGCACAATGGATTGGTTTCAGAAGGGATGGCATTCCCTTGGGCGAGAACCAATGAGACAGCGGTTTCTCCCGCTATGGAATTACCTTGACCGAGGTAGCCAATCTTTTCCAAAAGTTTGAAATATGAGGGTGTCATCTCGTCGTGACCACCCACCAAAGCCGACTTGATAGAATCCGAACACAACTGCAACCAGGCATCCTGTAACGCGCTGTCAAACGAAATACCCTTGTGAGCATAGGTAGCATTGTAGCCATGCAGTTTGTTCTTGATGGCTATCAACGAACTGATTGTGTTGTGGGTTGATTGCATGAAATAGGTAGGTTTCAGCAATTGCTCGCCATCGCGACACAAAGCATCCAAAAACAGCTCTGTGTTCTCTATGCATCCTAATCCCGTACCCGTAATGCATGCATCCGGGTTTTCTATTCCAGACTCACGCATTGCCTCTATGGAGGTTGCCAAGGCACGTTTGAGGATATTGCCCATTCGGCGTGCCTCAATGGGTGTCACATAGGATTTGTAGTCCGCGGCAATCGAACGCACATAGGGTACTTGATAAGTTATAGGATTCTGCATCCAATCCTCACTCAACGGCTGTTGGATGGAAATCTGCTTGGCAGCTAGAATATGGATTGGTGAATGGTGATTAGAGAATGGTAATTTGTGATTTGTGATTTGTGATTTGGGGGAGGACAACAACAATGATGAATCATTGCCTCCAAAGCCAAACGAGTTACACAGCACATAATGCAAATCCACGTCGGTCTTCAATTCCGTGATGGGCTTATGTCCGTTGTCCATAGGATGACTCCAATTGAGGCTGGCAGGCAAGAAACGTTGTTGCATCGCCAAAAGACAAATCACAGCCTCGATGGAACCCGAAGCGCTGGTGGTGTGTCCTGTATAGGACTTGGTGGATGAGAATGGAGGCAACTGTTCGCCAAACAGACGACGCATAGCTTCGCACTCACTTTCATCATTGTTTTGCGTTCCCGTTCCATGTGCATTGATGTAATCAACCTTTTCGGGAGCAACCCCACCCTTTTTCAATGCCTCTCGCATCGCACGATAGGCACCTTCGCCATTGGGCGACGATGCCGTCTGGTGGAAAGCATCACAAGCGTTGCCATAGCCCGACAAATATGCCAAAGGCTCCACGCCACGCTTCATGGCGGATTGTTGTGTCTCCAGCACGATATAGGCCGCCCCCTCGCCAAGGTTCAAACCTGCACGTGTGGCATCAAATGGACGGCATCCTTCTTTGTCGAGAATCATCAACGAATTGAAGCCATTGAGGTGGAACTTGGTAAGACATTCGCTACCACCCACCACAACGATGTCAACCTCTCCATTGCAAATCTTCTCCGCACCCAAAATAATGGCGTTTGCAGCAGAGGAACAAGCAGTTGAGAGGGTCGAAACAAAAGCGAAGCGACCAAAATGGTCGGCAATCATCTCGGTGCATGCACCACAATCATGCGTGGCAATGTACTCGTTGCGCTGGTCATTTTCTAGGAAATCAAGATAGAATTGTTCGCTCTTGTCCATACCGCCAACGGTGGTACCCGACACGAAACCAACTTTCTCAAGATTTTCCAAACGCGCCTGTTGCAACGCTTCTCCCAATGCGAGCATACCCATCAACGAAGTACGCGTAGTGGGTCGGGCTGCGTCCAAGCCCAAACGAGCGACCATCTCAGAATCTCTCATGGGAACCTCGCCCACAGGAAACTCCTTGTGTTCACTCTTCAGGTAGCGCATTTCGCCCACTCCTGAGCGCTTCTGCAACAAGGCCTCAAGGGTTTGCTGTTTCCCCACTCCAAGAGCGGACACGATGCCAGCACCCGTTATAGCAATGTTCGTCTTCATCGTTGAGTTTTTTCACTATCTACTTTTCACAGTTCACTGAGCACTGATCACTGATCACAGGTTACCAATTACTGTTCACTGATCACTGCTCACTGGTCACTTTACTTCGTACGATTCTTGGTGATATAGTCTGCCATTACAGCTACGGACTTGAAAATTTCCTTGCCTTGGGCAGGATCCTGCAACTTGATGCCGTAGTTCTTTTCCATCAAGACAATGAGTTCCAATGCATCGATAGAATCGAGACCCAGACCTTCGCCGAACAACGATGCGTTCTCATCGATATCCTCAGGCTTCATATCTTCAAGGTTCAGTACTTCAATAATTTCCTGTTTCAGTTTTAAGATTAATTCTTCCATGTTATATGTTTTTTGTTTTATAATTCTCATTTCCGCTTCAAAGTCATCCTCGCTGTTGCAGTTCAACCAGCCTGCAATCACACTCTTGCATGATGGGTCTTGGAAAGCATGCTGGATACAACGATTCATCGTATATTCATCTTTTTCGGCAAGTACCAAAAAGTTGGTTTCGCCAAAAAATTTGTTTCTAATGGCAATCTCTCCCGTGACAATGTTTGGCAACGTATAGACAAACACCGACGGACTTGGGTAAAATTGTTCTAAATCCTGGATGGTTTGCTGGAATGAAGTATCGGCATTCAACGAAGCACTTTGGTTGCAGAACACCACAGCTCGTTCCTGGTCATTTTCTGGCTCGTCAAGTCCTTTCAACAACAGCTCCGAAGCCACAAATCCCAACTTGCAAAGTGCGTCCATCTTGAAAAACTTTGGATAATCATTGATATGATTACGATAAAGTTCCGAAAGCAATTCACGTCCCTTGGACGCTGTCTGTATGCGTGTGCCATTGAGTTCAACAAATTCCGGAGTGAGTCGGATTGAAGATTTTACGCTACAAGAAGGAGCCTGATGCCTTTTCTTTGCGGAAAGGTGAAAACATCCTTCCGAAGGACATTCTTCAGCGAACAGTAGCGCAGCATTGCAACCACCAAATCCAGAAAGCAACTTGACAAAGGCTTTCTTATCGGTAGTACGATGTTGGTTACGGATCGACAAAGGATTGGAGACTCCCATCGTTTCGAAACCGCGTGTGGCGAGAATCGTATGGTCTTCCAAGGAACGCATGGTCAAGATGGATTCCATGATGCCCGCCGCACCCATAGTATGTCCATAATAGCCCTTCAGTCCATTCACGGGAACATCTTTGAGCCCTGCTCGCGTAATGGCAAACGACTCCATCTCGTCATTATAAAGCGTTGCTGTTCCGTGGACATTGATTACCGCCAACTGATTGGGGTCAAAATCGCCCAAGGTATCCACCAAAGCACGATAGCTTCCCTCTCCCGTTCGCGAAGGTCCTGAAATATGGTTGGCATCGTTTCGTATCACGCCATTGAGCACTTGCCAATGAGCTTGGGTCCGAGTGCTTTGAACTGTCCCATAGATAACGCAGGCGGCTGCTTCGCCAAGGTTCAAGCCTTTGCGGTTGGCATCAAACGGACGGCATGGTTCAGGACTCAACGCCTTGAACGACTGGAAACCGGAAATGATGAACGGCGACTGCATATCGGCACCCATCACTACGGCATAATCGCATTCACTTGCTTGCAACGTTCGCAAGGCTTCTATCTGCGCACAAACACCAGAGATGCAGGCATTCGACACTACAACGGGCTGATTGCTGTTTCCAAAAAACTGCGCCACCTTGCGTGCTGCAACGCCCAAAAGCACCCTATCCCGCTCAAAACCATTTTGTTTTTTATCCAAGAGATAGACATTTCCCTTGGTAGTTGAGAGTATGAACTGCACCCTGTCGGATGCGGGATTGATGTCACACTGCGACAAAGCGTCATATACCGACAGAATCAGTATTTGCTCAAAGAAAGTATAATTGGTTTCTGTACAAGCACAAGGGGACGGTACTTTGGCGAAAGACTCTCGAACGACCGCCCTGTCAAACAATGAAGCCACAAAGGGCTCTGGCAAACCCCAAAAACCTTCGTATCGGCGCAAGGCAGACTTGCCAGCCTTCACGGCTTGGTAGTTGGCTTCGGTACCGAAACCTAAGGGCGATATAATACTGTCGGCTATCTTTATCATACTCCTTGCTCCTTTTTCCATTCTTCAAAAAATGGTGGATTCATCCACACCAACTGATAGTTCAAATCCATAAACACCTGCACAGAACGGCCCGTGGCTATCAATGTATCGTCCTCCGTGTTGCGAATCTCATACTCAAAGACTATCTTGGCGGAATCGGTGGGAACGTAGGTAATCTTCACAGCTGGTTTCATTCCATAGACCATGGGGCGCTTGAACTTGAAATCCAACTCCACCAACGGAGCATAATAGCCATTGTGGTATATGGTGAGGTAGTCCAGATTGTATTTCTCCCCAAAAGCCTCACGCGCATCCTCGAAATACAAAGCATACGAACCATGCCAAGCCACATTCATCGAATCCACTTCGCTGAATCTAATGCTAAATTCCTTTGTCGCTGTAAGTTGAGGCATAATTTGATTTGTTGAGTTGTTGATTTGAAGATTTTTATTAGTCACTAATCTCAATTCACCAATGCAATCTTCATCTGTGCTTCCACAAGCACTTCTTCGCCTGATTTCACCACCGCATCCACCAAAGTCATCTGAAAGACCTCCTCCTTCACGACGATTGTCGTTTCCAATAATTCACCCACAGCAGGGCAGCGATAGACATTGAGGTTTCGGATGGCTCCAATCACACCCACCTTGACCGCCTCGTTGCAGCAACGGTTGGCATAGCCTATCTTGGCGGCACAGGTCTGTGCAATATTTTCGACCAATCCTGCCGCCTGCAACACTCCTTTTTCGCAAAAAAGATTATCGTTTTGAACCAACAAATGCGTGGTGGCCTTCTCGGAGTCGTAATAAACAAGTCTGTCCACCATTACAAATGGCGGACGCTGAGGGATGAGGTCTGTTATTGTATAATTAATAATGGACAAGTTGATTTGCTGAATTGCTGAATTGTTGAGTTGTTGAATTGTTGAGTTGAGAATGGAGAATCACTGAAACCTTTATACTTAATACTTTTCTTCGTCCCCTATCCAATAGTCAAAATAATTGAACCACTGCTCGGGGTAGCGACGCACTATGGATTCGAGTTCCTGGGCGTAACTTTGCGCCAAGGCTGCTGCCTTTTGACGCAAATTTCCCTCTTGGTTGCCGTTGAGCTTGCGAACGATGATTCGATAGTTGTAGGTGGATTCCTTCATCACAAAAACCGCCAAGGCATCAACTTCTTTCTGGACTGCCATCAAGAAAGGTCCCATCGGGAACTGCGCCTTGCCGCCATAGAAATCACACGTAAAACTCTTGGAAGAGCCAAACACACGATCGGCAGGCATACTCACAATCTCACCATTTTCCAAAGCGGCATTGGCCCTAAACAAATGCGACATATCACTCTTGACAGGAATCATCGACATATTGTGGGCGGAAAGCAGTTTCTCTCGGTTTTGCATAACAGTCTCCGTCTCTCCCGCATAGACCAACGCATTGAAACGCTTGAGTTTAGAATTCAATGCATAGCCCGCCATCTCGTAGTTTCCCACATGGGCACTTAGTTGCACAAAACCCTTGTCGGAAGACTCCAAAGCATCAAAAAGTTGCTTATTCTCAAATTCAAACCCGAACCGCTTGCCTGCGTATGCACGGAAACGGTCTAAAATGATCTGTCCAAAACGAAAATTGTTCTTGCACACATGTCCAAAAGCGCGCAGCGGTCCATAGCCTAGTCGCTGTCTTCCAAACTGGTAAATAGCACGATAGGCAGGACGGTTGAACACGACATAGAACGGTACGACCAAAGCCATTACAGCATAAAGCAGCTGTACAGGCAAAAAACGGAACATCGCAACAAGCGAACGCTGCATCCAAGGAAGTCCGTCGGTCTTACCACTCCACTTTTCCATTTTGAAGATTAGTTAAGGTCAAGCTCAAACTCAAGCTCAAGGTTAAGGCCAAGGTTAAGGTCACATTACTTACTTTGCTGACAATTTCGCCTGAATATAGTCGCAGAACTGGGAGAACAATTTAACGTTGGTCATCTCTTCGGGCTTGATTTTCACGCCAAAAGTCTTCTCAACGATAACGACAATATCCACAAAATCAAGACTGTCAATTCCAATATCCTCTTTCAAACGAGCATCCAATGCAATCTTTTCCTCGTCGATTTCGAGATCTTCTACCAAGAACTGCTTTACTTTTTCTTCGATTTCTTTTCTTTCCACGGTTAGTTGTTTTTTAGTATTTATGAATTAAGTTTTCTTTTATCAATTATCTGTAATCTGTGAACTGTGACTAGGCTTTACATTCTCAATTCACTTGTCACAAATCTTGCAAACCATTATACTGTGGCCTTGCCCCAAACCATCGTGGATAGTCTCAACCTCAAGACCCGCACGACGAACAATGGCAGCCATATCATCGGAATGGTACATCTTACTGTTACCATTAGCGATAGCCGTAAAATAGAGGCTTATCATTGTCAGACAGAACGCAGCAGGTTCAAAACGCTGACGATCCCAAAAAGTCTCCATTATATAGAGACGGGTGTCTGCATCCATAATCTTGGCGGCACGAGAAAGGATGCTAAATATCTCATCCTCACCAAAGCAATCCAAGAACTGACTCATCCAGATAGCATCGTAATGGCGATCCGTAGGGAATCCAGAGGCATTGTCCAAAAGGTTAATACCATAGACACCAATACGTTCGTAGCCATTCTTGCCCTTTGTGAACTCGCGCATCATCTCCAACTGTTGCGGAAGGTCCATTATAGTCACCTGTACATCAGGATTGAAATCCACACAACGCAAAGCCCAACGGCCAGTGTTGCCTCCAACATCAAGAAGGGTTCTTGTATTGCGTTGGAATACAATCTCAAGGGCTTGTTGAAATGAGCTGTCGGAATAGAAATGGTCAAATCCGAACCAGCTTTTCTGTACCTGTGGAGGCAACTGGGAAAGGCCCTCATAGACCGTAGGCCAATCGCCAAAATGCTCCAAACCTGCAGGACGGCCTTCCTTTAGAGATTCCTCAAGACGGAACCAACCTTCGTAGTTGACATCATGGTTGAAATCCACATTCACCCTGGTGGCAGGATCGTTGAGCAAAAACCAACCCGTCTTGGACAAAGAGAATCTGTCAGACTCAGTGTCAACCAACACAGTACCTATACACAATCCCGCTTCCAAAAGTACCTTGACAGCGTATGGAGAAAGTTTGGTCTCGCGGACTATTTCCTCTTGGGTCATACCTTGGTCACTATTGCGGAGCATCTCCAAAATGCCGAACTTTATCATCAATCGCGAAGCCTGGAAAACAATAGGTCCAAAAGCGATCCATTCTGCCTTTTCCTGCGCTTCCCTTGCCGAAAGACGTTCCTTAGTGTATGCTTTTTCTAATGCGGGAGAAAGATTCATTTTGTATTATTGATTTGAAGATTTGTTTTAGTTAAGAGTTGTTCACTTAATTAAATAATATTCAGCGGTGTTTACGTCCCCTTCGGGGTAATGAGCTATGAGCTAAGTTCAAGGTTAAGGTCAAGGTCAAGGTTAAGATCACATTTCTCCATTCTCAATTCTCAATTTTCAATTCGTTAAGCCTTTCTAATTACCAATGCACTATTAGTTCCACCGAAACCAAAAGAGTTTGAAAGTACGGTATTAACCTCGGTCTCGACAGTCTTGGCTGCTATGTTAAGGTGCTCGCTATACTCGTCTGGATTCTCAAAATTGATGTTCGGAGCCACAAAGTTGTGCTGCATCATCAATGCTGAATAGACGATTTCACTGGCTCCTGCCATCCAACATTCGTGGCCCGTCATGGATTTCGTAGAACTGATAAGTGCATGCTTGCCACGGAAAAGACGGTCCAAAGCAACAGCCTCGTTCATGTCGCCTTGATGGGTTGATGTGGCATGGGCGTTGATATAATCAATATCATCTGCCACAATACCTGCGTCGTCCATTGCACGCTGCATGGCAATCACCGACCCGTCGTCGCTTGCCTGAGAAATGCCAGCCCCATTGGAGGAGAAACCGTAGCCACAGACCTCGGCGATAATCTTGGCGCCTCGAGCCTTGGCATGCTCGTATTCCTCCAACACCAAAGCGGCAGCTCCTCCCGAAGGGATCAAGCCGTCACGGTCACGGTCAAAGGGACGAGAAGCCTTGGTGGGGTCATCCATACGACGAGAAAAGGCGGATAGCGCGTCAAAAGAAGCCATTGAATAGTAGTTTGTTTCCTGTGCGCCACCACATAGCACCATGTCCTGCAATCCTTGCTGGATGAACATGTAGCCCAAGCCGATGGAATGGGAACCACTTGCACAAGCGGCACTTACTGAGAAATTGATGCCACGGAGATGAAAGATGGTACTCATATTCATGTTGACCGTCGAGTTCATGGATTGAAAAATCCACCCCGAACCCAAAAGCATAGAGTCTTTCTTCTCTGCCATGATGTTGGCAGACTCAACAACGGCTTTGGCGGAAGAATCGTTGCCAAAAATCACACCGACCTCATTCGCCAAAAGATAAGCATCGTCAATTCCAGCCTCGGCAAAAGCCTCTCGGCTTGCCATAAAGGCATACTCTGCCTCCTCGGAAAGACCTACACGCAGTCTGCGGTCAATAACACCCTTGAGCTGTGGATGTTGCACAATGCCCGTAAGAGCACTCTGATAGCCGTAGCCTAAACGCTCAGGCTCAATTCCTATACCCGAACGGCCTTCACGCAACGACTGGCAGACCTCATGAAGGTTGTTACCCAAACAGGACCAAATTCCCATGCCCGTTATAACGACACGTCTTTTCATTAAGATTTGAAGATTTGGAGATTTGAAAATTAGGAGTCAGTTAAGAGTTAAGAAATTTCTATTTGACCCACTTGACCCATTTGAACCATTTGACCCATTTGAACAACTTGAACAACTTGAACCATTCTCAATTCTCAATTCACTAATTACCATTCAATTCCAAAACGGATACCGAATCCTGAAGGATAGGTGTTTCTCTGAGTATAGTAGTCAAGACCAGTCACATAGTCATAGCTGTAGTATTCTTCCATCATCGGCTGGAAGAGAGAGCATACAAGCATTAAGTTGCAAGCAAAATCACGCTTGGTACCAAACCGCAAACCAAAAGCGACATCTCCGTAAGCGCCAAATTCGTCACCAAGATAAGAACCTAGACGAATCTGGGCCGTAGGCGTCACGGGCTTGTTGTAGGTAAAGTTGTACTTCAAAGTAACAAAAATAGGTACTAAAAACCAATCATCACTTCCCTCAAGTCCAATACCCATACCAATATAGGCCTTGTCGGTAAAGAAACAGCCATGGGTAGTAGAGAACTCAATGGCTGTAGTTTCTTCCATAGGACAATAGTTGGTGCCGTACTCCAAGAAACCTTGGTAGCCAGAAGGAACCGCAACGCGTGAATCCTGAGCCTTGACTGAGAATGAAATCAGGCATACAAATGCAATAATGCTTAATAAATTTTTCATATTTTTGAAGATTTGAAGATTAGCAAATTTGTTTTAGTTAAGAGTTATGAGTTAAGAGTTAAGAAGGATTTGGTCTCTGGTCACTGATCACAAATCACGGGTCACTTTTAGGAGAGATTTGAAGATTTGAAGATCAATTTTCAATTAACAATACAATCCTCCATTTATAGAAATCACCTGGCCCGTAATGTAGGAGGCTTCGTCGGAAGCAAGGAAAGCGACAAGCGCAGCTACCTCTTCAGGCTTGCCGAATCGACCTGCGGGAATCAGTTTCTTCAACTCCTTCTCGTCAAGGTTTGCCGTCATGTCCGTCGCAATGAATCCTGGAGCCACAGCATTCACAGTAATCTTGCGGGAAGCGACTTCCTGCGCCAAAGCCTTAGTGGCGCCAATCAGCGCCGCTTTCGCAGCTGAATAGTTCGCCTGACCAGGCAACCCCTTGAGACCCGAGAGAGAAGCCATGTTGACAATTCGGCCCTGACGGTGCGTCATCATGTCCTTGAGAAGTCGGCGGGTGATATAAAAGAAACCGTTCATTGTGGTGTCCATTACCTGATGCCAATCGTTGTCTTGCATGAAGATCATCAGGTTGTCACGACGTATGCCAGCATTGTTCACCAACACCGAAATATATTCTTCGGGATTGGATTCCTGCCACTGTTGCAAAGCCTGCTCGATGGATTGGGAATCAGCCACATCAAAAGGCATCAATTCGCCTGTTCCACCAGCTTGCTCCACCAAGTGCAAAGTCTCGCTAGCAGCCTCGGCGTTGGACTGATAGTTGATGAGTATGCGCATACCTTGGGATGCGAGTTTCACAGCCACGGCTCTACCAAGTCCGCGAGAAGCACCCGTTACCAAAGCTATTTTGTTTGTTTCGCCCATTTTGGATTTACAGATTAGAAGATCAGAAGATTTGAAGGTTTGAAGGTTAGAAAATCAATTCTCAATTCGATAAGTTCTCAATTCTCAAATACCTTTCCACGGCTGCTATGTCTTTGTAGAAAGGTGTATCCTCAACAAACATCGGAACAAGTTTGCGGACAGCATCATAGTGATGTTTCGTAGCGGGAGCCAACTTTGAAGCAATCCCCAGACAGTCGGTAGCCTGCGCCAAGGCGATGAACTGGATTGCCATTACCTGGAAGCAGTTGTCTATCACCTGACGGCAGAGCAGTGCCGTATTGGTACCCATACTGACGATGTCCTGATTGTCGTTGTTGTTAGGGATACTATGCACATAGTTAGGCATTGCCAAAGTCTGGCACTCGGCAGTGGTAGAGGTTGCTGTAAACTGGCAAGCCTGCATACCATAGTTGAGGCCAAGGGTACCCATATTCAGGAAAGGAGGCAAAATACCGTTGATACGGTCGTGGAAGAGATAGTTGAGCTGACGCTCGGAAGTCATTGCAAGACGCACCATTGCAATCTTCACCTTATCCTCTTCGAGCGAGATATAGTCGCCGTGGAAATTGCCGCCATGATAGACGTTCTGTGTTTCGGAATCAACTATGGGGTTGTCGCTCGCAGCATTGAGCTCCTCTTCAAGAATGTTGCGGGAATAGCAAAGTGTGTCGTAGATGGGACCATAGATTTGTGGAGCGCAACGCAACGAGTAGTATGCCTGTACTTTGTGTTCAAAGACCTTGTTGTCGCTGTGGCCGTTATCGTAAAGCTCATGCTCTCGCTGTTGGAGGCAAGCGCTTCCCTTAGCCAACTCGCGCATCTTGGCAGCCACATACTGCTGACCGTTATGGCGGCGAGCTTTGTTGAGCGGTTCAGCCATGAGGTCGTCAAACGAAGAGGCTATCTCATTCATCCATACGGTGGCGAGTATCGCCCAGTCAAGCAAGGTCTCTGCATAGTGCTGGTTGACTACGGAAATACCCGTCATTACGGAAGTTCCGTTGGTAAGAGAAAGACCCTCGCGGATATGAATCTGCAATGGTTGCAAGCCATTTTCGCGTAACACGTCTGCTGAAGGACGCCACTCGTTCTTGTAGTGCACCTCACCTTCGCCGATCAAAGTCAAGGCGATATGAGCCAATTGCACCAAGTCGCCACTTGCGCCCACACTACCGTGACGGGGAATGAAAGGATAGATGCCGCGGTTGATGAACTCCACAAAAAGCGGAACCACATCAGGATGGATGCCAGACTTGCCCTGGAGCACCGTGCCCAGACGGGCAATCATGGCAGCACGCACATCAAGGTCGCCCAAAGGTTCACCCGCGCCTGTAGCGTGGCTGCGTATGATATTATACTGCAAGTCGGAGAGATAAGCATCATCCACGCGCCATTGTGCCATAGGGCCGAAACCCGTATTGATGCCATAGATTACCTTGTCGGAGCAGAACCCCTTGAGAAAATCATAGCTCTTTGAGACCCTTTGGATTGCCGTTTCAGGCACTTGCAAAGGTTTATTTTCAAACAATATTCGTTCAACTTCGTCGAATTTCAAGCACAAATCTTCATCCATAGTAGTATGTAGTTTGGTAGTGTAATATTTGACATCCCGCAGCACTGCAAACATACAGCAATGGCTATCAAGCACATAAAACCATCTCAGAAGACAATCCTCATGCAATGAAATCCATTCTAAACACTTGCAATACTACATAATGCAAATTGCAAAGATACAAAAAAAAATTGATTTACACACCAATAAAGCACACGGTTTGGGTAAAAACAAGCGATAGTATCCATATAAAAATGGACACTATCGCAAAGAGGATCCAAGATTCAGATAGATGCCTGAGAAAGGCAGACGACATTTCCTGTCCTGTCAGGAATCAGAAGGTCTTTACTTGGAGATGAAATTCAACCATCGTGATTATTTACGCATAAGCGGAATCTCCCAGCCAATGGCAAGTTCCACGGTAAAGAAAGGGCAAGCCCAGGAATCATCATCCTTATACCAAGAGCCATAAGAGTCAGGATGATTGCTATAGGTATATTCCAAATTGGCTACTGCAAGGCCAAAATAGAAACCTGCATTCACAAAGAAACCTTTTCCGGAATGATAGCCATAGCCAAATCCAAGACCCGTACCGGTATAGTCACATTGGTCCCACTTAGCCGAATAACTATCATACGAATCAGATGCAAAAAAGCAAGAATAAGACGACCACTCATTCATCAAGCCCACATACAACGTATTGTGAGATGAAGCCAAAGGAAGATAAACCTTCAGCGTAAAGCCCCCTCCAAATCCGCTGATGTCTTCGGATGGTGACTCCGTGTCGGAATCATCCAGATATATATGATTCATCAAACCCAAGCCTCCAAATTTCACGAAAACATCGCCAGCAAATCTACGATAACGGAATTCGGCACCCAGACGGCCACCAGTAGCAACGTGACCACCCAAATCATAATAAGGAGCCACACCCATAACAGTCTGGTTAGTCCAAAGATTTGGTTTCCAGAAACCGCCCTCGTCGTTTGACGCAGACCCATTACCAGATTCCAAGACCTCCTTGGTTCCATTTTTGTATTTAATCATAAAAGCATCCGACTTGCGAATCGTATAAGTCGGACCATCTGGATTGTCAAATCGCTTATACTTGATCTCAGATGATGTCACCTCTGTGACATTTGCCTTAACTTCCTCGCCATTCTTCATCGTAATGACGTCCTGTGCAGCTACTGTTCCCATAAATACTGTTGAAAGCAGCAGCATAAACGATAGAAATAATTTTTTCATAGTCTTTGTTTTTTGTTATTAATAATGTTTAAATCAGATTGGATTCTATAGTTTTACCTGGACATTAACTTTAACCTTGACCTTGACCTTAACCTTAACCTTGACCTTGACCTTAACGCTAAACTCTAAACTGACTTCTAATCTCCAAATCTTCTATCTAACGTTTTTCTGCAAAGTTCCTTGGATACGGCGTTTGATAGCCATAGTGCGCTGTTCCACCTCGTCTCGTTTTTCTGGGATGAAAAGGTCCGAATAACGGCGTTTTCCCAAACCGATGTGCAAATCTCCGATAGAGCCCGTAACGTCAACTCCAACCCTCAAAGGCAACGGACATTTGATAATTTCAAGATGATAATTACATTGATTGTCAAGATTATGACGTCCACTAGCACACACCTGATATTTATCAAGTGAGAGCAAGAAAGGATACACCTTGATTTCAGGACCGATTGCTGTAAGCTGGACGTCGAGACTGTCAATCTTATTCTTTGTCTTCTTGTTGAACATCATATACTTGGCAATGGTCGAGAAAGTCTCATTGTCGAGCACAACAAGATTCTTGCTGTCAATTGCCGCAGCGCCTAAAAGTGTGCTCATCTTAGGCTGATAACGGGCAGTGAGATTGCACTCCGCAGCCAGATGGAAATTGGCGGAGCCCTCGAAAGAAGCCAGCATCGGCACAAGCGTGTCGATAGTAGGAATCATATCGATAAGCTCATGAATGTTGATGTCCAGCAGATGAAAATCCATTCCCACATAGAGGTTGTTGGGACGCGGGGACTTGTAGATACCCGTAAGTTGCATTCTTGCTGCCTTGCAGACAAAGCCCACCTGGTCGAGAATAGCAACACCATCGTCCACCGTAACCTTGCCAGAAAGGTCGGTCAAGTCATTACCAAAAGCAACACAACGTTTTACATGAGTATTGAAGGTAATGTCCACATCACGCGGAACGATGAATGGGTTGGCATCCGCTGCGACGTTGTCCTCTTTGCGTTGCTGCTCAAGCGTGTCTTTGGGCGTTCCCGAACCACTAAACATATTCATCAACTGGTCAACATCGGCAAAATTGGAGACAAGATTGAGGTCGGCGACCAGCATTCCCTTGTGGTCGAGCCACTGTTCGAGATGTTCAACAGTTCCAGACAGCTGATAGTCGGAAGTACCCCAGCGGACATCAGCCTCAGATATACGACATTTCTCAGGAGTATAGACAAAGTCAAATGAAGGCATACGCACCGCCTCGGGCAGCTGAGGCATGGAAACAACGGCACGATAAAGGCTAATGTCAAGGTCGGGATTAAGCTGTTGCAAAATGTTGGACTTCGACTCATCGTAACGCATAGAGCCCGAAAGATCGATGGAATCGGTGTAAACCAAAGTGGAATCCATAGTGAGCGAAGTGCGTCCCATGTTGATATCAAAAGAGGTCTGAAGCTTCTGCTTCTTGTCCATCACGTCGTTCAGGCGAACCCAAAGGTCAGGATTCTTGGTCTTGACGGTCATCTTAGACGAAGGCATATCAACGTCAAGTTTGCCGCCAACGATGTGGGCAGCAAGAACCTCATTGGATTTGACTTTGCGCTGGACGGGAAGTTGTACGGCAAGGTCGAGTTGGGGCGAAACGGCATGAATACTATCATAGTATGCATCAAGGTCGTGGAACTTGATATTGCCGTTTGCCTTGATGTGGTTGAGGTCAACATTCTGAAGTTGTTCTAACGTAGCCACAACGGCAAGGTCGAGATTGGCGTCGCCTTGAGCCTTGATCTTGAGGTCTTTGGGAAGCAACGGCATAAGTTCTTTAAGTTTAAGGTCGCCCTTGACCTTGAGGTTGGTGGAGAGATTGCCAAGCAAGTCGTTCACCTTGCCCGTCACCGTCGCTTTACTCTTGCCCGAAGTGGCCTGAAGCGAAAGGACATCAACCGTAGAAGGATTTTGGCGCGAAAGGTCAAGATTTGTGCGCAGCTTAGCGGAAATCTTGTTGAACTTCATAGGAAGGCTCTTGTAGGCAAAAGCGCCCTTGTCCAAAGCAAGCGTACCCGTTACCAAAGGAAGTGTATCGGCCTCGATTTTACCCTTGGCGTTGAGGTCGAGCGAAACTTTGCCATCCACCTCCATTCCCTTATGCCACTGCGTGAAAGAAGGCGGCAAGGCTGCAATAAGTGGCGCTATGGGCAAAGAATTGGACTTCAAATTCATATCAACCGACATCGGACGTTGCTTGGCACTATCTGCCAAAACCAGATTGCCATCAAGCATGAAATCGTATTGCGCCAGCGAAAGATCGGTTTTGCCAAGCGTGAAACGTTTGTCGCGAAGATTGGCCGCCAATGGCAACTTTAGGGAAAGCACGTCACCTTGACGTTTGAGTTCTGGCGTAACATAATCGATTCCACCCATAGCGAAATCACCTTCTGGCAAGGAAAGTTTAACCACACCATCAAGAGAATCAAGGGAACCCTTTGCGTCAAGGTCAATAGCGCAATTGCCGAGATGCGTTGCGAGCGACGGCCGACTCAAGGAATCCATCATGGAAAAGTCGAGACGAGAGGCTTTCAAATCCAGATCGAAGTCATCGAGTTTAAGTGATTCGAGGTTTGAAAGGTCAATATCGGCCTTGGTATCCAAATTCAAAATCCAATCTGCGAGATGCGCCTGCAGCGAAGGACGGTTGAGGGAATCACGCATGGCAAAGTCCAACTTGCCCGACTTCAATTCGAGGTCGATGTCAGCGAGTTTCTTGTTCAAAGAACCTTGAAGATCAAGAAATACATCCTCAAAAGTCGACGCCATGTGATGCTGTTCGTCACGGTAGGAACCAGAGAGATGGCTGACCTGAATTTGCTCAATAGAAATAGTTTCCGGCAAAGTTGTGGCAGAAGTATCGGTCGTTTCCGACGAGGGGAAAATATCGAAATTGGAACTGCCGTCGGGTGCGACGTAGAGATTGGCAATCACGCCATCAAGCTTTACTTGACGCACGTTAATGGCACCTTGCTTCAAGAAATCCCTAAGATTGAAAGCCACAATTAGATTATCAATCCGAGCCAAAGTGTCGGGAGCGTTGTCCACAGGATTCACCAGCACCGCATTCTGCACATCCAAACCAACATAAGGGAAAGTCTTGAAAAGTGTCAAATCCACAGACTGGAAATCAGAATCGCAAAGTATATATTTTTCGCTTAACGAATTAACAATCTTCGTGAGTTTCGAAGGAGTAAATACCAACCAACAGGCGACAGCCAAAACAACAACCACCAGCCCCAATAAAGAGCCTATGGAAATGAGCGATATTTTCAGAGGTTTATTCAAGTGAGCTATGAGTTAAGGGTTAAGAAGTCGGTTCACTAATCACTATACACGAAATTATATTCTCTTGAAAGAATATAGGAAACCGTCGTCAGATTTGTAAACCAAATTTGTAGCATCGGCACGAACGACCGTAAAATAATCCTCGGGAACCACCGTCGGCTCGCCCGAACTGCCACCAATTTCAGCATCCATTTCAAATTCAATATACAAAGTCTTACTGTCTTCCCAATGCCAATTCATACGCTTGCCTTCATCCTCCATCACATCATCGGAGGGATCCCATTTGACGCCATGTCCATTGCTGTCAAAGCGACGGCATTCCGTTCCATTCACTTTCTGCCACCGACCAATGAGCGCCGACTGATTTACGTTGGAAGGGTCTTCGCTTTCTTCGCAAGAAGCAAAAAAGAACAAGCAAAGCAAGAAAGGAAGGTATCGGAGACGGGACATTGATTAGTAAAATTATGATTTACAAGTAAATAAAAAAGTTGAAAATGAAGCGTTAATCATCAATCACATACACACTTTTGAGAGTACGTCCCAAACCATTGTAGTCCAATCCATAGCCCACAATGAAGTCGTTTGGGATACATTTGCCGATGTAGTCGATAGGAAACGAGCCATCAAAAAGGTTAGGCTTGTGCAAAAACGTGCAGATTCGGATAGAAGCGGGATGAAGGTCGCGCAGTTGCTGCAACGTACACTTCATCGAAATGCCGCTCTCGATGATATCTTCTAGCAACAAAACATGACGATTTTCAACAGACTCAGGAAAACCTATCAGTTTCTTGACCACGCCCGTTGATTGCGTCCCCGAATAGGAAGAATACTTTACAAACGAAATCTGAGGGTCAAAATCGATAGCACGCAGCAAGTCGGCGGCAAAGACAAAACTCCCATTCAAAATTGGGATAACGATGGGATTGAGATCACGATAATCAGCAGAAAGCTCACCCGCAAGGCGGGAAACAATCTTCCCTATTTCCGATTCGGAAATATATTTTTTGAAAATCTTGTCGTGTATTTGAACTTTATCCATAGCCGGAACTATTCATCTTCCTTCTCTACGGAATCGAGCACTAAACGAAAGCCATAGCAACCATAGGAATGGTCTGGAAGATACCAACAACGGTCCGAAACCGTACATCCCCAAGAGGGACTGTTGATGCTGCCGCCACGAAGAATACGGTTCTCACCATGCTTAGGTCCTCGAGGATTGGTTGCGGCACCTGATTGATATGGTTCCATCCAATCGCAGCACCATTCCGCCACATTGCCACCCATATCATAGAGTCCCAGTTCGTTAGCTTTTTTCTGACCCACAGGATGCGTAACATTACCAGAATTGCTTCCATACCAGCAATATGCTCCGAGATCGCCGTCGGTACCAGGGAAAACATAATTATTGGAACGATTTCCGCCTCTAGCGGCGAACTCCCATTCCGCCTCGGTAGGAAGACGGAAACGATAGCCTGTTAATTGGCTGAGTCTGGCAATAAAAATCTGCACGTCATTCCACGACACCTGCTCTACTGGAAGGCTGTCGGAGGTCTGCCACCGAGACGGATTGTCGCCCATTATAGCCACCCACAAGCGTTGGGTGATTTCGCAAGAGGAAATATAGAATGAATTTAGCGTTACGTCATGGACGGGAAGTTCGGCTTCATAGCTATGCTTAGCCACACCCTTGCGGACACACCCCATTTGAAAACTTCCGCCTTCAACTGGCATCATTTTCAAGATGTTGTCTTCGTAACGAATTTCGGCAGAACCGTCGTCAACCTCTACACAGAAGCGCAGAAGTGAATCCTCCACGCCGCGGATTTCGGTAAGCGAATAAGCAATAATCTGACGTTCGCCCTTTTCAATGCCTTTTCCGATATCGCCGCTAAGATTCTGCAAAGGAAGGCTATAGGTGCGTCCTTTGTTAGTGGACACCCGCATTCGGATGTCGCAAGGTTTATCCAAGGAATATTTGACGACCAACTGCTCGCCTTGTTTTTCAAACGAAACGTCGCTGATGGTCTGCGCATGAAGTCGCGGCATGGCACAAAGCAATGCGGCGACAACAAAAAGCCAACAGTTATGATTCGTTTTCATTATAATAAGGAATTTTTGGGGCGAGATTACATTCTATCATCAGACCATTTTTCCGGATTCTTCCTCCATTCTGCAAGGGAATGCATGTCAGACTCAGAAACATAGTCTTCCTCTTTAGCCACCTGAACCAATGTATCGTAGTTGGTAATTGTGTGCAATTCAACGTCTGCGTCAGCGAAATTTTTGTCGGCAACGGCAAGGCCGTAGGTGAAAATAGCCACCATACCCTTGACGATACAACCTTTCTCGCGCAACGCATTGACTGCGATAAGGCTGCTCTTTCCTGTAGAAACCAAATCTTCGATAACCACAACAGTCTGTCCTTCATGGATCTCACCCTCAATTTGATTGGTGAGTCCGTGAGACTTGGCCTCGCTACGGACATAGACAAAAGGCTTGCCCAATTCTTGGGCGACCAAAGCGCCTTGAGCGATACCGCCAGTGGCAACACCGGCAATCACATCAGCATCGCCAAAATACTCATTGATGATATCCACATACCGTTGGCGGATGAAAGTACGGATTTCGGGATATGACAACGTAATTCTGTTGTCACAATAGATAGGGGATTTACGACCGGAAGCCCAAGTAAATGGGTTTTCATTGTTCAGCTTAACAGCCTTGACTTGCAGTAAAAAAGCAGCCGTACGAGCGGCGGTTTCGTTCAAATTTTTCATGTTGCAAAAATACAAAAGATAAACCAAATAAAAAAACAGATTGCAAAAAATATTTTCAACAATGGCCTTGGTTTTATGTTTTAAGCATTTAGTTTCAGTCTTAAGCAGTGATCATTTTTTGAATCATGAAACCTTATCCTTTGCCTCACTTTTCATTTTTCATTTTCAATACTTAATTATATTTTGTATCTTTGCTTTTTATTATACATTGTAAAAATGAAGAAAACACTATCAGATACAGCATCGCATCTACCTGATTTATACAAGATAGCGATGCTCATTGTCTCCATCGCACTGATTCTGCTAATGTTTCCCCATCAGCGTCAGAGTGTAAAATACGACTATTCTTTAGGAGGATTCTGGAACAGCAACGACCTTTACGCCACGTTCGACTTTGCCGTATTGCAGGATGCCGCCACGCACGAAAAAGAGCTGGCCGAAGCCAAATCAAAATGCACGCTTTATTTCGAGGAAGACAGCAGCGCCTACTATCAAGCATTGCAGCAGTTCAACAAAGCCGTCAGCGACTTCAGCCTTTCTGCGCAGCAGCAACGCAAGATGCGCAAGACTTTGGACAGCATCTACCGAAAAGGCTACATAGAATTGCCCGCAGAGATGCCCGACATTGAGAAACACTCCATCGTATTGCTGAAAGGCAATGTCGGTTCGGAGCACAAAGCGTCGGAATACATTTCGGCACTCGACATCAACGACTCCATTTTGGTAGATCACATATTGGTGCCAAACATCATTTACGACAAACGTCGCACGCAGCTGGAGCTGGACTCACGGCTCTCGCAAATTGGACGCGGCACAGATATCGTTCCAACGGGTTCTCTGATCATTGCCAAAGGCGAATACATCACAGCGGAGAAAGTCAATGTACTGAAATCGCTTGAAGCCGAAAACACGCAAAGATTCCTCGAGCACTACAACCCAACAGGCAAATATATCGGACAAGCGTTGCTATGCCTGATTGCATTCATTGCGCTGTACATGTTCATGAAAAACACCAACCACCCCATCTTGGAAGACAACAAAAAGGTATTGTTGGTGTTCACGACCATATTGATGGCGAGTGCCGCCACGGCTTTCGTGTTGCATGTAAACCCCGACTGGGTACTAATCGTACCTTTGTGTATCGTGCCCATCTTGATGAGGATTTTCTTCGACATGCGCGTCGCACTATACATTCACCTTACCACGGTGATCATTCTTGGAAACATGGTGCCCAACAGCTACGAGTTCATCTTCTACCAACTGATTACCGGAATGATGAGCATAATCAGCGTAAAAGACTTTGGAAACCGCAGCAAGTTTTTCGTCGTTTGCATTGTAATCTTCTTCTCCTATTCACTAATCTACACCGCCGGCATACTGAGCCAGGACACCAATCTCCAGACATTGAACCCCGAACGCTACGCCACATTCTTCGTCAACGCATTGCTCACGCTGCTCGCCCATCCGCTCATCTATCTGTTTGAAAGGATTTTCGGCATTACGACAGACTTGACTTTACAAGAAATCGCCTCGACGAACACGCCAGCCTTGAGAGAGTTGAGCAGGAAAGCGCCCGGAACGTTCCAGCACTCAATGCAAGTGGCGAACATCAGCGAAGACCTCATCAGCGAAATTGGAGGGAATGCACTTTTGGCGAAAGTTGGCGGATTGTATCATGACATCGGAAAGATTGTAGCGCCATTGAATTTCACCGAAAACCAAAACTCAGGCTTCAATCCTCACGACGAGTTGCCCTACGAAGAAAGCGCACAGCTCATCACGCAGCATGTACAGGACGGCATCACACTCGCCCACAAGTATCACCTTCCATCCATAGTAACCGACTTCATCCGCACCCACCACGGAACCACCTACACGGGTTATTTCTACGCAAAATACAAAGCAGAACATCCCAACGAACGCATCGACGAGGAGATATTCCGCTATCCAGGTCCTCGCCCCTACTCACGCGAAACCGCCGTGGTGATGATTTCGGACAGCGTGGAGGCGGCATGCAAGAGTCTGAAAAACGCCGACAAAGAACACATCGACAAATTGGTGGAGAATATCGTGGAAGACAAAATTCGTCTGGGACAATTGAGCAACTGCGACTTGACATTCGACGACATCACCAAGATTGAGAAGATGTTGAAAAGCAAGATGCAAAGCATCTATCATGCCAGAATTTCATACCCAGTGAAAGGAGATAATTAATACAGATAATAACAATCATTATACATGAAAAAGTTTTTTGTCTTATTGGCAATGGCCACACTAATCAGTTCCATATCGGCACAAGAACTATCAACGCAAGGAACTGATTTTTGGATGACTTTTTTGGGCAATAGTGCCGATAATGATGTTGATGTATACTATTTCAATATAACTGGACCAAGAAATTGCACTGTAACATTGACGAACCCAAATACAAGTTGGTCCCACACACTTAACGTATTAGGCCACCAAGTAACAACATATCAAGTCGCAAGTACCGACGCCTCCAATATGTTTCACAGCGGGAGTTGCACCACTGTCAACACAGGCATCCACATCACGGCAACAGACAGCATTGAAGTGACTGCATACAACCATACAACCGCCTCATCGGATGCGACGCAATTACTCACGACCCAGTCGCTCGGAAGCGAATACATTATTCAAAACTACCCATTAATATCCTCTCGCTCAAATGATTCACATACCGAGTTCAGCATTGTAGCAGTAGAAAACAACACCCAAGTAGAAATTGACTTTACAGGAACGACATCTTCGACATACCAGAGCGGCGACCACGCAACAATATCATTGCAAAGCGGACAAGTATTTCAGGTCAAGAGTCCCGCCACAACCGGAGACTTTACGGGAACGCACATTACAACAACAGACTGCAAACCAATAGCTGTTTTTGCAGGAACAACAATGGGAAGTATTCCATCCTCAACCGCCAACTCCAACGACCACATGTACCAAGAGTGCATCCCAACCATTTATTGGGACACAATGTGGATACTTTCACCTTGTCCTTGGCGAAACTATGACTATGTGAGAGTTACCTCAAAAGATGACAGCTGCGCCGTATATGTGGATGGAGTTTTGAGTACGACGCTCAACAGCCTGCAAACCTACGAATTTACGATAACAGACATCACAACACTGAAGACAAGCAAGCCTGCAGAAGTTTTTCAATATTTGGACAGTCGCCACCAAAGTGCGCAAGGTTCAGACTGGGGCGACCCCGCCATGTTTGCTCCAAATTCCGTAAACATGACTCAAAAAAGAGCCGATTTCAGCACATTTTACACCCATAGCAGATCCGTTTCAAGCAAATACTATGTAAATATTGTCGTTCCCAATGGAGAGACAAACCTCTTGCAATTGGACGGAACCACACTTACATCTTTTCAGCCAGCAGGCGCAAGCGGATACTCCGTAGCGAGACAATCCATCACCTCAGGGAGCCACACCATAACAACAGCTGGTTCGGGATTCAGCGCCCACACCTATGGACTTGGAGAAGACTGGGAAGCCTACATCCATACTTTGGGAGGAACATCCATCCATAGCAATCTATTCCGCGACACAATCGACACAGTAAGCTGTAATTCAACAATAATTTACAACGGAACGAACTTCGCCGTTCCCGGAACTTACGAAATAAGAAGTTGCGACAGCGACAGCATCAGCCTCACCATACTAAACATATCACTAGTAGGAATCATAGAAAACCCCACAGAATACGAATCCTCTTGTTCTGACCACTTTGACTGGAGAGGAAACACCTACACCCAATCGGGTACCTACTACGACACAATCCATTCCGTCGTCGGTTGCGACAGCATCTACAGCCTCTCATTGAGAATCGGACAAACCGAGTCGCACATATCTATTGAAGCTTGCCAGCCATACGTTTCCATCAACGACACAATTATCACTTCAGATGGAATCCACGACGTGGTTTACCCATCAGCCGACGGGTGTGACACATTGATTCACATAAATGTAACCTTGCATCCAGACTACGACACGCTCTATATTGTGGACATCAATGACACCGAAAACTACACATGGATTAACGGTGTTACCTACGACCAAAGCAGCTACGCAGAAATTTACAACAGAAATCAATATGGTTGCGACAGCATTCAGCGACTGGCGCTCTCTGTGCACTGCACCACCCCCGACCCGGAAGATCCAAGCAACGTAAATATGCCCTCGAACATCTGGGTGCCAAATATTTTCACGCCAGACCTCGAAACCAACAAATACTTCTCCGTCACTAGCGAAAACGTTGACAAAATGACCGTTTCGATCTACCGCCGCTGGGGAGAAAGAGTCTGCACTTTCGACGGACTTACTGGACACTGGGACGGAACCCGAAACGGCATCAAGTGTCCTCAAGAAGCATACGTCTATATCATCCACTATCACAACAAAAACGAGAAAGGAAACCCAAAACCGATAGTAGGCACTGTCACTTTGGTGAGATAACAATGCAATAACAAACGAACAATTAACTTTTCGCAGAAATACATTATGAATTTGAACAGAAAAAAAGTATTCACACACGTTGGCATCATCCTCCTGATGTTTGCCATTAGCTGCATTTATTTCAAGCCTGTCCTGAATGGCAAAGTAGTGATTCAAGGAGATATCCAAAAAGCCGAATCGATGAGCCACGAACAGATGCAAATCAAGGAACAGACAGGTTCCATTCCTAATTGGAACAGCAGTATGTTTAGCGGCATGCCTGGATACCAAACAGCCATAGAGGCTCAAAAGTCTGTGTTTACGCCCATCAAGTCAATTTCCATACTCAGGCCCTTGGGGCTGGAAAGAAACATCGGAGTGTTGTTTCTATATTTGGTAGGTTTCTATATTGCATTGCTCGCATTGGGATGTAGTCCGCTTATTGCGCTTATCGGAGCGCTAGGTTTTGGACTGGGAAGCTACAACATCATCATTATTGAAGCAGGACACATTACTAAGGCTTGGGCCTTGTCCATGATGGCGCCTATATTAGCGGGAATGCTACTCTGTTGGAAAGGAATTCAAGGCAAACAGGGCAAACACTTGCTGTGGGGAGGCATATTATTCACATTGGCTCTTGGGCTGCAAATCACCTTCAACCACATCCAAATCACCTTCTACACAGCCTTATGCGGTTTTGTAATGGGAATTGTCTATTTCATATGCTCCCTCAAGGAAAAGAATTTAAGGAAATTTCTCATAGGGACGGGAGTGTTGCTCATAGGCTGCGTGTTCGCATTGGCTTGCAATGCACGGCATCTTCTTGTAAACCAAGAATACATGAAAGAAACAATGCGTGGAGGCAGCGAGATTAGCGTGAAACCTGACGGAGCCGAAAGAAACGCTTCGACCAAAGGCCTAGACATTGACTACGCTTTCAACTGGAGCTACGGAATTGGAGAAACCTACACTATTTTGGTTCCTGGTTCGATGGGGGGCGGCAGTGGAGAAAAAGTTTCACACGAAAGCGAAAGCTATAAGAACTTTCACCAAGACCGAATGCCGTTGTATTGGGGCAACCAGCCATTTACGAGCGGACCCGTCTATTTCGGAGCCATCATCGTCTTGATGTTCTTGTTCGGACTCCTTGTCGTAAAGGGACCCGAACGGTGGTGGATACTGATCGCAACCATCTTGTCCATTATGCTGTCGTGGGGAAGCAACTTTATGAGTTTCAACGAATGGATATTCAACAACATTCCGCTTTACAACAAATTCAGGACCCCCTCAATGGCATTGGTGTTGGCAAATGTAACCATGGTTCTGATGGGAATGTTGGCGCTTGACAAGGTTGTAAAAACGGTTAACACCAACGGGAACGATATAGAATTGAAATCCATCAGACGGAAGCTTTTTATTTCAACAGGCATCACTGGAGGTATTATTTTAATAGGGTTGATACTGAAGGGTGGATTGAGTTTTTCCGGAGTATCAGACACCGGAATGTCCAACCAGTATGGCAATCAATGGAGCTATATTCAAGATATCTTTATCAAAGACCGCAAAGCACTCTTCGTATCCGACTCGTGGCGTTCAATCGTCTTCATTCTTTTGGCATCCGGAATCATTTGGATGTACCTGAGTAAAAAGCTGAAAAAGAGTTGGATGGTATTATGTGCGCTTTTGGTTTTGATTGTTGTGGATCTTTGGGGAGTAGACCGCCGATACCTAAACGAAGACAACTTTGCACGTGAACGCGATATAGAGACAAAGCCTGATTCTTGGGATTACGAGATTGATGCCCAAGCAGCCCAATTTGGTGACCAAAGCTACAGAGTGATGAACCTTACCGTAAACACCTTCAACGACTCGAAGCCTAGCGCTTTCCACCACCAGGTAGGAGGCTACAGCGCCGCAAAACTGCGCAGATACCAAGACTTGATTGACTTTTACCTAAACAATGAGGCTATCGTAAATCGTGTAAACGAGAACATTGTTCAGTTGGTTGCAAATCCACAAAGCAACCTGACACCTTGGGACAACATTCCCATCCTGGATATGCTGAATTGCAGATATATCGTCTACCCCAATCAGAACACCGCACAAGTGGTTAGAAGGAACACTGCAAACGGAGACGTATGGTTTGTAAAAAAGGTAGAAATGGTGGAAGACGCCAATGCTGAAATCCTGGCCATGAAAGATTTCGACCCAAAACAGACCGCCATCATAGATAAGTCGCAATGGGGAAAAGCACTTGAGGGTTTTGCTGTTCAAGAGGATAGTTTAGCGACAATCGAACTTGTCGCAGAACAGCCCTACAATCCCGACCACTTGCGATACAAGAGCCACAACGAGAAAGAGCAACTTGCCGTATTCAGCGAGATTTTCTACGCTCCAGATTGGAGAGCCTATATTGACGGGAAACCTGCCGAATACTTGAGAGCAGACTATGTGCTGAGAGCTTTGGTGATTCCCGCAGGAGAACACGATATAGAGTTCCGGAACGAAGCGCCTACACTGCACAAATTAGACAAAGCAACCATGATTAGTTCCATAATTATGGTACTGTGCATAGGCGGAGTATTGTTTGTATATTATCGTAAACGTCACAAAACAAATCAATAGAATGGACATTATCATTGGAGCAGGCATCTCGGGATTAGGCTATGCTGCAGCCACACTACACGACTATACTATTATTGAACGAGAAGACCGTGTTGGGGGATATTGCAAGACCTTCTACGAAGGAGATTATGTATGGGACTATTCTGGTCATTTCTTTCATTTTCAGCATCCCAAAATCAAGGATTATGTAATGGAACAAATTGCCGAGGAAGAGATGTTGAGTGTACAGAAGAAGACACAAATCATCTACAATGGAAGGCATATTGACTTCCCATTCCAAATGAATATTCACCAACTGGAAAAAGAAGAATTCATAGATTGTCTATACGACCTCTTTAACATACCAGAAGATGCGGACAAAAACATCACATCTTTTAAGACTATGCTCTATGCGAAATTCGGTCGTGGAATTGCAGAAAAATTTCTTATCCCATATAATTCAAAATTATATGCAACAGATTTGGACAAACTGGATGTTGATGCAATGGGAAGATTCTTCCCTTACGCCGACAAGGAACAGATAATACGCAATTTCAGGAATACGACAAACAAGTCCTACAACGCTACTTTTCTTTATCCGAAAAGAGGGTGCGTAAGAGTTGTGGAATCTGTCGCTTCCCACGTTGATTCTTCGAAAATCTTTTTCAACGAAAACTGCTTAAAAATTGACACTGAGCACCAAATTGTCCACACCGACAAACGTGACATACACTACGACCACTTAATATCATCTATGCCTTTCACACATTTGATGGATGCGTGTGGAATAGAATACGACAAAGAGATCTATTCATGCAACAAAGTTATGGTCTTCAATTTAGGATTTGACAGTAAAGGTCCTGAAACCCAAAACAATTGGATTTATTTTCCAAATACAAATCTTGTATTTTACAGAGTTGGATTCTATGACAACATTCTACAACAAAATAAGATGTCGTTATATGTGGAAATAGGTTTCAACCACAGCGAAAAAATCCCTGACGAACAAGAATTGCTCCAACGTACAATGGAAGATCTAAGGAAGGTCGGCATCGTAACCACCCAAAAGCTCATAGCCCACAACACTTTAGTTATGGATCCAGCCTACGTTCACATCACAAAATCCTCCGAACAAGACAAGCAAGATAAAATGGAGCAACTTGCCTCCAAAAACATCTACTCCATAGGACGTTACGGAGCCTGGAAATACTGTTCACTCGAAGACAACCTCTTTGACGCTTTTGAACTAGCAAAAAGGATTGGATAAAACGTAAATTTAAGGGAACAAGGGTACTAGAATTGATTCTGGCACCCTTATTATATCATAACAATTAAAATCAACTAACAATATTCTTTTTCTTCGCGTAGGTTCGCAAAACAGGAACAGCAACACGAGGGAAACGATGGACGAGGATATCTAAAAGACGCACCCCACCTTTAAAATAAGGATTTTTGTTGTAGAGAGGCACTATGTTGATACATTGCTCTCGGATACCTTTGATGGTCTCTGGCGAAGGTTCTGTAGAATTCGTCACATAATTGATTACAGAAGAAAGATAACCTTTTTTGATATACATAAAATCAAGTTCGTCTCTATAATCCTCATAAACACCGTGTTCCTTTGAATAATTTATCAATTTGTTGAACACATTGATACGTTTCTGGTATTTGTTGCTGTCCTTTGTGGTACATACCGAGCCTGGACGGATAAGATAGTGATAGAATGGTCTGTCAACATAGGCAATACTTTTTGCAGTCATCCAAGCACATGAAACAAAGAAACTGTCGTCAGCCGAACGATCCTCGGGGAAAGAAATATTATTATCTCTAATAAGCGCGCTACGAAAAAGGAATGATGCAAAAAGAGAAACATAGTGAGTCAAAATGTAGCTACGCTTGTCATGTGTCAATTCACCAGCTTCCACATGAGGATTTTGCATTATGTCTCCTGTAGTTCCATCCATGAAGTACTTCTGCATCTGACAACAGCAAAGATCTGCATCCATTCTTTTAGCCTCAACATAAAGCGACTCAAACATATGAGCATCAACGGTATCATCACTATCCACAAATGCGATATATTCACCTTTTGCATAAGGGATGGCGTAATTTCTCGCCATTCCAGCGCCAAGATTGCGTTCTGGTTTTAGAAACTTGAACTGGCTCTGACGAGGAGTCCCCTCTACAACCTTTTTGGCTAACTCAATACTATTATCAGGACCATGGTCGTCCACAAATATGAATTCCATATCCTGAAGCGTCTGAGCCATCAAAGAACGGGTACAATCCTCAATGAACTGCGCAACACCATATACGGGAAGAATTACAGAAACCTTTACCATAAAAAATAATATTTAGCCAATAGCTATTTTTTTCTCTATAAAATCAATAATTTTCTCGGAAGCAAACTTCCCATCGGGAGGAAGAAGATAGCGATTAATCATCTGCTCACGTGCGTCAAACATAGTATCATTCTCAGTGATGACCACGTCAACGATAAAACGCTCAATATCTTCCTTTGAAGAACCATGATAATGTTTTCGATAGGACTCTATTCCGAAAGGACAAAATTCCGACTCCATATCCATATCTGGGACACCCAAAAACATTACAGGTTTGTTGAGGAATATATACTCGGTTGTAAATGATCCCGAATCATGGATCATAGCATCGGAAGAAAAGAAATAATCAATATAAGACGTTTCTTCTAATTGCGTATTTTCAAATCCGTTCCACTTGTCGTAGTATTGTTTCGTACGTTCTGTTCCCCACAATTGCTGCAACTTGAACTTCAACAACTGATGTGGCTTGAACACAATCTGTATCTGGTCTTGATACTTTTGAGCAATTTCCAACATTATGTCACAAAAGATCAAGAACGAACTTGAAAGCATACCACCATCAATACTATGATGCGGGGCCCAGATGACTTTCTTTTTAGGATGAGTCTGATGTTTCCAAACATCCTTGGGTTGGTAATCCTTGCGCAAAAAAATCTCCGTGCCAGGGTAGCCAGAAACCACCAAGTTCTTCCCGCCATTCCTAGCAACACGTTCCGCTGTCTGCCTGTGTATCTCAGTTTCCAGGAAATGGATTCCTACAAGATTGTGGAATATCAAATTGTAGTTTGCTTGAACTAGGTTCATCGTCGTAAAACTATAAGGAACGTAACAAGTCAAGCAATTTCTATAATGGTAAACATAGTAAGTGTGAGGGAAATCTTTATATGGGGTTGTGAAAAACACGATATCGGGATGATACATGTTTTGGGGGTCGAGCCATCTATTGCGCGAAGCATCATACGGAATTTTGTACTCATACCCCTTTGCTGAAATAAACTGTTCTGTACGAGACAGCATCTGCATCACTTCTTCAGAAGAAAACCCTTTGTAAAAGGAGTAGGGATAGATTACCACATAAGGATGATAGTGAGGATCCTTGAGCATTGCAGAAAACAAACTATCTACTTTCCACATACCTGGAGTGGTGAGAAAAAAAGCCACATCTATAGTCTCTTTTCCTTGTAACCGAAACGCCGCCTTTTGCTGGCACTTGGCAAAATATTTAACAAAACGCTTTGTTACTGGGGGAAAATGATTACGCAATAAATCCTTATACTCCCAAAGCAATCGCAACTTATATTGGAAAGACCTGTCGTAATTCTTCATAAAACGTTGTTGTTGTCTCGGAGTTTTAGAAGCACCTGATTAATAAGTGTGCTGGAAGTTCCTTTGGTGTAGGGGAAATAAACCAACTCTACGCCTACGGAATTCATCTCCGCCTCAATCTTGTTCCATTTTTCGGTTCCTTTCCAATCGTCACCCACGAACATCTTGTTGAAATGATATTTTTTCCATGCCTCCATCTTGTTCATGTTCACTTGAGGAACAGCCTCGTCAACACACTTGATATTTCTTACAATTTCAATACGTTCATCAAATGGAATCACAGCATGTTTACCTTTGTAAAGGACTAGATCATCAACAGTAACCCCCACTATCAAATAATCACATTGTTCTTTTGCTCTACGCAAAAGGTTGAGATGTCCTATATGGAATAGGTCAAAAACCCCTGTAGTATAACCGATTATCATATATCAATATTATTTATATTCCCCGCCTTATATGAAAGCCTCAACAGCATTTGACTTACCCACAGTCCGAGAATTACAAAGTGCAAAGGTACGAAAAAAAACAGCACGAATTCCCATCTTGCGACTATTCTTTTACACAAAAAGAATGAAGAAAGTACATAATGCACCGCTATGGTTATTGTCGGCATAAACGTCCTCAACTTCCTCTTATCAGCAACAGTCTCATTCCGCATCCTTTGCAAACATATCCAAAAACCGTTCTGCACACCATATCAACCACTTCTGGTTTCCAGAAAACCTGTCCATTGGAATGTCACGACGAAATTCAGGTCGAGAAGGTCCTTTCCAACTTGCAAAATACTTGTCTACAGGTCTTGGCATGGGATTTTTCTGAGGGACAGGAAAGTGAGAATACTTCATTCCAAAGAGTTCTCGTATTACATATTTAGACTCACCATTCCTAATACGATCAATATCTAACGGACAAGAAAGCCTCAAATGGTCATAGGGGTCGATGAAAGGCATTTCCGCCGACTCAAAAGCATTTTCATAAGATGCATAGCTTTCATCTGTGATTGGACCATTATAGAACCCAAGATAGTCGATACTATTACCACCAATACGATACCGTTCATAAACATCCATCACATCCACTGGATGTACAAGCACCTCCTTAGGATCTACATATATGCTTCGCTTTACAAATTGGTCAAAGGTCCAATCTCTAGAAAGTAGCCCATCCATACCACCAAACACATAGTCAGCGCCATCACCGATAACCATCATCGTTACACCATCTCGTTTGGCTTGTTGAGCAGCATAATAGACTTGAGGCTCAATCGAATGCACTGGGGCTCCTTTGTGTTTCATCACTACCGGAAGCGACCGTTCCACAATGTCCCAATTGATTTCTATATGATGAAGGTTCAGACGATAGTATTCAGCAAACTGATTTGCACGTTCCAATTCTTCTTTTTGGAACTCTCCTCCAAGGAAACGGAACGTGTATGCATCTGCACCCTCCGGCATATAGGAAGCCAGAATAGCACTATCCATTCCTCCTGAAAGAAGTAAACCTAATTTTTCGTTCCGAACCAACCTGAACACGTTTTTTATGGCACGGTCTGTTTCCACAGCATTCGATACGAATGTTTTAGCTTCATTCTGTATTGGTACATATTTTTGTCTTTTAAGACCGTCAACGAAATCCTTTTCATCATTGAAAACATGTCTAAATGCCAAAAATGAACTTAAACAGTAATCTTTATCTACCATTGCTTATTTATGAATTAAATTGGTCAATACATTTATGGCAACAGCCCTTTCACAACAAACCATGCGACGAATATGAAGATAACTCGCACAAAAGGGCTTTCATTTTTGCACGTTCATTCCCCATTCAAACACTTTTTCAATCGTGGGGGCAGGAAGGTTATTTTTGCGCATCAGCTCTACGATGAATTTCAGTCCGTAGGGGAAATCTTCAGTAAAATAGCGGCTTTGAAAATCGGGAATCCAACCTTCGGGTGTCTGCACCATGGGAGAGGCTATGTTTTGGAAAGCCGCGATGCTGCTGATTTTCCGCGTCAAACTTGCAGCATCATGGCTTTCGTAATACTCCAACAATGGGGGAATGGCACCATGTGCGACAGGAAGATGGCGCAAGAGTGTCATAAATTCGGCATCCATATCGATGATGGTCTGGCTTGCCGCATCGGTCCACTCCTTATAGAAAAGGATGTTGTGGTCATAGGCCTTTCCGTTCCAATCGTGCCACATGGAAAAAAGTCTTCCCGTATGGAGGATTGGATTGCTGTTGGAAAGCGACACCTCGTAATGGCTGCCCAACAACCTGGTAGGCGTAATCCAAAGTTTCTCAACCAAAGCACGGAACGAATCCTTATCAGTCACATTTTCAACAGCAATAGCCACTTGCGGCTTGTATCCCAAAAGATTTGCACTGACGCCATATTCTTTGGTACGAGCGATAAATGGCGTACGCTGGAAACCGAACAACGGAGTCTGCTCGCCAAGAATATCATGGGCGAAGAAAAAGAATCCTGAGCTGCTCACAATAGAGCCGACAACGGTATTCTTGTCCAAGAATGGTTTTATTGCTCGCAAAGTATCAGCGATGGCAAAACCCGGCAAGCACAGGAATACGATATCACATCCTAGAACAACATCCTGCGGGGAATTTGAGACAAGATGCAAATTTCCTTGATAGTTTTTTCCTTCCAAATCGGTAATTGTCAAAGTCTTGTCCCAACGTTGCGGCCGCTGGGTAAACACATTCACCTCGACATCGGGTTGAGAAGACAAAACCCCTGCGCAAACATGGCCCAAAGAGCCACCACCACAAATGCAAACCTTGGTCATATCATTAGAAGATTTGGAGATTTGGAGATTTTTTATTAAGCGTAGTCATTTTCAATTGCATGGAAAGCCTCGACAAGGCGAGCATTGTCGGAATGGCTTCTCACAGCAATACGCATATATTGTTTGCCGTCGAAACCTTGTTTTGTAGAGCAGTCTCGGGTGAGGATATTGTATCGCTTCAAAAGTTGCATCACAATGGTCGTAGCCTTGTAGGGCGGAAGAATTTCCACCAAGAAATAATTGGCCTGAGACGGCATCACGCGCAAGAACTTCACCGATCTCAAATTCCGTTCAAAATCGTTGCGTTCCTCAACAAATTTCTCACAAGCACGTTTGTAGTCACGCTCGTACTTATTGAAAATCTGCATGAAATATTCTGCAAAACTGTTCAAATTCCAGATGCTCACCTGTTTCTTCATATTGGCAATCATTGCCTTGTCGGAAGAAGCCAGAATGCCCAACCTCAAACCAGGAACGCCATAGCTCTTGCTGATGCTCTTCATAACGATGAGATGCGGATAACGTTCCAATACAGAATCGTTCAACAACGAACTGGTTTCCCATTGCTCGCTAAAATCGACAAAGCTCTCATCCACAATCAATCGAACATTCTCCTTTTCGCACCAAGAGGCAAGCCGATGCAAATCCTCCACAGGAATAAAGTTGCCCGAAGGATTGTCGGGATTGACAACCAAAAGTGTTTCCACCTTATTTTTCCCGAAAAACCCCATCAAGTCATCCACCGAATAGCGATAATCGCTGTTGTTGGGGAAATAAGTCACAAGATTATTCTTGTCCAGACGATTAGGATATTCCTCAAACATAGGGCGAGTCACACCAACTTTCCCGGAAGTCTGTTCCATCAAGAGCTTGATAAGTTCAGCCGCGCCATTTCCCGGAATGATATACTCCTCACGAACGCCCCAGCACTTGCTTGCCAACAGCGAATTGACCTTCATTCCCGACGGGTATTCAGTAAGGAGCGTTTTGAAATTCGCCTGCATTTCATCAACCATTCGTTCCGAAGGGAAATAAGGATTGACCAGATAGCAATAGTCAAGCATCTGCGGAAAGCGCCAATAGCCGCCAAAACGTCCATAAAACTTGCGCAGAATGTCCTCCTCGTCGGCAAACAGCGCCTCGGCAATGTCCAAATCCTGCTTGTCGTCAATCTCGTACCATTTCAAGTCGCCGACACGCAATGCCTTCAAGTCATGGCTGTTCAGGAAAGTAATGATGCGCAACACGTTCTCATAATACTCGTTGTTGCCAACCACCTTTGAGTATGCCTCCAAAAACGGCACATATTTCGTGGTGCTGAACTCTTTGCTGAACTTATAGATATTCACCGTCTTATAGTAGCCAGAGGTCTCGCGATAATTAAACGCTGATTTTGGAACGAAATTGACAATATTGTCATCTTCGTCAATCCGAACCATCGTTCCATCCATCCAGCTCTCGTATTTTGCCACCAAAGCAAGATTTGGCCTCGGGTCGGAAAGAAGCATTTCCAACATTTGCGGGTCGAAAATCAGGTCGCTTTCCAAAAGCAAAGTGTCATCTTCCTGCAGCTGTCGCTTCGCCAAAGCCAACGAGTAAATATTATTTGTCTTATCGTATATGGGATTATGGACGTATTCTATTTTAAGTCCATTATAATCAGTTCCTAAAAAATCAATGAGATTCCGAGACTGATAGCCGACAACCATCACCAAACGGCTTAAATGGAGTTTTTGCAACTGATTCAAGGTACGCTCAATCAAGGTGGTGCCATTTACCTCAACCATGCACTTGGTGTTTCCTTTGGTCAACTCACCAAGTCGCCTACCCATTCCTGCCGCCAAAATTATCGCTTGCATATTGTTGTAAACTGTATTCTGTGAATTGTGAACTGTGAACTGACAATAGATTATTCAAGGTCGCTCGGGAAAGTGATTTTCCTGTTGCGTTCTTCACCTTCAACAACATGGATTTTCACTTCGGGCATATACTGACGCACCACGCCACAATCGTCAGTGGCACGGAAATTGGAGTCCTGCAAGGCTCGCTGATAAGCATCCCTGATCAAAGGAAGCCGAAACGCTTGAGGAGTCTGGGCGCGATACATACGTTCGCGTTGAGGAATGCGGGAAATAAAATGACCACCTATTTTTTTTGCCGTAAAATCGACATTCACCTCCCAAACGGTATCGGTGCTGGGGATACCCGTTCCCACCGCCTCATGGTCCTGCAAAGCATCCACCACCCTATCGATTACAGACTGAGAAATCCACGGACGGGCTGCGTCGTGAAAGATGAGATTGGTGTCGTCGGGCATATCAAGAAAGGCGACCACGGCATTCAACGTGGAAAGATAGCGCTCGCTGCCACCATCAATAAGTTGATTGACTTTCTTCCAATTGCGGCGAGAAATGATTTCCTGCATCAAGGCCTTGTATTGCGGATGAACCACAACGGCAATGGCATCAATGGCTGGATGTCGATCGAAGGCATCGATACTATGTTCAACGACAGTTTTTCCATCCAAATCGAGGAACTGCTTGGGTTTGTCGGCATTCATGCGGCTTCCCGAACCTCCAGCCAAAACTATAGCGATATTCATCTTTCAATTTTTCTAAAACAAAAAGCGAAAACGGAAGCGGCAAGCAACATTACAGGCAACTGCATGGCAAAAGGCGTTGCAACCAAAGCACCATCCAACAACAAGAGTTTCAGGCCATAGTAAATACCTTTCGCTGCAAACAGCGACAGCAAAATTGCGGGGAAAGCACGCATCTTGGTTGAAAGCATCGAAAAGCATGCCACCACAGCGGTAAGTTCGCCACACAGGCAAATCATTTTCGAGAAGGAAGGCATACCCACCAACAAATAGGAACACAATGGCATGAGCAACGCCAAAAAATAGGCATTCCTATGGTCAGAGACCAACAACATACCGCCCAACAACAGCAAAAGCATCGGATTAAACACGCCGACCGAAAAACCGACAAGATGGGACACTGCGGGGATTACACAAGCTGCGGACAACAGCAGCACATCCACGATACAATTAGCGAGAAAAGTGTCATTTTTTACAACAGAAGCATTCATAGACTAAGAATTTAAACTGCAAAGATACGAAAAAAAACGCAATATTCCGATTTGCACAGGCCTCAACAAAAAATGATTTTTTTACACGCAATTCCCTCTTCACAATTCATTAAAAAAACGTAAATTTGCAGTTTAAACAAAAATTGAGCAAGATGAAAAAAGGTCTGAAAATCACACTGATAATAGTCGGTGCGCTGTTATTTATTGTTGTTTTGGCAACACTACTGGTATCTCCCATCGCAAAGTCGTATGTAAACAATCACGGAAAGGATCTGATTGGACGAACCATCAACGTAGAAGGACTCCATGTCAACGTCTATACCGGACATGTAGCCATTCACAATCTTGCTGTGCTTGAAGATAACGACAAAGACACCTTTGCCCAATTCGACACCCTCGACATTTCCATCAAGTTGCTCAAACTCCTCAAAGAAGAGGTTTTCCTGAAACACATAACGCTGTCGGGACTTGACGTAAACGTGCTGCAAGACGGCAGTCGGTTCAACTTCACAAGCATCATAGAGTTCTTCCCCTCCGACACCACAGAAGAAGACACCTCTGCAAGCAACTGGAAGATAAACCTTCACGACATTGCCATCCGCAACAGCCATGTGTATTATGCCGACCTTCAGCGCAAAAGCCATTGGGATTTGAAAGACCTCAACATCATCGTTCCAGACTTCTGCATTGGAGGCACTGAAAGTACCGACGCCGGACTGACCGTGGCTCTCGCCGACGGAGGCGTATTGAGCGCCGACGCTGATTTCAACAGCCAGACAAACGAATTCGATGTTTCACTTGGACTCAAGAACTTCGCACTCAACCAAGTAAAGCCTTATCTTACGGATGTGGTGAAACTCGGATCCATCGACGGACGGCTGGGTGCCGACATTAAGGCAAAAGGCGTATTAGACAAAATCATGGACATGAACATCAAAGGAACCGTCAATCTTGACGGCATCGACGTCGAAGACCAAAGCCGCAACAAATTACTTTCCGTCAACAACATAACCGTCAGAGCCAAAGAAATCGTACTTAGCAAGAATCTTTTCAACATAGAAAGCGTGAATGTATCAGGACTTACCAGTCGATACGACTCCTACCCTAATGGACGCAACAATTTCACGCCCATTCTCATTCCCGCCACCTCCACAGCCAAGGCTGACACCGTTACGAAAGAAGCCAAAGAAGAAACGGCAACCACCGCACCTATGGACCTTCGCATCGGGAAACTCAATCTCGAAGACATGAATTTCACCTACGCCGACCACACGCTTCCCGATCCATTCAATTTCACTGTCAGCAAGATACATGTAGAGTCGGAGAATCTCTCCTTGAGTGGAGAAAACACCGCACGTGTTTCCGCTGCATTGCCCAACGGAGGAAAGGCGTTCATTCGTTGGAGCGGCAATATCGACGACTGGAAGAAGAACCAACATCTAAATCTCAATATCAGCGACCTTCACCTTACCGACCTCAGTCCCTACCTTGTGGCATATCTCGGACAACCCTTCACCAATGGCACTTTCTCGTTCCGCAGCAGCAACCACATCACCAACAGCAACCTCAACGGAAAGAACTATATCGACATCTACAAAGCCGAAGTCGGCGACCGTCGCAAGGATGTGGATGCCCAAATGAAACTCCCGCTCAAAGCGGCATTATATATCATCAAAGACAAAGACGACAAGATCCAACTCGACGTCCCCATCGCTGGCAACATCGACAATCCAGAATTCAACTACATGAAACTTGTGTGGAAAACACTGGGCAATTTAATTGTAAAAGTAGCCACATCGCCATTCAAAGCGTTGGGCAACGCATTGGGGTTCAACGGCGAGGATTTGGAATTCATGGCGATAGACCCATCTCAATTTGGATTCACCTCTGAGCAGTTCTACCAACTCGACCAAATCGCCGACATTCTCCAGAAAAATCCGACAATGCACGTTGTAATGGAGCAGCAACTGCTTCCTGACACAGAAGATTCGTTCCTACAGTTCTCCGACAAGCGCAACGAATTGTTAAAGAAGCACATGACAGACTTGGGAATCACCGACCAACAGTTCTCGGTCAGAAACGCTTCCGACACTGTTACTGTTAAAAAGAACGGATACGCCATTATTGCCACACTTGAGGAAGGAGAATAGTTCCGGGCTTCAATTCGTCGCAATTGTTACTTGATAATCAATCTAAAACCATCAATTCAATTTGGCACTCATTAAATGGATATTAACAGGATTGGGATGGGCCGTAGGTGGTCCCATCGGAGCAATATTTGGATACTTGCTCGGCAAAACCCTGACAAATAACAATTATACAACAGCATACGATTCCGACAGATTCCAAAGGCGCCAATACACAAAGTACACCGACACGGGAAGCGCCAACGACATCTCTGCCGCATTGCTTGTATTGATGGCGGCGGTGATGAAAGCCGACGGAAATGTAGTGAGGAACGAATTAGACTATGTGAAACGTTTCTTGGTCAACAATTATGGCGAAGAAGAGGCAAAAGAGATGCTCATCAAACTGCGCGACATCACAAAAGACGACATCCCCGTAGGCGCCGTATGCGAACAAATCAAGCACAACACCTCCTACGACACTCGTTATCACATGCTCGACTTCCTGTTTGGAGTGGCTTGCGCCGACAACAGTTTTGCCCGTAGCGAAGAGCGTGTGCTGAGGTTGATTTGTTCTGGATTGGGCATCAACAGCCGCGACTACCTTTCCATCTACACGCGTCATGTGGCGAGCAACTACAGCTACAACAATAGCGGAAACTACAGCAATAGCAGCAGTAGTCAAAGTTATCAGAAGGATCCTTACAAAGTATTAGGCATCGAAAAAAACGCCACCAACGAAGAAGTCAAGAAAGCCTATCGTCGCTTGGCGATGAAATACCACCCCGACAAAGTGGAAGGCATGGGAGAAGAGGTGAAGAAGAACGCCGAAGCGCAATTCCGCGAAATCAACGAAGCCTACGAAACCATCAAACAAGCAAGAGGCGGCAACCTATAAAAAGTCGAGGACTTTTCTTTCGCCTCGGCATAGAAAAGTTCACATTAGGAAGTTCCAATCAAACAGAATGGACTTTCATCAGTTTTTAGCACCCAAATAAAACCACAATGTAAATTCATTGTAAATTATTGAAAACAAATGAATCCACAAAATTTTTCCTCAACTTCATTTACCCAGTTAGCCGTTTTTCATTTACCCAGTTGGCCGTTTTTGTCGACACCAAACTCATCAATAAACGGAGGGAATTATTTCCCTTGTTTTTCAACCAATAGTTGATAGATTCTCGACTGGATGTCGGTGCGGATGTTCATCTGCGCAAGACGGTTAGGCGTTGCCGAAGGATGAACACGGTTGGAGAGGAAAATATAGACAAGCTGATATTGAGGATCCACCCAAATCATGGTACCAGTGAACCCCGTATGTCCGAACGAGGACTGAGAAGCTTCGGGAGCCACATGAGAAGACTTTCCGTGAATGAGCGGTTTGTCGAATCCCAAGGCGCGGCGATTGCCTTTGGCTGCATATGAACGGGAATTAAACTCATCAACCACTTGGGCAGACAAATAGCGGTAGCCGTCAAGTTCACCGCCATTGAGCAGCATCTGCATCAACAGGAAAAGGTCGTTTGCGTTTGAAAATAGTCCTGCATGACCCGAGACTTCACCCATCGCGTAAGCATTTGGGTCATGTACCGTCCCGTGTATCAATTCCTTACGATAGACAGAATCAACCTCCGTAGGGGCGATATCATGCAAGTCGAAACCATGCTCCAGCGGACGGAAAGTCGTGTGGCGCATGTGAAGCGGACGGTAGAAATTGCGTTCCATAAACTTGTCGAGCGAATGTCCCGAAACCTCTTTTACCAAATCTCCAAGAAGGATAAAACCCAAATCGCTGTAAAGATAGCCTTCCTTTTGCTGAAGCGGACTTTGTGCGATGAGTTTAAGTATTTTATCAGGATCATCCGTTTTTTGCCAATAATTGTCAAAGGCCTTTAGTCGCGCACAATGGCTTAAAGCCTGACGGACAGTAATGTCCTTTTTGTTTGTCTTACGAAGATAGTGAAGATAATGCGAGAGTTTCTCATCCAAAGAAACCTTCCCGTCATCAACCAATTTCATAATTGCGATAGTCGTGGCGGTAATCTTTGTGAGAGAAGCCAAGTCGTAGATAGTAGTGTCGGATACAGGACAATAAGTGCTGTCGTAGCCTTGATTTCCATACGAACGCGAGAAAATCACATTCCCGTACTGAGCGACAAGAATCTGGCAGCCTGGATAAGCCTGCTTTTCAATGCCGTTCATCACCAACGAATCCAGCACTGGATCTTGATAAAGTTGCATGCCGCCAAGGATGGCCTGGCAACGGAGCGAGTCTTCCGAATCAGGAACAGCCGTAGGCATTATGGCACCAAGACCGTCGGAAGGATGAAGGAAATGATACTTGGCACGAAGCACACGACGGCAACGCATCTCCACGAGTTTGCGGAACTTAGGTTCCTGTTTCATCGTTGAGGCAATGAGCTGGATAGCCTGAGGAACATCGGGCGGGAGAAGCAGAATATCATTGCCCGCACGCAGCGCCTGCACTTCGCCTTTGCCATTGGAATAGTGGTTGGTAACACCCTTCATGTCAAGTCCATCGGTGAAAACGATGCCATTGAAGCCCATTTTTTTGCGAAGGAGGTCGTTAACCAACACAGGCGACAGAGAAGATGGATGAAGCGAGTCGTAAGAATTGACCTGAAGATGGGCAGTCATCACGCCTTGCACACCATCGGCGATAAGCCTACGAAAAGGCAGAAGGTCGATGGTATCCATATATTCGTGCGTGTGGTTGAGCACAGGAAGTTCCAGATGGGAATCCGTCTTGGTGTCGCCATGCCCCGGAAAGTGTTTCGCCACCGCCATAACGCCCTGACTTTGAAGTCCGCGCATATACAACGACCCAAGGTGCGCCACACGCTCTGGATCTGCCGAAAAGGCGCGTGTACCGATAACTGGATTAAGTGGGTTGGAATTGACATCCACGACGGGCGCGAAATTGACATGCACACCCATCTTGCGACATTGGATGCCGATTTCCCTGCCGATGAAAAACGCCAGCGAGTCGGCCGAAGGCGGAAGTTGCTCAAAGATTCCTTGTCGGGGAAACGAAAAACAATCCTTCAAACGCATTCCTAAGCCCCATTCAGCATCCAGACAGACAAGAAGCGGAACAGGCATATCGCGCTGAAACCGTTGGGTAAGTTGCAGCTGTCGCGACGCCGTTCCCGCAAAGAAGCACACGCCACCAATCTGGCGGTCGAGTAGTTGATTTGCAAACTGTTCCGCATCCGAATCGGAAAGATTAAGCGGAACCCTAACCACCATAAGCTGAGCCGCCATTTGCTCATCAGACAATGTACGCATGACAGAATCCACCCAATGACGTTCGGCATTTCTCTGGGCGAATGCTGTCGGCGAAAAAAACGCAAAGACTACCAGCAAAAGGATTGTAGATTTGGCGTAAACTTGACAAAAAAACTTAAAAGGAATCATTGAAGGAAATATTGGACTTTATTACAAATGTTGGTCATTAGCCAGAAGCGAAAGTATATGGCGGACTTGACGCTGGCGAGGATTGCCCTCATAATTAAGGATGACGTAGTCGGAACGCATCAGTTTGTCTTCATCGGAGATTTGCGAAGCCATACGCGAAAGAACATCCTCACGGCTCGACTTGTCGCGGAGCTGCGTGCGAAAGATACGTTCTTCTTTGTCGAGATAGACCTCTACGACCTTATCCACCAAAGAATCGAAACCCGACTCATACAGAATGGCACTTTCCAAGAGCACCACATCATGATTTTCATGTTCGTCGCACCAACGGCGGAAATCCGCTGCAACACGAGGGTGGATAAGTTGGTTAAGCTGTTCCAGGCGACGAGAATCAGAAAAGACTATCTGCGCCAACGCCTGACGGTTGAGGGTGCAATCTGGATTTAATATTTCACGGCCAAAAAGTTCCGAAACACGTTCCAAAAAAGAAGCATCTCGATAATATCCTTTGGCGACATCGTCGGCCACAAAGCAAGGAACCCCCAGAGAAGCAAAAACTTGCAGCACCGTTGTCTTGCCGCTACCAATGCCACCTGTAAGTCCGAGCTTTAGCATATAAACAATTTTGACGAAAAATTTTCAGACAACGATTGGTGGATTCTCACTTTTTAAGTGCCACATATTCAACCTCGTCCGGTAATAGCTGCTTGACTCGGCAATTCGACGGGAAACGCGTGACAAGAAGCGGAAGCTGAGACTTTTCGGCAGAATAAACCGCCTGAACCTCAACCATCTCCGATGTAACATTCTTATATTCATTCATCGGAACCAGCAAAGCAACCGTAACGTTGTCAGGATATAGGCGCACATGCAAAGAGGTGTCTTCGGAAGAAAGGGTAACAGGAATGTTGAGTCGCTTTTCCACATATTTCTCCACGTTCAGACGCACACGGACCTTTGTATCCGAAGGACGGACATCGGCAAATTGTTTCCAAACAGGTTCTAACTCAATAATATAATCACCCGACTTATTGATAGAAGAAAAAGTAACTTCGTGCACCGGAAGTCTATCAATCTTATCCAACGAAACCTGACTTCCATAGAGATATACAGTATCTGGAATCACGCTGACCTCGCCGGAGATGCCAAACTGATCGGCAAAAGAAAACGAAACAGCACTGATATCGGGGGCAAAAGCCTTTCGACAGCGTTCAGAGAGTCGCAACGACAGCGAAGTCTTGTTGGCAGAAGCCTGCTCTATTTCGCTCGCGCCATATTGCTGAGCGGCAACGGCAAGCACATCGACAAGCGCATACGAAGTGTCGGAAACCGCATTGAGCCGAAGCGGCGAAAAACGCATCACCCGCCAGCGGTGCAAGGCCTTAAAACCATTGGAGTTAATGTTAAAGCTGATATCAGTATCGGCATGTGCGACAACATAACGAGCCGAATCGTATCCGTACCATTCCACACGCAACGGCGTACGATAGGTCTGCGTCTGCGACATTGAGACTACAATCCACGCCGCGAACACCAACACGACGATGATAAGATACTGACGCACCTTACTGGACGGCATAGCGACCTCCTACAATTTTTCTTATTGTTTCTGCTCGGGAAGCGCCTGGATCATGGATTTCTCGACAGTGAGAATGACGCCATTGGATACTTCAACATCAACCGTGGTATCGGAAACCTCATGCACCTTGCCATAAATGCCACCAGAGAACAACACACGGTCGCCCTTCTTGAGACCTTCACGCATCTTGCGTTCTTCCTTTTCGCGTTTGCGTTGTGGACGAATCATAAGAAGCCACATCATTACGAAAAGAATGATGATCCAGAGTAACATGCTGCCGCCACCATTGGGCTGAGCTTCCAGAAGAATAAACGATAAATTCATGAGATAATAAGTTAAAAATTAATAATCAAAAGTTTAAGGTTATCTACCCACTTGTGCAAGAATGCGCAGTTTGGCCGTAGAAGGCTGCGCATTGGAGTGAACCGTAACCTCCTGTACCTGCTGTCCGTTCTTGCCAGCCGAGGCAAACGAGACGGTAACATAAGCCTCCTCGCCCGGAGCGATATGTTCCTTGGGATAACTTGCAACAGTACATCCGCACGAAGCCTCGCAACCACTGATGACCAAATCCGCATTTCCAGTATTTTTGAAATGGAAACTATATGAGATCGTCTCGCCAGGAGTGAGACGACCAAAGTCGTGTTGGTTGCAGTCGAAAGACATTACAGGCATTTTCTGCGAAGCATCAAAGCCTTCGGCACTATTGGGGTTGCATATCACCGACACGTCCTCTTCGGAGGATTTCGAGACGCAAGCGCCCAACGACAACACCAACAAGAAAAGAACGACCTTGGATGTATGATAGAACAATTTGCTCAACATAATAGCACTTTTAGTTTTCAGATTTAGGAACATAAAGACCGCGTCCCATTTTTTCTATACGTCCTGCTGTGCGCAATTCAATGATCAGTTTGTCAAGAATTCCATTGATGAACAACTTGCTCTTGTTGGTGCTAAACTCCTTGGAGAGTTCGATATATTCGTCAACGGTGACACGTTCAGGAATTGACGAAAAACCAACCAATTCATTGATTGCCATATTAATCAACAGCACATCCATCAAGGCGATACGCTCAAACTCCCAATTGCGGAGATGCGTGCGGATAAGTTCGTCGTTGGCCTGCCTGTTTTTCAGCGTGTCCACCAAAAGCTGTCGGGCGAACTCATAAGCTTCCACATCCTTGTTCTCGCGTTTGTCGTACATCAAACGAAGCTGTGTGGATTCGTTGAAATCAGCGCTTATCGATTTCAGCATCATAAAGTTATACTGAGCGATTTGATCAAAGTCATCCTCCCATAAAAGATATCTGCAGAACACATTTTCGCGCAAGGAATCATTGTTAATCAAATATTTGAACACTTGCAGCACAAATTGGAAATCCTCATCAGGAGCCTTGTCGTCGGCAGCGGCACGCTTTTCGTAGGCAACGTAAAAATCGACTTTACGCAACTCGGAAAAGACCTTGCGAAACAGTTCCTGATCGTTGGACCAATTGACGCAATAGCGCTCCGAAAAACTGCGGAAATCGTAGTTGTTTGCCAACGTGCAAATAAACGGATTCTCGGGAAGGCAATAGGAAGGGTTAAGGTCTGTAGCCGTAGGAATAAACTTGGCCTTTCCTTCATCAAGCATTTCTTGTGCCACCGTTGCAATCTCAGTCAACGTTGACAACTGCCAAATGCCCAGCATATTAAGATGATCTATCTGACTGTCGAATCGTTTCAGCATGAACACCGACTCGGTGGGATCGTTTTCAGCGGCATATACCGCTTGCAAAACTTTGGAACGAAGAAAATGTCTACTTAACATTTTATTATGATTGGTGACTAGTATATGTTGATTTGTTGAACTGTTGATTTGTTGATTTGAGGGGGTGGAGATTTGAACTCTTAACTCTTAAACAACCACGTTGATGATGCGTTTGGGAACAAAGATGACCTTCTTGGGCTTGGCGCCAGCGAGCCATTTCTGGCTTTCGGGAGCCTCCATCACGGCCTTTTCCGCCATAGCGGCGTCGGCAGTAGCCGGAAGATCCACCGTGAAACGCATCTTGCCATTGAAGGAAACAGGATAAGAGAAAGTATCCTCCACCAAATATTTTTCTTCAAACAACGGCCAAGAAGCCAATGTCACGCTGCCCTGATTGCCCATTTGGTGCCACAGTTCCTCGGCGATGTGAGGTGCGAAAGGCGCCATAAGCACAACAAGAGGCTCAAGGATTTCACGCTTGGAGCACTTGGCGGCGCTCAAATCATTCACGCAAATCATAAAGGTAGAAACTGCGGTATTGAATGAGAAACGCTCAATGTCTTCGGAGATTTTCTTGATGGTCTGGTGCAGGATTTTCAGTTCCGCCTTGGAAGCGGGAACATCCTTTACAGACTCATACAAACGCCAGAATTTCTTGAGGAAACGGTGTACGCCCTCGATGCCATTGGTGTCCCACGGCTTAGCCTGTTCCACAGGACCCAAGAACATCTCATAAAGACGCAACGTATCGGCGCCATAGCGCGCCACAAGGTCGTCAGGGTTCTGCACGTTGAACATCGACTTGGACATCTTCTCCACTTCCCAACCACAGATATATTTGCCATCCTCGAGCTCAAACTGCGCATCCTTGAATTCGGGACGCCAAGCACGAAACTTCTCAATGTCAAGCACATCGTTATCGACGATATTGATATCCACGTGGATGGGAACGGTCTTCTCGGCGCGGCCAGGGATATTCTTGGAGATGAAGAGGTTGTTATTCTCCTTGCTACGATACACAAAATTCGAGCGACCCTGAATCATACCCTGGTTGATCAGCTTCTGGAAAGGTTCTTCTTTGGTAGAGAGCCCCAAATCGAAGAGGAATTTGTTCCAAAAACGAGCATAAATCAAGTGGCCCGTACCATGCTCAGCACCACCAACATACAAATCGACATTCTGCCAATAGCCAGCAGCCTCTTTCGAGAAATAAGCCTCTTGATTGCAGGGATCCATATAACGCATATAGTATCCACTGGAGCCTGCAAAGCCCGGCATCGTGCTCAGTTCAAGCGGAAATACATTGATGTTGTCGATCTTGCTGTTTTCGACCACCTTGCCCTGCTGTTCATCCCAAGCCCAAACGGTGGCATGTCCCAGAGGAGGTTCGCCAGTAGCAGTGGGACGGAATTCCTTGATTTCTGGCAATTCCAAAGGAAGCTTGTCTTCCGGAATGGCGCAGGGAACGCCATTCTTATAATAAATCGGGAAAGGCTCGCCCCAATAGCGCTGACGGCTGAAGATAGCGTCACGCAAACGGAAATTCACCGTCTTGTGACCGATGCCCATCTCCCCTACCTTCGCTATCACGGCCTTCATGGCATCCTTTACCTTCATACCCGTGATAAAGCCACTGTTGACACTCACACCCACCTTGGCATCCATACTCTCAGTCCAAGTAGCGGGATCAGAGACTTCCTCTACAGAAGGAGCCACAACCTGACGGATGGGGAGGTTGAAATGCTTGGCGAAAGCAAAGTCGCGGCTGTCGTGGGCGGGAACCGCCATAATGGCGCCCGTACCATAGCCAGCCAACACATATTCGCTCACCCAGATAGGAATACGTTCCTGTGTAAGCGGATTGACGGCATAGGCACCCGTAAAGACACCGCTGACCGTTTTCACCTCAGCCTGACGTTCGCGTTCGCTACGGTTCTTAGCCCAAGCAACATACTGATCCACAGCCTCACGCTGCTCGGGAGTGGTTATCTCGGAAATCATCTCGTGTTCAGGACAAAGCACCATAAACGTCACGCCAAAGATGGTGTCGGGACGCGTGGTGAAGATTTCAAAACTATGGTCACCCTTTTCCAACGGGAACCACACCGCGGCACCTTCGCTTCGTCCAATCCAGTTGCGCTGGATCTCCTTGAGCGAGTCGGTCCAATCCACCTGCTCCAAACCATCAACCAAACGTTGTGCGTAGGCGGTGATACGCAAGCTCCACTGACGCATCAATTTGCGTTCCACAGGATAGCCACCACGGACGCTAAGACCATTGACCACCTCATCGTTCGCCAAAACCGTACCCAATTCAGGACACCAGTTCACAGGAATATCGGCAAGATAAGCCAGGCGGTAGTTCATCAGCACGTCGCTCTTCTGCTGCTCAGAGTAGGCGTTCCATTCCTCGGCGGTGAAACTGAGTTCCTGACCGCAAGCCACATGGAGGTCGGCGCTACCATTTTGGGCAAAATGTTCAATCAGGCGACTGATGGGTTTTGCCTTTTGGCACGAAGTGCAGTAATAGCTGTTGAACAGCTGGATGAAAGTCCACTGCGTCCAATGATAATATTTGGGGTCGCAAGTGCGCACCTCGCGGTCCCAATCGAAGGAGAAACCAATCTTGTCAAGCTGCTCACGATAGCGCTTGATGTTCTGCTCAGTAGTGATGGCAGGGTGCTGACCCGTTTGGATGGCATACTGCTCGGCGGGCAAGCCGTAGGCATCGTAGCCCATGGGATGCAGCACGTTAAAGCCCTTCAAGCGTTTGTAGCGAGCGTAAATATCGCTAGCGATATAACCCAGAGGGTGTCCCACATGAAGACCCGCTCCCGAAGGATAAGGGAACATGTCAAGGACATAAAAATGAGGTTTGTTGGAATTATTGTCAGCCTGGTAAACCTTCTGTTCGCGCCAGTACTGCTGCCACTTAGGCTCTATTTCACAATAATTATAGTCCATTATATCAACTCTTTAATGGAAAACATAATAAATAATAAAATGCAAAGATACGAAAAAATACCTATTCATTTACCAACCAACGGCAATAATAAGGACATTTCTTTGCCATAAAGCCATTATTCGCAAAAAAGGGCCAGTAACAACCAGCCCAGAAAAGGAATTTGCTATTCGATTCCACTCTCCCTGCAATGACACCCTCTTTTTATGCCCCTACACGACGGCGCACAAACAGTATTTATACTAGAACCGATAGTTGATGCCAGCCTTGATCTGCATGGAACCGTAGGAAGTGGCCACATCGGGGTTATAGTGCCCGAATTGGAACCGTCCCCATCCTCCTTCCAAAAAGATTCCCCAATGGGCAAAAGGATAGCACGCAACAGCCATATTGATGTTGTATTCTGCAGTTGGACGCGTTGGATGACTGAAAACATAGCCAAACGACGCACCAAAGGTCCAGTCCCACAAATGCGTTTCGCAACGCATGAGACGCAGCAGATGAAGGTCAACGCCAAGTCCGCAATGCAACGCAAGGGCGCTTTTCGTCCCGTCGGGAAGATTTACATTGTTGAGGTCAACCTGAAACGCTTGTCCAACGCCCGCATTTATTCCCAATGTTAGGCAAGGCAATAGATTAATGACATCGGCATCTATCGACAGCAATCCCGAATGGACTCAGCAGCATCTCTACAACAAGATCTTTGCGAGCATCCGGGATGTATAGCAAAATCAAACACTCATGGACAGCATCACATACTGCCTACTAGAAGACATCGGTAATGGTCTTAAATTCGTAAGACCATTACCGCAACTAATGTCTAAGTTTCCGAATCATCATTATTCCCGTGAAAAATACCATACCCCAAAGGAAGGAAATCACGAGCATCTTAATGGTTAAAACAGAGTTGGAGGTTTTAAGAGTGTCAGACTTGGAGGCATTTTGGATAGTTTGAGTTTCGGCTTGGGAGGTTGAGTGGGATTGTGAGGCGACATTGTCTCGGGAAGTGATTTTCTCGTGGTCATGGGTTGAGATTAATTTGGTTGTATCGCCGGCAGCATTGGTTTGGATGGTGATGGTAGTGGTCTCTCTTATGGTGTCGTAGAGAACACATTTAACAGTCTCCATCACGGTGTCGTAGACAGTCTTATTGTGATTCTTCAACGTGAGGGTCTTGCCGCTTCTGCAACTCGTTGTAAACAGGGCAAGCATCACTATGAGGGCAATCTTTAATTTTCTGTATTGCATTTTTCAGATATGATATTTCAGTTCTTAAATCCCTGACTTCACACCGCAGGGGGTCGGCAATGTTTTCCTTGAACTCCTCAACATACATCTTGGAAAGATTCATATCTTTCTGTCGGTTATCAGCCTTCATTCCCTCCAACTCATGACGGTAGCGACGGCGATCGAAGAGCCAACCGCCACTGGCGACAAGAGCGAGAAAGGAAAGAAGTACGTTCCATATATTGTTCATATACCGTTCTCCTTTCTCCATTGCTGCACATTGAAGCATGGGCAAGCCTTGTTGGCATATTCGTTATGTCCATGTATATGGATGACGTTGTGTTCTTCCATCAAGTCTTTCACCAATTGCAGCAAGGCAACCCGCTGATTGGGTGTACGGGTGTCGGAGGGACGCCTTGAGGAATCGAGTCCGCCGACATAGGCGATGCCGATACTGTTGGCATTGTGTCCAGTGGTATGAGCGCCAGGTTCCTCAATCGGACGACCAACATTGACACTGCCATCAGGATAGATGACATAGTGATAACCTATATCACGCCAGCCCAACGACAGATGGTAGCGGCGGATGCTCTCCACAGTGCAGCTGGCAGATGGTGTCGTAGCGGTACAATGGATGATGATTTCTGTTATTGTTCGCATGTGATTTCTTTTTGTGTGTAAACAATAGAAGATATCGAAGACAGATTAGAGAGGGTGCGTTGTATCCCAGAAGCACCCTCTCCAGCCTCGTCGGCGTTTATGCGACGAGATAGACGACATTGACAGTATCACCTTTGGTGAAATGAGACGGGTCTTTAAAAGTAAGTTTGCCATCGCAGACCGTATAGTCGGCAGGCGGCTGCATCAACCCATTGACGAAAACCATGACAGAACCGCCAAAAGGCACTTTAGCGAGAGAGATTTCAGAAGTGAAATCAACGCTGTCGATGTTGAGGTCCGGTATGTTGGGGAGTGAGGGGAATGCAATAGACTTTTCTGTAGCAACTATATTGCCGTTTGAGAGGGTAATGCCGACGATAGCCTTGGTGGTGGTGCCGCTACCCATTGCATTAGAAGTACTGACACCCGTAACAGGCAGGGCCGCTTTGGTTACTTTGATAGCCGAGCCATCTTTTGTGATGGCGGAGACAAACTTTCCACTCTCGGCACTACCATTGGAGACTGACTGAAGCACACCATTGATTGCATTGCTGAGTGATTTGTTAATCTTTTCGTTTGTAGCAGCGGCTGTGGGCAGCTGTTCGGTAAGAGTTGTCCAATCGTCAGACACTGCGGGCGAAACTACGCCTTCGATTTGTTTTACTTTGAGTTTCTGCATAACTTTACTATTTTGATGAGTTAAGGGGATTAATGAGTAATGGGTATAGCTTTGAGGATGATTTCGTCGTCGCTCTCGATGCCAAGGAGTTCAAATCCATCAGCCTTTTGTCCGCCAGACAGTTCCTTGTAATCTTTGCCGAGAGTGTAGCGTAGTCCGTTGACATAGACCTCTGAACTCCCAGGCACAAAGGGTTTCCGACTGAAAAAGAGACCCAGATTGAAATCAATACTCGCAGCCTTGATCGCCTGCGGCACCAAGTCGGACAAACAGACTTGCGCAGCATTACCGTCGGAGTCGCAGCCCAGAGTGTTGAACTTGCTGACAGCCTTTGGCTCGACGATCGGGAGGGTTGTGATCTCTAAATCTTCCACGTTGCAATTAAAAATTAAAAATTATTGACGTAAAGAGAAGGTTATCCGTCGGCCATAGAGGACGAGTCTTCGCCCCCCGACAAGCAGACAGAATACAGGATTAGGCAGTCAATCCGCAATTGGGATTTCAGGTTGGAGATAGACGGCAGCACTATTAACACCGCCATAGCTATTGGCAGATGCGAGGGCGGCAGAGTTGTTCTGGTATGCAGCCAAGGCCGAATTCTCGACATAGAAAAACTGAGTGCTGACCTTCAGAGTGCCATTGCCAGACTCGCGACTGTGCACCCAAACGGCGGCGCCATTGGTAATCTGAGAAGCTGTAGCCAAACAGTTGTCGGCAACGGAAAAGCCCATTGGACTGACGAGATCCCAAAGAGGAGTATCGTCGGCGGTGTCGAGAACGACCTTATAGCCTTTGATGGAGGCGCGAGGGACGCGGGTTACCGCGTCGATCGTTTGGATGCCATGGAAGAATGTGAGCTGGTCACCCTCACCGAAAGCATCATTGTTATCAATGACAGCCTGGGAGAACTGCGCCACGGTAGTTACTGCAGAAATGGACAAGGAACCGAGTCGAATGCCGCTGACAAGTATGTTGCCACTATTCACTGCCATACTGATACTCGGGAGTGATCCGCGCGTGATCTGATAGGGAGCAAGGACCGCTCCGCCGTTAAGCCTCATCGTCTTGGTGATATAGACTTTGACGACGCCAAGGTTAGCCTGGATAAAGGCGTTGTAAACATTCATGCCAGAGGGCAGATCCTCAAATCCGCGCCGCAGCATCGAGTCGAACTGTTTGTAGATGGCGCCCAAGTTAGACCACTGAGCACGGACATTCATCTGTCGTTGGGTACGGAGCGGAGTAATGGGTTTTGCCGGCAGTTCACTGATGATGGTTCCCCTCTTAGTTTGTCGGTAGAGCAGTTGTCCCACCCTACCGCTGATTCTGGTGTTTGCCCCGGAAATTTTTGCCATAACATTTTTCCTTTCTGTTATTAGTTATACTTATGTTACCTGTCTTTTCCACTTGTCCAACATGTGCACCTGTCGGTTTGTTTCAAAAGACGAGGCAAAAGTACTGGAGTGGCGAGAATCAGGTTCGGGAATTGTCGGGTTGCGTCGGGATAAAGAAGGATTGGGGTGGATAAAGGGGGATACAAGGGTTGGTAAAGGAGATGAAAAGGCTTAAGTTCCAATAAGAAATGCAACTTTTGAGTCAAACTAACAAGATGCTAAAGGTAAAAAAACAGCCCCCAAAAGAGTCAAAAGACACGATCAAGGGC
>JAGHVO010000077.1 GCA_018064245.1 Candidatus Colimorpha pelethequi
ATTCACTTTAAGGTGGCGGGTTACCGGGGGTTGTGTTTTTGTATAAACACAAACGGGGGGGGCGGCCATGCCCCCCCCCCGATTTTATATATAAGACCAAACTTATCTGATGTTTTTCTTGTTGGCTTTGAGCGTGTTCTGAAGCAAAGACACGATGGTCAAAGGACCTACGCCACCTGGAACAGGCGTTGACCAGCTACATTTGCTATCCACTTCGCTGTGCTTGACGTCGCCAATGATGCGATAGCCACTCTTTTTGGTGTCGTCAGGGATGCGGTGGATTCCTACGTCAACCAGCACGGCACCCTCTTTGACCATGTCGGCAGTGATGAACTCGGGTTTGCCGATGGCAACGATGAGAATGTCGGCCTGTCGGGTGATTTCCGCCAAATTCTGGGTCTTGCTGTGGCAGAGTGTAACGGTGCAGTCGAAGCCCTTGCGGGAGAGTAGGTTGGCGACAGGAGTGCCCACAATGTTGCTGCGACCTACTACTACGCAGTGTTTGCCTTGGGTCTCGATGCCGTAACGCTTAAGCAATGTGCAGATTCCCATAGGAGTTGCGGAAACAAAAGCGTCTTCGGAGAGAATCATTCGACCTACATTGATGGAGGTGAACCCATCCACGTCCTTGTCGGGCGAAATGGCGTCGATGATGTGCTGTTCGTTGATTTGCTTAGGCAGGGGCAACTGGACGATATAACCATCAATTTCGGGGTCTTCGTTGAGGAATTTGATGGCATCAAGCAATTGCTCTTCGGTGGTGTTGGCGGGGTAGCGGTACACCGACGAGGTGAATCCCACTTCGTGGCTGGCTTTTTCCTTGCTTGCCACGTAGGTCTGACTTGCTCCGTCATCACCTACCAATACGGCTGCCAAATGTGGGGCGCGTAATCCTTCGGCGGTACGTTGACGAACTTCGTTGGCGATTTCTTCTTTTATCTGCAAAGCCAGTGCTTTGCCATCAAGTAACTGGACCATATATTGTTGATTTGAAGATTTGTTGAATTGTTGATTTGAAGATTAAGAGATTTGAAAGATCGCTTTTGAACAATTATACCTACGAGACTAGCTCTAAATGATTCTCAATTCTCTTAACTTTTTGTGGCTATCTTCTCTTTCTTGCGAATTGGGGCAGTTTTCCGCCTTTATTGGTGGAAACGGCTTTCATCATCTTGCGAGTGTCTTCGAATTGTTTGAGGAAACGGTTGAGGTCTTGGATGCTGCGGCCACTGCCCGCGGCGATGCGTTGCTTGCGGCTGCCGTTGATGCAGGAAGGATGTTGGCGTTCATAGGGGGTCATTGATGCAATCATCGACTCGATAGGAACAAAAGCGTCGTCTCCAATCTCAACATCTTTGGTAATCTTGTTTAATCCAGGAATCATACCCATCAAGTCTTTCAGGTTGCCCATTTTCTTGATTTGGTTGATTTGGGATAGAAAGTCGTTGAAATTGTATTCGTTGTGGATAATTTTCTTCTGAATCTTGCGCGCTTCGGCTTCGTCGTATTGTTCTTGGGCTCGTTCTACGAACGATACCACGTCGCCCATGCCGAGGATTCGATTTGCCATACGGTCGGGATGGAAAACGTCCAAAGCATCCATTTTCTCGCCGATACCCACAAACTTGATGGGTTTATTGACGGAATAACGGATTGTGAGGGCGGCACCACCACGGGTATCACCGTCGAGTTTGGTCAGCACCACGCCGTCGTAGTCGATTCTTTCGTTGAAGGTCTTGGCGGTGTTCACTGCATCTTGACCGGTCATGGAATCGACAACAAACAGGGTTTCCTGAGGTTGCAGATGCTCCTTCAAACCAGCGATTTCGCGCATCATCTCTTCGTCAACGGCCAAACGACCAGCGGTATCTACGATGACAACATTCACGCCTTTCAGCTTGGCTTCACGAATGGCTTTCTCGGCGATGTCGATAGGATTGGTGTTGCCTATTTCGGTGAAAACGGGCACCTGAATTTGTTCGCCGAGGGTCTGCAACTGGCTGATGGCAGCAGGACGATAAACGTCGCCTGCCACGAGCATCACGTTCTTGCTTTTCTTGTTTTTCAAATAGTAGGCAAGTTTGGCGGAGAAAGTGGTCTTACCGGAACCTTGCAGACCGGCAATCAAGATGACGGCAGGCATGCCTTTGATGTTGATGTCCACGCATTCCGAACCCATCAATTTGGTGAGTTCTTCGTGCACGATTTTCACCATCAACTGACCAGGCTCGATTGATTGGATGACGTTGCGGCCCAGAGCTTCGGCTTTAACCTTGTCGGTGAATTCCTTTGCGATGGGATAGCTTACGTCGGCGTCGATTAAGGCTTTGCGGACTTCCTTGACGGTCTCGGCGATGTTGATATCGGTAATGGAACCTTTTCCTTTTAGCGTATGTAACGCTTTCTCTATCTTGCTACTTAAATTTTCAAACATATATATTATACGAAATCTATTAGATTTGCAAATTTACGAACTTTCTGAAGACTGAGCGCAGAAAAAATGCTTTTTTTATGCCGAAGCGGAAGAAAGTCTTCCACTTTCTGTAAAATGAGAGCAGAGAAAATGAATGAAATTGCAATTCGCTCGCGAATTTTTGCATTTTCATTCATTTCTATGCCGAATGGGAGGAAAGTTCTCGACTTTCCGATAACTGAGCGCAGAAAAAATGCTTTTTTTTATGACGTGTCGAAATAAAGTCTGTTATAAAATGAAAAAAAAGAAACGAAGAATGAAACTTTTTTCGAAAATCATCGTTATTGCATTTGTAGAGTGAATTTTTTTTCACGATATCCATTTCGTTGATTGTACAACTTAATACCTATATATGAGACAACTAAAGATTACCCATTCTATTACTAACCGTGCCGACAAGTCCTTGGATAAGTATTTGCAGGACATTTGCAGCGAGGAACTGCTCACACCCGAAGAGGAAGTGGAACTTGCGCAGCGCATCAAGGCGGGAGACCAAGCCGCTCTCGACCGTCTCACCAAGGCCAATTTGCGCTTTGTGGTTTCTGTCGCCAAGCAGTATCAAAATCAGGGTTTGAGTTTGCCCGACCTGATCAACGAGGGCAATGTGGGCTTGATTAAGGCCGCCAAACGTTTCGATGAGACCCGTGGTTTTAAGTTCATCTCATACGCTGTGTGGTGGATTCGTCAGTCCATCCTCCAGGCTATCGCCGAAAACTCCCGTATCGTACGATTGCCGTCCAACCAGTTGGGCGCTCTCAATAAGTTGAAGAAAGAAATCTCCAAGCTTGAACAGGAACTGGAACGCCCGCCATCAGAGGAGGAATTGGCCGACCTTTTGGGCATTCCCGAGGACAAGATCAAGAGTATCTTGGGCATCTCAGGACGTCATATCTCTATTGACGCGCCATTGGTTGCCGACGAGGACGTAAACTTTGTCGATGTGCTTCCCAATGAGGACACTCCCGATACGGATGACGCCTTGATGAAGGAATCGCTTTCCATCGAGATTGAACGCTCGCTTTCTACGCTTACCGAGTGTGAACGAGACGTCATCAAGATGTACTATGGCATTGGAATGCCTCACCCATTGAGTTTGGACGAAATAGCAATGAAGTTCAACCTTACCCGCGAACGTGTGCGCCAAATCAAGGAAAAAGGCATCAAGCGTCTCAAGACGAGCTCCAAGAGCAAACATCTTATCGCCTATCTTTAGTCGATAGCCGAAAATAGAAAGAGCATCCTCCATCGAGGGTGCTTTTTTTTGTCATATTTTACCAAAAACGCGCTGCAAATCACAAAAAAAACGTAATTTTGCAGATGATTGTGAATGGTGATTGAGGAGAAAAGAACTTTCTTGATTGCGGGTCACCGATCACGAGTCACTAATCACTAATTGGATATGGATCAAATCATCAAATATTTCCCCGAACTTTCACAGCGTCAGCGTGAGCAGTTCGCCGCCATGGTGCCTCTGTATGAGGATTGGAATTCGAAAATCAACCTTATTTCGCGTAAGGATATGGATAATTTCGTGGAACATCATGTGCTTCACTCGCTTGCCATTGCCAAGGTGCAACCATTCAAGTCGATGGCAGAAGTCCTCGACGTGGGTACGGGAGGCGGTTTCCCGGGCATTCCGCTGGCTATAATGTTTCCAGATGCAAGGTTTTACCTGATTGATTCCATTGGAAAGAAAATCAAGGTGGTGCAAGACGTAATAGAGAAACTCGACCTCAAGAACTGTCGTGCCGAGCAGATTCGCGCCGAGCAGGTGGTGGGCGATTTCGACTTCATTGTTTCGCGTGCGGTGACGGCTTTGCCCGAGTTTGTAGGGTGGGTGAGAGGCAAGGTCTCCAAGACGAACTATCACAAGCTTCGCAACGGAATACTCTATCTCAAAGGCGGTGACCTGGAAGAAGAGTTGCGCCCGTTGAAGCGTCATCCTCGCATCTATGAAATCAGCGACTTTTTTGAAGAAGAGTTTTTCGAAACAAAGAAAGTGATATACCTTCCGATGTGCTAATGATTAGTTTAGAGTTTCAGATATTCAGAATCTTCAAATCTTCAATGAAATATTTTCCTTCCCTTCTTGTGACTTTGCTGCTCTTGGTGGGTTGCACCAATGGCGTCCATGTTGTCGAACTGACCGACTGGCGGTTTCAATATCAGGGGCAATGGCTTGGCGCCACTGTGCCGGGCTGTATCCACACCGACCTCATGGCCCACAACATCATCCCCGACCCCTTCTACGGCACCAACGAGGACTCCGTGCAGTGGGTGGACGATTACGACAGTGCTTGGATCTACCGCACCTTCGTCACATACGAAGAATGGGAAGGCTACGATTCTATCGACCTCGTTTTCGACGGCCTCACCTTTGCATACATCACGCTCTTCTCCGATAAGAAAATTGATTTGGGGTTTGCCGACAATATGTTCCGTCAATGGCGCTACACCTTGCCCACCGCCGGTTTGGGCGACACGCTGATGGTTGAGGTTCACTTGTTTTGCACAGGGTTGAACGATTTCTCGGGCTTGGAAAAACTCGGGTATCATCTGCCCGATGAGCGGGCCTTCACCCGCACCGCACCCTATATGCAAGGCTGGGATTGGGGACCCAAACTCAACACAAGGGGATTGTGGCAGCCAGTGCGACTGGAATGCTTCAATCACAAACGCCACGAGAAGAAAGTGTCTACACCCTCTTCTTGGAACGTGGAACTGCATCAAGACAAAGACTCCATCGGCCAGTCCTTTACCTTCTACAAGGATGGGAAGCCCTTTTTCGTCAAGGGCGCCAACTGGATTCCTTGTCATAGTTTTCCCATTCTCACTCCCGAACTCAAAGAGCGCTATCGCTACCTCCTTACCTCCGTTAAAGAGGCCAACTTTAACATGCTCCGCGTGTGGGGCGGAGGCATCTACGAGCCCGACTTCTTCTACGACCTCTGCGACTCGTTGGGCATCATGGTGTGGCAGGACTTCAATTTCTCCTGCGCACTCTATCCTTCCGACCCCGCTTTTCTCGACAATGTGCGCGAGGAGGCACTACAGCAGGTGCGTCGCATCGCGCAGCACCCTTGCGTGGTGGTGTGGTGCGGCAACAATGAGGTAAAGAACGGTTGGGAAGACTGGGGTTGGCAGCAGCAATACAAGTGGACACCCGGGCAAATTGCCGAACTGCAACATGGCATTGATACACTTTTTGGAACCAACGGCATTCTTGCGCAGGTGGTGCAGCAGTGCGATCCGTTGCATCGCGCCTATATTACCTCTTCGCCACTTTACGGTTGGGGACATCCCGAGTGCGTTACCCACGGCGACAGCCATTATTGGGGCGTTTGGTGGGGCGAGGAGCCTTTTGAGATGTATAAGGAGAAGACCGGACGTTTCATGTCGGAGTTCGGTTTCCAAAGCTATCCCGAATACGGCACCGTATGCCGCTATTGTCCAGAACAGCAACGCAACATCGACTCTCCCGTAATGCGCGCTCACCAGAAACATGGTCGTGGTCGCGAGATTATCGACAAGGCGATGATGCAGTACTATGGTCTTGATAGCCGAAACCTTCCCCTTGAAGACTATTGCTATGTTTCGCAGCTGCTTCAGGCTTGGGGAACGGGCTACGGCATTCTTCAACATCTTTTGGCACAGCCTCATTGCATGGGTACGCTCTATTGGCAGCTCAACGACTGCTGGCCTGTGGCTTCGTGGAGCAGCATCGATTTCTACGGAAACTGGAAAGCGCTCCACTACAGGGCCAAGGCACTTTTCGCCCCCGATGCCGACCTCGCCATGTGGCAGGAGTACTACAAGACCTATCCCAAGGACCTTGACCTTGAAATGCCGCTTTACGATTTGGAAACCATCAACAAACGTCATTCTCTGAAGGTCAAGCTCCACGCCTACACTATGCTGCGTGATGTCTTTTTGGAGACCGTTCCTCATGTTGATGGTCATTTCGACATCAACTTCTTCGACGTGGGGAAGGATGGTGTCATCCAGGCAACATTCATTCCCCGCAACCCTCATGCCGATCTCTCGCATATTGGTGTCAAGTTCAAATGCCTGAATGATTTTACGCCTCGAGAAAATTCGAATCTTGACAATTAGGATTTTCTGAGATTTACATTTTTTACTTTTCCGTTCCTGATCCGTATCATTACTATGATGCGAAAAAAAACGTCGCATGGCTATCTCAGATGAACTCCTCCAACGAAATAGAACTCATTAACTTCATCGCCAAAGGCGACCAACATTCGTTGCAACTCATCATGGACCGCTACCGACCCATGGTGCTGAGGTTGGCGAATCGGCTGCTTTGCGACGAACAGGTCAGCAAGGACATTGCCCAGGAAGTTTTCATTCGTGTCTGGCAAAAGGCGCATCGCTTCAATCCGCAATATGCGCCATCCACGTGGATCTATTCCATCACTTGCCATCTGTGTTATGACCAACTGCGCCGTCAGAAGTGGCTGCTTCCTCTGTCGCGTTTAGGCTTTCTGCCCGATGAAAAATCCGACAATTCAGTCATTCCTTTGGAGCAACGAGAACTTTGGTCGCTTTACAAAAAAGTGTCGCAGTCGCTTCCTGTAAAACAGCGTATGGTGTTTACATTGAGGGAAATAGAAGGATACGACACTCAAGAAACGGCAAGACTGTTGGGAATGACTGCCGATCAGGTGAAAAGCAATCTTTCGCAAGCCAAAAAAACAGTAAGAGCAAAACTTGAAAAATATGAAATACGATGATTTTGTAAATGGGGTTTCCTCAATTCCTTGTGTGGATTCGTCGTGCGGAAACGCATCGGCGGTGGTACGGCGGGTTCGGAATCGAAAGCGCAACAAACGTTTGATGCTGTCGGCGTTGATGCTTGTGTGTGTCGGCGTTGTTCCTGTTCTGGGAAACGTACACGACGAAAACAGAGATCTGGCCTTGTGGAACGAGGCGCGTCCCGAGATTAAAAATCCATCTCAGCAACAATGGATTGCCTATCAACGTTCACAACAAAGGAAACAATTTATTATGAACAGATTTGGAGATTTGAAGATTTAAAGATTAGATGGGTTCTATTCTTATTCACTAATCACTTTTTACGATTACTTAATAAATAATGCCATGAGAAAATATTTTTGTTTGCTATTGTGCTGCGTCGCTTTGCTGAGCGCTTGTCAGTCGTCTTATTTTGTTGATACTCATATTGAAAAGAATCTTTCTGGCAGTCGCAACTGCTACAGCGTGGACACCACTTTTAGCATTTTGCCCGACGCGTCGTGGAAGGTTACTCCTTGCAAGAATCCTTTCTTGGTTGATTTTTTCTCTTCGGAGGATACGATGCGTTACCAAGCGGAAAAGTCTTTTGCCCGCTTGGACGATGTCGCATTGTCGTTAAATGATTTTGCAACGGGTGACGAGTCGGTTGAGAAACATTTTTTATGGTTCGTTACACGTTATAGTTATCGTGCTCATTATGAAAATAATATGGATTTTCCTGTTCCTGTTTCAAAATATTTCTCTCATGAGCAGCAACGTTTGTTTTTTCGTGCGACAAAAACTCCGGAAACATGGAACGGACGGGAACTCTATCTTACCCTTGACGACATGAACGGAAAGTTTGAACTGTGGGCGAGCGATTGCTGTTTTACGTTGTTTTACGAGACTCTGATGGAATTGTCGGATTCGAATCAACGTGTTGTGTTGGAGCAGTATAGAGATACCTTGTTTGGCAAATTCCTTTCGTGCAATGATCCTTCGTTCGACACCATAATGTCGATGGTTGCGGCAGTGCCTTCACTCGGTTTCTGTGAGAAATTGTTTGAGGAGGAACTGTTTGACCAACGCTACGAAGCGTATGTCGGAATGATGATATCCTTGGGTTCGGCGTTTGTCCATCGTGTCGATCTGCCGGGAATTTTGTCGCGCCCTGAACTCCCATCTTGCATGGAGGAAGGCTATGCCTACAAGATCGACGGAATGCGACTGCTGGCGGGTCCTATGGATATAAATGTCAATTCGTTTTCGTTCAATGTTGTGCCAACGCTGGTAACGTTGTTGCTGGTGCTTGCCTTTGTATTTTGGGTAAGGAAAAAGAGGAGAATTGCAGCCTGATCGTCAATTGTCAGTAGCCCTTCACGGTTCGCAAAAAAATGAGTATATTTGCACCATGAAAAAGTCGCTTTTCTTTTTTGTGTTTTGCTGTGCTTTGTTGAGTGGCGGTTTTGCGCAACAGACAAAGTCGGAATCTTTTGAATACCGCTCTCCCTATGTGGATTTGCGTCCTGTGAAATGTACCAAACAATACCAACTTGATGCGGATAAACGTTTGCAAGGAACCGTGCAGATAAAAGGCTCCGACATGGTCAAGGGTTCTGACGGCTACAATGAACAACGCTACGAGGAGGTTCGCCACTATCAACATGGTGTGTTGCAAGGTGCATTTTCGCAAAGTTTTAGCCATACAGGCAAGGGCAATGCCGTGGGCGTTTACAAGGTGCAACGCCGTTGGACCGCCAAAGGTCAGTTTGACCAAGGTCATCCGCATGGCAAGTGGAATTTCTCGCTCTCTTCCAATATGAACGCCAGTTCCGAATCGGCTGCTACAAGCTATAGTTATACACTTCTTTTCGATCATGGCAGATTGCAATCCTTGCAGGACGAAAAAGGCCGTCAACTACAGTTTCACGACGACGGTACTATTTCGGGCGATGCTACCATCACCGAAACGGCAATGGTAACCTACAGCAATTATCCTAACTATACCACTTTTTCTACCTATCCAACCTATTTCACAACGCCCTCTGTCCACCTCGACCATTCTGTCATCGCCGACCGATACATGAACAAGGATGGTGAATTGCTCCCCATGACGAACCGGTTACGCAAACTTTCCACGGCTACGCCTTTCGTATTGGCGGACAGTGGCTACGCTATCGATTTTCAAGAGATGCGTGTCGTTCAGGTTTCCCGATGCGCTGACATCCTGAACCGTTATGTGCGCCTTACCGCATTGGATACCACGTTGGAAGTACTTCCGCACCTATCTATGATTGGCCGCCTTTGTGAGGTGCAGCCAGTCTCTGATGATGCAGCGTTCGATTACTATGTACAGTCGCCACGCTCGGGTGACAGGTTGTTGCAAAAGGGTTTCTACGAACGCAAGAAACACAAATATTTTCTCAACTCCAAGGCGGAACGGCGTATTAGGAAGCATGTCGAAGCATATCAGTGCGACTTGCTTTCCCACAAATTGAATTTTATGGTAAAACTGATGGAGACGCAGTCTTGGAAATCGGTGTGCGACGAATGTCGCGAGGGTCATTCTCCGCTATTGGACATGGTGGCAGCCAAGTGGTCCAAGGCAGGTTTTGATCAGCAGTGCAAAGAGTCTGCGGAATTGTTGGACAAGGCTTTCGGTGGACTTTATCCGTTGTGTGGTTTCAAGATTTTGTCTGCCCATTACGAGCCTTTCAAAGGGCTTCAGGCTGAGGTTGAGATGCATGTGCTGCAAGGCGACTCTGTTTCCTATAAGTCCGTTGTAGTGCCAATGTCCACCAATCCTGATGGCTACATCTTGCTGGGTAGGCTCAGCCCGGAAAGCTACAAGGTCGTTCCCAATCTGTGGGACACTGTGGCAATCTTCGAACGCGAACTCAACGCTCGCAGCAAGGAATTGCAGTCAAAATTCGCATTTTCAACCGAATGGAGTAGGGAATATCGGGATTTTTACGACTCCGTCTTTGCCGACAAGACCACCAAGCCAGAGGTGCGTATGGAGGATTTGCAGTACCTTGAGTCGGTGCAACAAGAACTGTTGGGCAAGATAGAACAACTTCGAGCCATCTACAAGGAATACAAAGAAAAACAGCAGGCAACCACCAAGTCGCGCAAATCCCGCAAGCAAGAAGTCTTGCCCAGTCTATTTGATAATTGATAAATGGGAAATTTGCAACTGATAATTGTCTCGCGTCTATAAACTCTTTGTTTATAGACGCGAGACATATTATTTCTTCCCCAAAAATGCAAAGAAGACGGCGAGGATGATGAGTCCGAAGGAGACGATATGATTCCATCGGATGGGTTCGCCTTTGAACACTGTGGCTACGATGACGGTGAAGACAGTCAGAGAGATGGCTTCCTGTATGATTTTCAGTTGCATCAGTGTGAATGGACCTCCGTTGATTTGCGAGCCGACGCGGTTGGCGGGAATCATGAAGCAGTATTCGAAGAATGCCAGTCCCCACGAACAAAGAATGATGAGGATGAGTGGCCAGTCGGTATTGATTTTCAGTTCCGTGAGTTTGAGGTTTCCGTACCAGGCAAACGTCATGAAAATGTTGGAACAGATAAGCAGCAATATGGTAATAAGTCCTTTTGACATGTTAAAAGATTTGTAGGTTAGGAGATTTGAAGATTTGCAGGTGTGGCCGATTAAAGTCAAGGTCAAGGTCAAGGTTAAGGTTAAGGTCAACGTTACCCTCCACACTTCACCATCTTGACCAACGAACTGAAGACCTCGTTGCAAGTGCGTTCGATGGTCTGGGCGCGGCGGTCGCCGTATTTCATCACTTTGGCGATGACTTGGTCTTTCGAGGCTATGCCAATCCACACCGTTCCAACGGGCTTTTCGGGAGTTCCTCCTCCTGGACCAGCGATGCCCGTAGTGGCTACGGCATAGTCGGAATGAAGACGCTCGCGGACTCCCATTACCATCTCTCTCACAGTCTCTTCGCTCACGGCTCCATGGGCTTCAAGAGTCTCGTGTTTGACGCCCAGGGCAATTTCCTTGACTTCGTTGCTGTAGGCCACGATTCCGCCTTTGAAATATTCGGAGGCACCAGCCAAAGCAGTCAGCTTGGAGGCGATTGTGCCACCCGTGCAGCTCTCTGCCGTGGCGAGGGTCTTGCTGGCTTTCTTGAGCGTGTAGGCCACCAATTCGGGAAGTGTTTCAAGGTCTTCTCCCACAATATATTGTCCTGCAATTGGGTAGAGCTTGCTCACGGCATCCGCTATTTGTCGCTTGAGCTGTTCTTCGTCCGCTCCGCGGGCGGTGAGACGCAGCTTGACCATGCCTGCTTGAGGCAGATAGGCGAGGCGGATGGAAGCGGGGAGGGCAAGTTCCCAAGACTCGATGAGGTCGCTGAGGAACGACTCTCCAATACCTTGCACCAAGAGGTTCTTGTTGAGGATATAGTCGCAGTGGAAATGCTGTCGCAGACGGGCGACAATCTCGTTCTCCATCAGCCAATCCATCTCAAAGGGGACGCCCGGCATTGATACTACCACTTTGTCATCCTTCTCGAACCACATGCAGGGTGCGGTGCCAACATAGTTGTTGATCATCGTGCAGCAGCGTGGAACCCAAGCCTGCTGTCGGTTGATGGGGGTGAGCTCATAGCCACGGCTGTCAAAGATGCGTTTTACGTTGGCGAGGGCTTCCTCGTTCTCGTAAAGTTCGCTGTGAAAATAGTCGCAGAGTGTCTTTTTTGTGATGTCGTCCTTGGTGGGGCCGAGACCGCCGGTGATGAGGACGGCTTGGGTGGAGGCGAGACAACGCTCCAAGGTTTCGCGGATGGCTTTGCCGTCGTCGGGGATTGTGGCCACTTCGCGCACGTCCATTCCTGCTGCGATAAGCATTTTCGACATGGTTGAAGCATTGGAGTTAACTACTTGTCCAATAAGTAATTCGTCTCCGATATTGATAATGCTGACGTTCATTTTTGTGATGTGTTGATGGCTGCGAGAAACAATCTCGTTGCCGAAAATGAGTTTGCAAAAATACGAATTAAAAAGTGATTGGAAACGAAAAGTGCTTAAAACTTAAGACTTAGAAACAATAAAAAGTGGGACATTTGTTGAACTGTTGATTTGAGTCTTTTGATTGTCATAACTTATTTTTTAAACATTACTTAAAACTTAAACTTTTTTCGTATCTTTGCAAATTGTAATAATGCACTCGGTTTGAGTGTAAAAAGTAATTTGACAGCAATGATGAACATCCCTAACTTAGATGAATTGATTCAGATGGCGCTGCGTGAAGACATTGGCGACGGCGACCACAGTACTTTGGCATGTATCCCCCCGACGGCAGTTGGTACTGCCAAGATGGTGGCCAAGAAGGACGGAATCCTTTGTGGCGCTGAGGTGGGCGAACGTGTGTTCCACTTGGTTGATGCCAATTTGAAAGTCACGCTTTTGAAACATGATGGTGATGCGCTGCAAGTAGGTGATGTAATCATGCTGGTTGAAGGCTCCTCGGCTTCCATCCTTACCGCCGAACGTACGGCGTTGAATTTTATGCAACGTTTGAGTGGCATCGCTTCGCAGACGCACACCATGGTGCAGTCTATCGCCGACCTTCATGCCCGTTTGCTCGACACGCGCAAGACCACGCCCAACATGCGTCTCTTGGAGAAATATGCCGTGAAATGTGGCGGTGGCACAAACCATCGTATCGGACTCTACGACATGGTGATGCTCAAGGACAACCATATCGATTTCGCTGGTGGCATCGAGGCCGCTATCGACCGCACCCACGCTTATCTCAAGGAAAAAGGCAAAGACCTCCGTATTGAGATTGAGGTGCGTGACTTGGACGAGTTGGAACGTGTGATGCAACATGGTGGTGTGGATCGTATCATGCTTGACAACTTTGACGTTCCCACGTTGCGAAAGGCTGTGGAACGTATTGCCGGACAGTATGAAACAGAGGCAAGTGGTGGTATTACCGACCAGACGCTACGTATGTATGCCGAAACAGGTGTGGATTTTATTTCCGTGGGCGCTTTGACGCATCATATTAAGAGTTTGGACATCTCGTTGGTTAAGAAATAATCGTTGTGGAATTGCTGATTTTGTGGTTTGTAGGTTGTCAATTCTCAATTTCCAATTAGCAAATTGAATTTGATAAATAAGATAAAGGTTTTTTGGAACAAGGTGGTCCACAGCAGAGCGGTGAAATATCTCCGCTACGGGGTGCACAATGTATCCTTGCCGGGCAACAAAGGGGTGCCTTTGTATGACGTGGTGAGCTATTTGTTGCGCGGTATCGCCAACGGCGACCTCTGGAGGGCTTCCAAGGGCTTGGCTTTCTCTTTCTTGATGGCGTTGCCTCCGTTGCTTATCTTCATGTTCACGCTCATCGCCTTCTTGCCATTCGACGGTTTGCAGGACGAACTGCTGTTTCAGCTGCAACATATTATCCCAGATAAGGTTTTTGAACCTTTGGCGAATACTATCAACGATGTGATGGGACACAAGCACAAAAGTTTGTTGTCTATTGGTTTTGTCGCTTCCATCATATTGGCGGCCAATGCGGTTCATGGAATGATGATGTATTTCTCGGATCGTAGCAAGGAGCGTCGCAAGTTTTTGGTTCGCTATCCGTTGTGTATAATGATGGTGTTTTTGCTCTATTTCATGGTGGTGCTGGTGCTCATCCTGCTTATCGGTTACAAAACCATCTTAATGTGGCTGTTCTCGCATGGATTGCTTGACCACGGCTCTTTCACGCATTGGGTCATCGGTATCGGACGTTGGGTGATTCTTGTGGCTATGGCGCTGATCACGTTGAGCGCCATCTATTACATCATCCCGCTCAAGAAACAGCGTGTTGGATTCTTTTCTTCGGGAGCGGTGTTCGCCACAATCATGTTCATCCTCCTTTCGTGGGGATTTAAGGTGTATATCTCTAATTTCAACAACTATAACCTCCTTTACGGATCTATTGGTACGGTGTTGGTCATCATGTTGTGGCTTTTCCTCAACTGCCTGGTTATCATGCTGGGTTACGAACTCAACACGGCCATTCTCAACGGAACGCTTCAAGGTCGCACGGTGCGCCATCGCATACGCCATTGGGGACCACAAAAAACGGATTCTATTCATTAGCAATATAAAAGATTGACAATAACATGATTATTCAGAAACAAAACGGCAAGGTTGTGCCGATTGAAAAAACAAATCATGAAAGATTCAAGATGATTGCCAAGACCATGATGGGCTTGGAGGAAATCTTGGCTGACGAGTTGCGCGAATGTGGCGCAACGGAAATTGAACTGCTCAACCGTGCCGTGGCTTTCGAAGGTGACATGAAGGTGCTTTATCGCGCCAACTACACTTGCCGCACGGCATTGGCCATCTTGAAACCTTTCGCCGAGTTTGAGGCTTCCAACGAGCAGGAACTCTACGACCAGGTGTATCAGATTAAATGGGAGAAAATCATGGATGTGGATGGCACCTTTATGATTGATTCCACCACTACTGGCGAGGTCTTCACGCATTCCTACTATGCCGCCCTCAAGACCAAGGATGCCATTGTGGACCGTTTCCGTCGCAATTTTGGACGCCGCCCTTCTATCGATACCGAAAACGCTCAATTCAAGTTCAATCTGCATATCGCCGACACGCATGTTACGTTGTTGATGAACTCTTCCGGCGAATCGCTCCACAAACGTGGCTACCGTCAGGCTGTGGGTATCGCGCCTATCAATGAGGTGCTTGCCGCAGGCATGATCAAGCTTTCGGGTTGGAAATGCGACTGTAATTTCTACGATCCTATGTGTGGCTCTGGCACATTGGTCATCGAGGCTGCCATGTTGGCAAACAATATCCCCGCTCAGTACTATCGTAGCGATTTCGCTTTCAAGCGTTGGAAGGAGTTCAACTTGGGCGTTTGGAAGAGCGTTAAGGCTGAAGAGGACCGCAAGATTGGCGCTGGCGATTTCGACCACGAAATTTGGGGAAACGATATTGATTTGACTGTTTTGGAACAGGCTGAGAAGAATTTGGAATACACCAAGCTCCACAAAGATGTAATGCTGTTCCACGGCTCTTTCGAAAATCAGGAACCTCCCGAGGGCCGCACGATGATAGTTACCAATCCTCCCTACGGCGAGCGTATCAAGATAGAAGACCTCAATGCGATGTATGCTCAGTTGGGCGACACTTTCAAACGTCTCTATGGCGAACGTTGCGATGTTTGGCTCATCACTTCCGACTTCGAGGCAATGAAGCATATCGGTCTCAAACCTTCCAAGAAGATTCCTTTGCTCAACGGCTCGCTCGATTGCCGTTTCCTGCATTTCGAACTCTACGAGGGCAGCAAGAAAGCTTCCAAACAACACGATGATTCGGAGGCTTGAAGTGGGTTTGAGACTAGTGAATAAATTAATGTTGATTTGTTGATTTGACCTCATAACTATAGATCTTCAAATCTGCTAATCTTCAAATCTGCTAATCTGAAAATCAATTCTAAATTCATAAAAGAATTGGCCCACGAGGTGGGTTTTGATGACTGCGGAATTGCCCAGGCAGAGGCAATTCCGCAGTTTTCTCACTCGTTGCAAGAGTGGACTGCGCAAGGTTGTCATGCCTCGATGTCGTTCATGGAACAGCATCAGGAAATGCGTGGCGATCCACGGCTGTTGGTTCCTGACGCCAAAAGTGTGATTAGTCTTGTGGTGGGCTACAAACCTTCGCAAACGATGCAAGGTCCGTTCCGTATTGCGCAATATGCCTATGGAGAGGATTATCACGAGAAAATCAAGCGGATGTTGTTTGCTTTGATTGCACGCATTCAGGAGCGGTATCCCGATTTTGAAGCGAAGCCGTGCGTCGATACAGTCCCCATTAGCGACAAGCTTTGGGCAATGAAGGCTGGCTTGGGTTGGATTGGCAAAAACACGTTGTTTGTCCATCCTCGTTTGGGCAGTTTCTGCAATCTGGGCGAGCTGGTAACCGTTGCCGAAATGGATTCCTATGATTCTCCCGTTCCCAACCAATGTGGCGAGTGCCATAAGTGTGTGGATGCTTGCCCCAATCGGGCGCTGAAGATTGATTCAAATAACAAATCGATGTTGGATGCTCGCCGCTGCGCCTCCTATCATACCATCGAAAATCGATTGGAGCAATTGCCCGAAAACCTGCGCACCAATGGCTATGTCTTTGGCTGCGACTGCTGTCAGTTGGTGTGTCCGTTCAATCAGCAGGCACCTGCTTCTGTTGAGGTTTCATCGGAGCGATTGCAAGAATTGGAGACTCTTCCTGTTGCAGATGAATCTACTTTCAAGCAACTCACGCGCCATTCTCCGATTTCACGCATCAAATACTATCAGTGGCGCAGAAACTTGGAAAAGAAATAGCGGCGAAATTAATTCCCGTTTTTACTTCGTAACTTTCCAGAGAACCATCTCTTGATGGGCTGGTCGAGTCCGATGTCGTGCATGTAGTTGTAGGTGGCGAAACGTAGTCCGCGACCAACGGCTTCGATGTCGTAGTCAAAGGTGTTGTCCCAGTCTATTTCGTTGTTGCAGAACGGGTGCACTTTGTCGTTGGTACGCTTTGCGCCGTAGGCTTCGGGATGTTGTCCCGACAGACTGTGACAAGTCATTGCATAGCGGTGCCAGAAGGCGCTCTGTACGATGCCTTCGTCAAACATGCTGCGTACCGTTTCCAAGGCGTTGAAAGTCTCTTGCAACGTCTCCGTAGGAAATCCGTACATCAGATAGGTGTGTACCATGATGCCCGCGTCGCGGAAATGTCGGCAGGCTTGTACGGTTTGTTCGATGGTGACTCCTTTGTCCATCAGTTTGAGCAACCTGTTTGAAGCCACTTCCAGTCCGCCGCTGACAGCCACACAGCCGGCATCGGAAAGCAGGTCGCAAAACTCTTGCGTGTAGGCTTTCTCGAATCGGATGTTTCCCCAAAAACTGACGCTCAGTCCTCTGCGGAGAATCTCTTCGCAAACTTCTTTCAGCAGTTTTGGAGGCAAAGCCTCGTCAACGAAATGAAATCCGCTATTGCCCGTCTGTCGCATAATCTTTTCCATTCGATCCACTACCGTTTGCGCCGTGGGTGTCGCATAGCGAGCGATATAGTCAAGTGTGGTGTCGCAGAAGGCGCAGCGGTGCCAATAACAGCCATGCGCCATCATTATCTTGTTCCATCTGCCACAACTCCACAGACGGTGCATCGGATTGGTCATCTCCGCCAAGGAAATGTATTTGTCCAAAGGCAACCCCTCAAAGTCGGGTGCGCTTTCGGTTCCGAAATCAACATTCAAGGCATCGTTGCCGCTATAGATCACATTGCTTTCCCCGTTCCGATAGTAAGTCCTCACCAGGTTTGCTTTCTCTCCGCTCTTGATTAGACCGATTTGTTGCAATGGCAATTCACCGTCGTCTAAGGTGATGAAATCGCAGTAGTCAAAGATGCGAGGCTCTTGCAGCTGTCGCCATTCGGTGTTGGCGAAGCCTCCGCCAAAGATTACGGTGATTTCGGGTTTGTTCGCTTGGATCCATTGTCCGCACCGCAAGGCTCCGTAGAGACAGCCCGGAAAGGGGATGGAAAAGCCTACGATGTCGGGTTGGAAGGCCTCGATGTGTTTTTGCAGACAGTCCAGCATCAGTTGGTCGATACAAGTCTTTTCGGCTTGCAGCGACCGCTCCATCTCGTCAAATTCAGGTGCGAAACTTGCCAGTTGCTCGGCGTAGCGAATCAAGTCGAAATGGCTGTCGATCTTCTCGCGGATAAAGTCGGCGATGTCCTCCAGAAACAGTGTCGCCAGGTAGCGTGCTTTGTCCTCCGTACCTGCCGTCCCGAACGCCCATTCCATGTCCGCCAGTTCGTTGAATCGCGCCCCTTCGGGCAAAAGACTGCGGTTGGCGATGCGCGGAGCAACGGTGTTGTCCAGTCCGCGCAGAAAACGCATCACCATCTCGATGCAGTTGGCGTGGTTGGACAGCCCGATTCCCTTCAGAAATTCTTTCGAATAGACCTTGTCAATCAGTTCGATGCCCAAGTCGCCTTGGTCAACAACGTGACCTTGCGATTGCAGAAAACCCTTCAGCACCGTTGTGGCAGGGTAGGGCGTATTGAGTTGTGTGAGCGGGGGAGTGAGCAGCAGATATTTCATAGCGACAACCTTGAAAAGAAACGCAAAGATACGAAATATAATTGATAATTTATCCGCATACCAATCTTCCAATCGCTATTCCCTAATAAATTAAATCAGGACTGGAAACTTCCAGTCCTGATTGATATTGTTTGACCGATATGGTGATTATTTGATGGTTGATAATCAATTATTTCGGAGGAAGCTCAAGAATGGGTTCTGCAGTGTCGGTGTTGACTTTTGTCACGCCAGCCTTGTTGGTCAGTTTTACGACAGCTACGAAATGGAAGTGATCAGGGCGACCATCTTCTTCTGCGGGTAAGCATCTTTGGCCGTCATACCTTTTAGACCATCCTGCCTCGCTGTTGATGGCATTGATGCCGTCCTGATCGATAGGGAATGCGGCGACGGCATTCTCGTATTCGGCTTCACTGACCTTGTCGCTTTCGAAAAGACCGGCATATCCAGATACGATATCAGTGCCTTTGACATCGAGAATCAGCGCTTTCACGCGAACTTCAAGGTCGCTTTCGTCCTCTTCGGTAGCATTGCGCAGCGAGATCTCCGCATTAAGTTCTGGAGTTGGTTTTACTTCTTCTTCGTCTTTGTTACAGCCTGAGAATATGCCTAAACTCAGAGCCAAAGCAATAAATAAACTTAATCTTTTCATAAAAATAATATTGGTTACTTCTGAATTAATGTTTTCTATTCCAATCTGTCAAGAAGAGGGATAGAACCTCAATCTTCGCATTTCATATTTTGCAAAGATGCGCATTATATCTGAATTTCTGTATGTCTTCAAATTCGAGAGTTGTGACCAGAAACCAAAATATTGACTTCTCAATTCATGACTCTTAACTAATTCCCAATCCGTATAGCACCTTTGCTACACTGTTGCTACTCTCTATTTTTTCTATTTTCTTCTATTTTTCTGTTTCCATAGCAAAGGAATGTTTATCTTTGCAAATTCAAATCTGTCCGTTCCTCTTCGGTTCAACGGTTCGACAAATCAACAATTCTCCATTGCATTACGCTACCGAAATATCAAGACTGAAAACCTATTATGCGGGACTCGAAGCTGCGCAGCATCTCGATGTCCCACAGTCCTTGCGTGATGAAATGGCTGAGGATTTGGCAGACCCCAAAACCGAAGACTATTATCGGGAGTCCATCACCTTTGCTTTCAGTGTTTATCTGCCTGTCTGCAATGTGATGCGCTACATTGTCAACAATCGAATCCTTTGCGAAGACATTCCCGACATTGTCGACTCCATTGACGAGTGTACGCCGCAGTTGCCGCCTGAGGAAATCTACAAGGCGCTCCAGTCTGTTGCGCCTTTCGCGGTGCCGGAATATATCCGCACCATACCGTGCCCCTCCAATGTGCTTGAACAACTTTTGCAAAGTTTCCAGGATGCCGATTGCGATACTTTTGTGTCGCTCATCAAGGACAATCCCTGCGACCTTCGTCCCATCAGCGTGATTTGCTCACAGCTCTGGCCCGACGTGCAGCCGCTTTTGGGCTTGGATGAGGATGAACAACTGCTTGTTGCGGATACGCAGACCCATCGTTCGCGTTATGGACTCGAACAGGATGATGTGGCAATCTATGATGCCGGCGATCGGATGTACGCCTCGATGCTGCGAACGGAAGAGGATTTGAACGACGAAACTTTGGAGCAGTACTTTGAAGACTACTATCGGTATTTGAATGTCCATCTTGCCGCAGTGCTTCACCTTTATTGGGACGACTACGACCGGTTCAAACAGCGTGAACGTGCTTTGCTCGAGCGACTGCTGCTAAGGCCCGAGTATGCCGATACCTACAAGCGTCTTTTGCACGAATACCAGTATGGCGACACCTTTGCGTTGCCCAACGATTATTTCTCGCGCCTTTCGGCTGTTGGAACGCAACTCACTGAGTTCATGAATCCCAATCCCATCATCGTCAAGGCGGGACCCGAAAAGTTCACCCAACTTGTCGAATATCTTGCACAGCAAGGCTACATTGCCGATACCCCTGAAGAGAAGTACCTTTTCGCCTATCGTTTTTCGGGCAGGATGCGACCCGAAACGTTGCATCCCATCGTGTGGCATGGTAAGAACAACAAACCTTACGAGCTTATCTATCTGGTCCGCAACCTTACCGAACGCGGCAACTACAAGAAGATGCGTGCCTTTTTCACTGGCCCGCAATGGGTCAAGAACAACGACAGCAGCTACGCCATCGGCGCCAGCTACCAACTCAAAAAGTTCCTCTACGACCTCTATCCCGACCTTCCCAACCAACTGTAATGTTTCTCTTTTGGTTGTTGTCTCTTCATTTCTCTTTTGCTTGTGCAAAAGAGAAACGGAAGCAAAGAGAAAACACCCCGGCTGTATGAAATTTGCTAAAATTTCAACCTTCAAAACTAAAGCGTGCAAACTCGCTTCGCTCAAACAGTGCGCGCTTCTTAACGTTTTGAAGGTCAAAATTTCTTAACGCAAATTTCCTAAGGCCGGACTTGCAACCACACGGCTTATCACATTGCTTTTCCAACTATTATAGGTGGTGGTATTCCATACTGTTTGCTTGGTCGTGACGGATATTGTTTGGATTTCTCGACTTTCTCTTTGCGGACAGAAGTCCGCGCCAAGGGCGCTGGCCTTTCTTCTCAATACTTCTTTCTGCCAAGAGAAAGAAGTATTGCGGTGGATTGGAGGTGGAACCTCCAGTAATGGTATGTAACAGGTGATCTTTTTCAGTTCTCTATTGCTTTATTATTCTCCTCTTTACTTCGTGGTAATGCCCAATGATACCGCTACCGAAAGCCACAAGCTTTCTTCATATTGCTGAATTTGAATGAGATAATATATTGCAAATACCGAATGTCTCCCATGTTGGGCTTGAATGAAATAACATCCTTTATTTATATGGCTTGAACCCTGTGTTGGACAGTGCTACATCTTCGGAGTTAAAACATGTGGAAGAAGAATTACCATTTCTTCTATTTTCTTCTACAATCTCGGTCTGCATAGACTAAATTTGTACTTTTGCATACCAAACAGAAAGATCTAAAGGCTTTATCCTTCAAATCTTCAATAGTGACCAGTGAGCTGTGATCAGTGACCAGAGACCAAATCCTTCTTAACTCATTACCCCGAAGGGGACGTGCTCCCTCAAAGGGATGCGAGTACCGATAAATCGAATTCTATAAAAACGAGCAACACAACTGAATATTATTTTATCAAGTGAACAACTCTTAACTGTCTTCAAATCTTCAGATCTTCAAATCTTTAAATAAACAATTCAACAACTTTACCACCATGAAACATCTAAAATCTCTCGGCTTTGCCGTTGCCGCCTTCGCGCTGGCATTCACCTCCTGTAAAACCCCTGCCTATCAGGCGAAAGTCGCCTATGTGGAGAACGCTTTGCTCAGCAACCGTCCTGTCGTTACTGAACTGGATGTCAATCCGCAGAAAATCACCGAAATCTACACCATTCCTTCGGGTAAGAGCCTTTCGCTCGACAAGGCGAAACAAGAAGTCTTCAACCAAGCACTCGTGAAATACGATGCCGATGTGCTCGTTGAGCCTCACTACTACCCCATCTACGAGAAGGGCAAGCTCGCCAAGGTCGTTGTCAAGGCCTATCGCGCCAACTACAAGAATTTCCGCGACTACAACAGCACCACGGATGACTATTTGCAGAACCTTCCCAAAGCGGTACTCTCCAAAGCCCTGTCATCGCAGTCCAATGGCAGAACGCTGGATATGAAGTATTCCAACGTTTTGCAGATACCCATCGTTGGACAGTATGCCTATAGCAAAGAACATGTCTCCGTCACCATACCCATCAAGTTGAGTAACCATTTCTATGGTACTGGAGTGATGCAAGACCTGAAGAGTCAGTCTCGGGAAAAATGGGAACAAGTGGCACTTCAAAAACTTGAGTTCGACAACAATGCCGACCTGATTATCGACCCCAAATACTCGGTTAATGCCGATGCCACGCGCCTTACCGTCACCGCCTACATCGCCCATCTGACCTCCTTCCGCAGCGTGACGAGAGAGGAAATCCTTTCCGCCCTCGACAAACCCGCTCCCGAAAAGTCCGCCAAAGAGAAAAAACAAGATTCCGATAAATAAAATCATCTGACCTATTTGGTGATTCTTTTTGAATTTAGCACTTCCTGAAAAGTGAATGACCCAGAATCATCTCCAACACCTTGTTCGGAAAACATGTGACAGAAAAGCCTTGCATTTTTTTCATACATTTTACTATGTGTCAAAAAAAAATGCTATCTTTGCACCTGAAATCACGAGAGGTATGTGATTTCAATGCAATGAAAGCATTTGTAGCGTCCCAAACTGTAAAATCGCCTAATTTTCATACGGGGGACAATAATACAGATGCCTGGTTGCTTGAATTGTATGTTATGCGACAGCGTGATATACAGTCAAGCATAGAATCGAGGCTTTCTGTTACTGTTCCGAAAGGGTGTTTGGCGATACCTACAGTTTGGCAGTGACGCGCATCAGGGTTCTATGCTTTTTCATTTCAGTTCTTTCGCCAGATCAAGGACCCTGTTTGGCAAAACAAAATCGGGTAACAAACTTTGTTGCTATAAGTTTTACTGTTTTGCAAACCGATAAATATCAAATCAATAACAGATAGAAAATGTTGTACAGAGTAACAGTCAAGCAGTCCAAGCTCACCAGTGGCATCCGCGTCGAACGTGGCATGAGCGTGGATGTGGTAACGAACAACATCACCAATCCCGTCACCACAAACGGTGGTCAAGCCGTGGCCGATGCCTTTATGCGAATCTACGGCATCGACATCCGCAAAGCCGGAGCATTGAGTATGGCATATTTGGACGTTCAAAGAATAGGATAATGGAAGGTGTTGTAAAATCAGTAAAACGTTCTGAATGGTATGAAGGTGTTGCAAATAATAAGCATACCCCAGAAAATCACAGCATACGACATACTAATACGTATGCCACACTTGATGACGGCACTAATGTTTGCCTTGATGAAAAAGAAATATTGCAATCCTTTAATAGAAGAAAATTTTCTGATAAATTAATAAAAAATCTGAAATCAAAGCTAGTAGGACGTTCAATCAACTATAAAGATATTGATGGAGAATGTCATCTGGATGGTTCTTTATCTGAATATTTAATTTAAATGGAAAATAGTTATGGCAAAAACAATTATTAACAAATGCCCTAATTGTGGCACATGGTGCGAAGCCGAGGCCAAAGGCCTTGTCGGAAGATTGTTCAGAGGATGGGAGGATACCATTGAACAAACATCCGAAATGGGAAGTAAACTGCTCGGTGGTTTTGGAGAATTTACAGGAGCCGCTGTTGGAGCATATATGGGGACAGCGAATGGTCTTATTGAGGCCGTTGCTGGCGACAAGTTCCAGTTTGTTTGCCCTGAATGTGGTGCTAAATGGAGTACGGATGACGAAAAGGATGACCAAACACCTCTTTTCAATCTGGAAAAAGAAGTGATAGATCTCGTTGACAAGTTCGGCGAAGCATGTATGAACGGGAATGACGGTCTCAACAAATATGAACGTCAGGTACAGGCCAAATTGAATGACTCCCGTAATTCAGAGTTGACCAAGATATATCTGTACGATATGCTTGCTGCTACCCAGCATGAGAAGGGAGAGGGTGCAAAAGCCCTTTCATCTGTCAATGGTGCCTTGGCCATTTCTAAAGACAGTCCTCTTTCGTTGTCCATAAAGGGTTATGTTCTAGGCTCTGGCAGGAATGCCTCTGATGCTGTAGCAGCCCTCAGCTCCTTAATCAACTATAAAGAGTTTTCAACGGATGGAAATTCTGTCATATATACCAATGAACAGTTCCACGACCGTTTTGTGGAAATACAAAATCAATATGCAACAGGTTTCCTCAACATACCAGTTGAGCAACGAAGATTTCTTTACTTGGTGGACGGCAATATCGACGATAAACTGAAATCCTTGCCTGAGAATGTCAAGTTGCTTCCAGTATCTAGCCTACCCACAGAGCTTGAAATTTTGGGATTGCCACAGGATAACACTCTATACATCTGCCATCCGTATAAGGGCAATATGTATATCCCTGCCTCAGACTATCATTTAGAGCTCATCCGAGACGAATTACACGAATTTTGCCATATTATGGAATGTCTCGGTGCAAAATATATTTCTCTCCGTGACAGTCATTCAAACAGTGCTGAAGAAATGAGGAGCAGGAGTAATTCCACCAAGGCTTTTGTAGGTTTCGAAGAAAAGTCGCTAAACTCCGATGTTTTGAAAGCTACAAACAAGAGCATTAGTGCAATGGTCTCGCAAGAGCTTTCTGAGATCAAGGAATTCCGCTGTACACCCGACAGAAAGCCCTATCTTCCAAACGACAAAGTCTGGTATGGGCATCGACAGGAATGGCAAAGGAAGGTTGTCAGCCGTCTGGACGGAAGACTGATTAAGGACGTGTACACTATAGCCACATCACATACAGAGGCAATATCTTCTTCGAAAAAGCTTGCTGTGGAAGCTGAGGTGAAAGCCCTCGGTGCTGAACTTGGCGGTGGTTATGAGGGTGAATCTTCTTTCTCTATCCAGCAGTCAGATTCTTATGCCCAGCAGGTTGAAGTGGAGTTTTACCCACTTGAAGAATATGAAACAAAACCACAACGAAAAATATCGACGACCAACAACAATCTTATGACCGATGAGAAGATGCCCAAGAAAACGAATTGGACAGTTGTTGCATTGGTTGGTGTGATAGTTGTGCTAGCCGTCATCCTTGGTGTTGTACTGCTTTAGTTGAAATGAGTAAATCCAACACCATCGACTTTCCGCAGAACGCTCGCCGTACTTATACGGCTGTGAAACGCGCTTTCGAAAAGTGCGGCGAGTTCCATCGGGTGCAGTGCGACGATGTGAATTTCGTCATCACTGCCAAGCATGGGGCTTCGCTGCTGGCCTTGGGTGAACGGATCAAGGTGAGGGTGGTGGCTACGGGTTCTACGTCGAGCAAGGTGGTGGTGGAGTCGGGCAACCAGTTGCCCATCAATCTGCTTAACATCGGACAGAACAAACGCAACGTCACCACCCTTGCGGAATTCATCGCCAATAGGGTCTATCGCCTCTGCTCCGACGAAGAAATACGCCTTTCCGCTCCAGATATAAAGTTTAGGGAAAAGTGAATGGTGACAAAAAACGAAAGACGAAAACGAAGACGAAAACCAATTCTCAATTTTCAATTCGATAAGCTTTTTGTGGTATGATAAAGTTTGGTTTCATTTATTTGTTCATTGGATATTTTGTCGGAAGGTTTTTGAATGAGAACTCAGATACTGTACAAGGTCCAGTCTTTTTCCTCATTGTGGCACTTACTTGGCCGATTTGGGCTTTGTGGTGGTTATACTGCTTTATCAAATACTGGAGAGAAGGCGACTGAATTATAGTTTAGGAGTGCGCCACTTATAGTTTGATGGCATATTATATATGTTGTTGACTTTTAATTGTGAGTTTTAAGAAACGTTCCAAAAGTGATATGGCAGCCTCTAATAATTCGCTTGCTCAACAGAGAAATTGCTCTCGGGTGATTATTATGACCATCTGAAGGTTGATGACCGCAAGTCCATCTGGGATATTTTGGAAACGACGGATACTTTGACCACGAAGCAGAAGAAGCGCTATGGTATCAAGAGAAGATAAATAAGGAGCGATTGGTCGGAAGACTGATCGCTTTTTCTATCTCAATGTGAGTTGCAAAAATTGTGCCCCAAACGATGGAATATTCGATTTTTAGCACGATTTTGTGTTCATTGTTAGGATGTTGATGTTTGTGCTTTGCGTTTTTTTTGATTGGGCAAAGATTTCTTTCGGTGGTGTCAAAAGACTTCTTTCGGTGGTAGCGAAAGAAGTTGCATAAATAGGGTGGTGCTGGTGCCGTTTTCAAAGGCTTGTTTGAAAAAAAAACACTGCCAGCGAATCCGCTGGCAGTGGTGATGTTTTTGTTGTTGGGTTGTGGCTTTGGCAAATCGTGGTGAGGTTACTGGTTGATGGTTGTGAATAGTGAATTGAGGACTTTAAACTCTTAAACTTTTAAAAATGTTGCCAGCCCTTGACGATGTGAATACACCCCAACTCGGTATGAATCTCGTCTTCTGTGTCCAACGTCACTAATGTGCTTTCGTCGAGATTGAATCTCTTCATTGCCGAAGTTAGTCCTTTGACTTCTCTTCCGATGTTCTCGTTGGTAAGTTGGAGGCATACTTGATATGCCGATTGTGGGATATTGGCACTGTCGGTGACTATGAAATCACATTCGCCACCTTCATCGGAATAATAGAAGAGATGCCCTTTGTGGCGTTTGCGAAGTGTGAGGAAAACATGGTTTTCCAGAAATCGACCCATGTCGGGAGAAACGGAGTATGTGATGGCTGCTGCAATCCCCATATCTATGGCATATACTTTCTTGGGATTGCGCATTGTTGCCCTTATGGATGTGCTGTAGGCTCCGAGTGTGTCTATTAGATAGGCGTTGCGCATGTAATCAATATAGTCTAGGATTGTGGAGGTGGCTATTCCATTGATTGTTTTTGACAGACTATTGGCGGAATAGGGTTTTGTGTTGTTGGTGAAAAGAAATAATGCCAATTGCCGTAGTTGCTCGATGTTGCGTATGTTGTGTCGCACGGCGATGTCGCGTATCAGTATGTCGTCAACAAGGGACCTGAGTATTATGCTTCGTTTGGACTTGAGGTATTCGGGCATACCTCCTTCATTCATGTATTTTCCAAGGCTCTTTGCACTGGGAACTTGTTTTGTGTATGTCAGGTATTCGTTGTAGGAAAATGGGAAGAGTTCGGTGTTTATGTGGCGTCCTGTGAGGTGGGTTCCCAATTCTGTGCTAAGCATTGATGCATTGGATCCGCTGACATAGACGTGATATTTTTCCCGCAGCAGTTGATGTATGAATATTTCCCAACCATTGATGATTTGAGGTTCATCGAAAAAGAGGTATTTCGCTTTTCTTTGCTGTATGACTTTATGAAGCCGAACAAAATCATCCTTGTCGAATCCACTCAGTGTTATGTCATCAAAGTTTAGGTAAAGACTTTCACCTTTAGGGAGTTGCTCCATTACTTGAACTAAGAGTGTGCTTTTCCCACATCTTCTTATGCCTGTGACGATGTTGGCAAAGCTGGGAACATCGGCTATTGCGTTCAGATCCTCACGCCTTAATTCGTTGGTGCGCTTTCGCAAATCGTTGCTTTGCTGGGTTATCGTATGCTCTATTTGCTCTTGTAGTATCATGGATTTTCGTTATTTGTCATTTGCAAATGTAAGATTTTTTTTTTGATTGGGCAAGAATTTCTTTCGGTGGTGTCAAAAGATTTCTTTCGGTGATGTCAAAAGACTTCTTTCGGCGGTGGCGAAAGAAGTTGCATAAATAGGGTGGTGCTGGTGCCGTTTTCAAAGGCATATTTGAAAAAAAACACTGCCAGCGAATCCGCTGGCAGTGGCGATGGAGAATTTTTGTTGTTGAGTTGAAGATTTAGCAAATCGTGGTGAGACTACTGATGGTGTGTCGGATTGAAGGTTCCCCAGCCCCGATTCCCCTGTCACTATTCACTTACTGCGGTATCCGCATTTAGGACAGACACCTTCTTCGTTGAGGGCGATGCCGCAGAGGGGACAGCGGTCCACCGTGCGAGACACGTCGAACTCCTGGCTGGCGGCGTTGACGCCGCTGGTAAAGGTGATTTTTGCGATGTTCAGCTTGTCTTTCAGCAGGTCGTAGGTTATCTTGATCATGCCTTCTACGGTCATGGTCTCTTTGGTGACCACGAGGCGACATTCGGGATAGGCTGTAGCCCATGGGGTCTTGAAGGCGGCGCCTTTCATGGTGTTGCGTGGATGTCCGTGGCGGATGCCTTGCCTTTCATAGACCTCGAGGATGGCGGGCAGCAAGGGGTCGTCTTCCCTCAGGATAAGAGCGTGGTCGAAGTTCTTGAGCACGTCCCATGCCACTTTCTGGATTTCGTTGCAGGGATAGACCATGTTGACGCCTGGATTGACGCTTACGGTGTCTTCCACCTCGATGGTCATGATTCCCGTGTGTCCGTGAAGGTACTGTGCTTCGCCTTCGAAGCCGTAGAACCTGTGTGCATACTGCAATTGTAGTGTTGCAATGCTTCTCATAATTTGTTTCTCCTATTTTTGGTTGGTTTGGTAATGGGGTCCTCTTCGTTCCCGGACTCCTTGGGATTTTGTTTTTCGTTGCAAAATAACGCAGAAATTCTAAGCTACGCAAATTGAATGTGTCAATAGTCCGATTGAAAGAATGTATTGGATAATAAAACAACAGGGGCGGCTTGCTTGCAAGCCGCCCCTGTTACTATATTTATTACGGTCTGAGAGGGTTAGTCTTCGTATTCGTATTCGGTGACTACGCGCACGATGAAGTTGATGGTGTGAGGTTCGTATTCTCCAGTCTCTTCGTTGTATTCCCAGTCTGTGTAAGAGGAGGGTACTTCGAGAGTGGATTTTGTGGGCCATTTGCCATCATAGACGTAGGTGTAGGTGGCGGAAATCTCCTCGACCTCATCGCCGTCTTCTGAAAATGATCCCTTCAGGGTGAGTGGGTTGTTCTTGCTTAACATGCTGAAAAATCTTGAAGGGAGGATATTGTCCATCATAATGTCCATTATCATGTCGCAGGCGGTAAAGAGGCCGTGGAATGGGTTACGCTTCTTGTCGTAGGTATAGTCGAGTTTTAGGTTTTCGTCTTCCATATCGATCGAAATGGATTCGATGTTTTTCCCCTTCCAAGAAAGTTTGAATTTGAGGGATAGGTCTTTTGATCCTTTTCTGTTCTTTGCTTGCTCCAACACGGCATGGTCGATGGTTTCTACCGTCTGTGGCGGCAGGATTGTGCGCAAAGGATTTACGCGTTGCATTATTCTTTTGTCCATTAAAAAAATGTCATAAAGAGTAACTGTCACTTCGGATATTTTTCCGTCGCTGTGGGCGAATACAACATCCTCGGCAACGAAGTCGTTGTCTTTTAACGTGATTTTTTTGAGTTCCTTGCCGTCGTAGGTGTATTCCGTTCCAACACCAGGTTCGATGTCGTCTCCCGAGAAGGTACTGCCAGTGATGCGGTTTTTCTTGTCGTAGTTGAAGGTCTCGGTGAACATGAAATCGCCAAAGTCATAGTAGTTGATGCTGGCGAGCAACTTCTCGTCCCAGTTGTAGGATTCGTTTAGGAAACGACCGTCGGACCGCCATGCTCCGCTTTCGTTGTCGGATTGTTCGACATAGACCGCCTTGATCTTTTCCTTTGGGGTAAATTCCCCTTCCTTGTCTCTCGAGCAGCTGCTGAAAGCCGCCACTGTGGCCAATACAGCCAGGGTTAAAATGATTCTTTTCATGGTAATAGTGTTGTTGATTATTATGTGCAAGTTGGATGACAACTCAGATAGAAAAACGTTAAAGTTGTTGGATTATTGTGCTGTTTTTTTTTTTGATGTAAAATATTGGTAATCATTATATAAAAGTTGTTAAGAGGAATGTGGAAAAGGATGTTGAAATAGAAATAATTCAAGTTTCGTATATTTGTTTTCATCGTGTCGCCTTCAGTTCTCTTTTCCCGATACACTCTCCAATCTTATCGCTAACCATACGCCACTATTTTTTGTAAAAGAAACAATAAAAAGAAAGAAAATGCGTTACATACAGAAAAATAGGTCATGAATCAGGTTGTTGTACAAACTATCAGAGACTACTTTTCCACCCAGCCAGTGCTGAAGGCTTGGGTGTTCGGTTCATTCTCTCGCGGAGAGGAAACCAGTGAAAGCGATGTGGATATTCTTGTGACTTTTGACCGCTCGTCAGGGCCGATAGGTCTGATGCGACACGCCCGTATGATGTTGGATCTTGAGGAACGTCTGGGTCGCAAGGTTGATTTGGTAGAAGAAGGCACACTGCTCCCTTTCGCAGTGGAGAGTGCCAATAGAGACAAAATTATGGTATATGAGAGAGCCTGAAAGAGACAAGGAACGCCTCCTGCATATTATGGAAGCAATCGACACAGTTGTCGGCATTCCCGAGCAAAGGAATCTTGGCGATTTATCTACCGACAAGTTGTTCTTCTGGGGCGTGGTGAAATGTATAGAGAATATTGGTGAGGCTGCCAACCATCTTACCAAAGAACTACGTGACCAGCACCCGGAAGTGGAGTGGCGTCTGATTGTGGGAATGCGAAACGTTATGGTGCACGGTTACTATCAGGCGAGTCCCGAGGATATCTGGGATACGCTCTGTCACGACATCCCCGATTTGCAGGTCAAAATTTTGAACATTCTCTCCGAAATAGAATAAGGAAACTTCTTAAAAATGACAAATGAGATTTATTACGTGAATTACCGTAAATTAGCATAAATTAATCTGTTGTTTAATAATAATTTACAAAAATTCGCGTTTATTCACGGCATTTTTCGTTTCCAGTGTGACGATTATCCCTGAAAATAAAGGGCGGCGCATTCGCGCCGCCCTACTTTATCAATAAAATCGTACCTCTTATTTGGAAAGATTATTTCTTGCCTTTCTTGGAGGATTTGGAATCGCTCTGGTCGATGCCGAGTTTCTTGGCGATTTCGGCGGGAAGTGCGTTTTTGTGGACCACGATGTTCATGGTCTTGTAGCGTACAAATGCTTTGCTGGCGAAGAACATGCCGTGATAGGGCTCGAAATCGGTGCCCCAGCTGTTCTTGACCATGTAGTATTCATTGCCCATCTGGTCTTTGGCGGTGCCGTAGATCAACATGCCGTGATCGTCGGTGGTTTCGCGGTTGTCGAAAGCCTGCTGACGTTCTTCCTGGCTAACCCAACGCTGAGGAGTGGGGTGCTTGGCGGCTTCGTCCTGGATGGCTTTGGCTTTCATGCCAGTCCAATGAGCCATGTCGCTACCCATGGAGGCGCTTACCTCGGTGGCGGGCAATACGCAGAAACCTTTGCGGACACCCATACGGAAACCTTGTTCGCTGACATCGCTGCCCCAAGCTACGGTGTAGCCGTTCTCGATGGCGTTGTCAAAAATCTGCATCATCTCATCCAAAGTAACATTGTAGCAGGTTGCGTGACGCCAGTTGTCCTGAATTTCGAGCACGAACTTCTCATAGAAAGGATGGTGGGTGTAGCTGGTGATGCTTACATAGTCGTCGGGGTTGAGTCCGAGGCTCTCATAGAAACTCTTGGGAGTGTATTCTTTGCCTTGGTAGTTGAATTTCTCAGGAATCTGGCCCAGATATACGGAATGTACAGCTGCGATGGCTTTGGCGCAAAGAAGACCGCCTTCGGGTGAACTCTGGAGTTTGGTCAGCTTGTCGTTCTTTGCAATGGCTGCAACCATGGCGTCGGTGAGGGCGCTGAGCTCGGTGTGGTCGGAAAGGGTGTCGCCATACATGGCACCGGGACGCATCAACTCTTCGGGTACGAGACCGAAGGTCTTCATGCCGTAGATGACATCGTAGAACGAACCACCTTGGCTGAAGCTGATGTCACCGTTGGTGCGGATGGCGGCTGTGGCACGGTCGTTGTAGGTCTTCTCGACGATGTACATTTCGCTGAAATCGTACTCGCCTTTGTTCATGCGGAGCAATTCGGCTTCGATGAAACCCAGTCCGCTGTAGCACCAGCAGGTGCCGGCACGATGTTGGTCCTTGACGGAGGTTACGGGCAACTCTTTCACAATGGTGAATTTGTAGCCTTCCTCTTGCTCTTCGGCTTTCTGCTCCTGAGCAATCACGCTACCGCACATCAAAGCGGCAGTCAGTAATACAAATACTTTTTTCATTGGATATTTTTTTTGATTTATAAATTGACATTACACAATATCAGCCACTTTGTTGTTCCCGATAAGGCTGTAGATTACAATGTTGTTGCTATCGTTGATGCAGCGCAGACAGTTGAGCAAGTGGTAGATGGTTGTCCCACTGGTGACGATGTCGTCGAATAGCAAGACGTTGGAGTTTGTAAGAAGTTGGTATTGCTGTTCTTGCGATTTGTTTGGAAATTTGTAGAAGTTTTTAATGTAGTTGCGGTATTTTGATTTCTTGACATCTCGGGCAATGGAGAAATAGTCCTTTTGGTGAATTGCCTCCATTATCTCGTTGATGGAACGGAGTGTTTCTTGCTGGGCTGCAGGCGCAAAACGTGGTTGCCCGTTGGGCAGTTTTGAGTCCAAGACTTCCACTTGAAAGCGGTCGTAGTCAAACTGTATGTTTTGCGGCAGTTCTTTGAGCATCTCCATTTCGATGATGTCTGGGGATGAGATTCTTGCGATATTTGCCATCAGCCTACGGTTGATTTCCGAGAGCGATTTTGGATAGACAAATGCCTTGAAGGTCGGAAGGTTTACGTTCTGGTCAAGTGCGCCAATGGCATTGTTGAGCAACAAGGAGAAATCTTCGCTTCGTTGGAAGTTTTCTTCAAACTTGATGTGTTTGATGAATTGGGTGCGCAGGGAGGAGTCAACATCAGGAGCAAACTCGTAACTATAATAGTAACAACGTCCAAAAGCATTGAGTTGATGAATGTTCTGCTTGAGAGATACGTTGCTGGTTTGTGCGTCGTTGGAAAAATCAAATACAAAATTCCCCTTGTCGGCGTCGTAAGTGACACCCTCGATGAGAATATGTTGTTGATTTTTCATGGGAAACGGGAGATTAGGAGATTTAAATTGACCTTGACCTTGACCTTAACCTTAACTTTAACTTCTATTCACAGATCACGGTTCACGGTTCACGGTTCACAGTTCACAAATTTACTCTTCGGGAGCGAACATGGGATCCCATGCGGGAAGCATGATGGGCTTCTGGTTGAGCAGGGCGAGAATGTTGGCGGGAATGTATTTCTCTTCAAGCACTACGCGGAACATGTATTCGTTGAACCAGGCGTTGGTCATGATGAGGAAACCTTGATAGCCGTAGCTGCTACCCCAACTGTTCTCTACCATCCATTTCAGGGGCTTGCCGTCTTTGTCGAGATCCACGGCGCAGAGGGTCATGGCATGGCTGCTGCCGCTGGCGAAGGTCTTTACGCGCTGCTCCTTGTTCATTCCGAAAGTGGTGCCGAAAAGGGATGCATAGTCGTAGTTGTTCTCATCCATGAAGCCTTTGTCGCGGTTGAGGAACTTGGCGACGTCGCAGCTGAAATACATGTTGGTGCTGTCCTTGATGGAGGCGATGCACATGGGTGCGATTTCGTCCATTGGCAGGTTGAGGTATTTCCAGTTCTGACCGTCATAGACGTGGCGGTCGTATTGGATTTCATATACTTTGTAGTATTCGCGGGTGGGGTCGTTCATCACCATGTAGAACTTGCTGAAATCAACCTTGGCGAATTTCTCGTAGAAGGATTTCGGGGTGTAAGTGGCGGTCTCTACAATCTCACCTTTGGCGTTTTTCTGGGTCCAGGTGAATTCTGCGGGAGGTTCGCCGAAAGTGAGGGCGAGCATACGATAGATGGTGCTGAGCATCTCGGTCTTGCGAGCCTGCAACTTTTGAGGAGTCATACCTTTCTGGGCTGCCATCTCGCGGAGTTCCAGACCGTCTTCACGCAATTTGAGCTGGATGAGGCTGCTGATGCTGCTGGTGTTGTTGGTGTTGTAGGTCTCGGGCATGGCTTCGGCGGGCACCAAACCATATTTCTCCACCAAGTTGGCGATGCCGGTAAATTGGCCGCCGTCGCTCAGTGGGTTCTTGAAGAGCCATTCCACTTCCTTGTCGGTGAAATCCTTTTTGTAGGTGTCGATGACGGCTTGCAGGAACAGGTTGCTCTTTTCCAACTGGTCGTAGAAGAAGGTGTAGGCCTGTGAAAACTGGAAGTCGGCGGGCAGTTTGTGCTGGCGGATGGCCTTGTTGCGCAAAACGTTCATGCCAGTGAACATCCAGCAGCGGCCACTTGACTTTTGGTCGGTGATGGCTTTGCTTTCCACTTTGTTGGAGAAGTGAGAGTCGAATGCACCGGCGTTCTCGTAGTTGAGAGCTAATTTTGCAGGACTGTTGGTAACGAGGATGTTACGCAAAGCCTTGTCGGAGGCATTGCTGCCGTAGGATTTTTTCATCTGTTGCATCATTTCGGGCGTGATGCCGCCGTTGTTCTGAGCTTGAGCAAGTGTGGCGATGCAAACTGCCGCAGCAATGAGGAGTATTCTAATTTTCATTGTTGAATATTAAGTTTAAGTATTAAGTTTACAGTTTTAAGTTTTAAGCTGTTAGTTAATGGCTCACAATTCACACAAGTGCTTGGATAAAATTAGTCGGTTCTCAGTGCGCTGATTACCGTTCGACAATTCCAAATCACTTCATTTTGCAAAGATACAAAAAAAAATGAAATTATCGTTTTACGATAAGAAAACAATGCGAAAAAGTTTGATAAGTGGCTGAATCACATAGGAAACGGCCGTTTTCTTTCGATTGTCAAGATGGGGCGCTTTCGTGCTGAAATCAGCAATCGAAACGGCGCAAGCATTCGATATTTAAATGTTTAATTTACCTTGTTTTTACAATGCCGTCGTCGTAGCCGCTGTTTTGAAGTTTCTTGTCTAATTTGTTGTATTCCTTGCCAAAGTTGATTTGCCAAGTGACACCTAACACGACCATATTGCCATTGTCTTTTGTGTAATTGTAATAATGAGAGGGTCGGATATCCGAAAGTCCAAAAGATTCGTATTTGTAACCCATTGCATTGAAAGGACAATGCCACATTAAAACCAAGTACAGGTTTTTCCATTGGTATTGCACGAAAACGGATTGGCTACGCTCGCTGTCCATATATGTCTCACCTGAAAGCGTCCATTCTGGAAGTATGCCGAAATTGGCACCGGACACCCAATGATGCCAATGCCCTAAAAGCGACACCATGCAAGAGAAGTTGTTTCTGTAATGTTCGTAATCTGTTCCTTTTGAGTGCTCTCCCTTGAATTTTCCCGAGACGGATATGTTCAGCCAATTCCAAATGTCTTGCATTCCCGCTTCCATTCTAATATATGCTTGGTCGTCGAGAATGCCATTGTGAGGTTGTTTGACAAATAATGACAATTCGGAATCGTAATGATAGAGGTCAACCATAGGATTGAATATGTTGAAGTACCCGCTCTTGAGAGTGATGAATTTTTTGTTTGCGGCATATCTGAGTTGCATCCAGCAAGCCATATTTTGCGCAGGTCTAAGTGACGGATTTCCCGTTGTGGCTTCCATTTCGTCCACCCTTTGCAAAATCGGAGAAAGCGAACTCAGAGAAGGCAGATCTGGGGAATAGTCGGCATACAGTATTGCCGACCAATGCTCTGCGATATTCCAATTCAATTGAACTGTACTTAAGTTTCTTACATAGTATTTGCTTCCATCGCCTTCTTGTGTGGCAAACAATTTGGCTCCAGTTCCTATTGAATAATAGATTTTTTCCCCAATTGGACCTTGGATTCCGAGGTAAGCATAGGCATTGTCTTTAACCAGAATGTCAACTGCATCATACAGAATGTAATCGTTGCTGGCGAAATTGTGCTGGTATTGGAGTCCGATGTTGCCAAATGCCTTGCCTAAAGGCTGTCCGTAGAGTGCTTCCCCGCTGATGACATAGCCGTTATTTTTCGTATTTGTATTATAAGATTGTCCGTTGTTGTACGTTAAACAATCTTCATATTTTACTTGGGAATATGCCCCCGACAAGTCAAATTCTATTGAGCGGCCTTTTTTGAGCTTGCGAATGTAGTACAATTCCAAGGATGGCGAAATAGACTGGTTTGTTACCGTATCGGTCATTGCCGTCTGAATTGTCAAGTCATTCTGCAAAGTGGTCGTGTTCCCAATAAGTTTTGAATGGCTTAGGAGTGAACCTCCACCTAAGGTTGCTACAAACATTGACGAGTCGTTATGTTGATACGTGTATTCTATATTGAGGTAATGATTTGTGTATCCAAATGGGCGATGTAAATCCTGAGTCCGTTTCGTGAGGATGTTGTCATGGAGATAGCTGACCTCATTATAGTAAGGGACGTTGGAATAGTTGCGACGGCTAAACTGGTATTCCATTGCTATTTCCGATTTGCCCCAATGATAGTTGCCACGTACATAGGCATCGTTGAATCCAGTGGTAAAGGCTGTTGTTCCTTTCGCAAGAATTTCTCCGCCATCTGTGGGTTCTGTGAGGATGACGTTGATGATTCCTGCCGCACCTCGGTCAAGATAGCGAATGCCGGCATTGTCGCGATACTCTATGCGGCGTATCCTGTTCGGGTCAAGATGAATTAGGCGTGACGCTGACACCTCTCGTCCGTCAATTTGAAAAATTGGAACACCTCCATTGATTGTGATGGATTGCAAAGGAACATCCACGACAAGGCCAGGCAAATTCAATGTATTCAAATAGTTTAATGTGATGCCGGATTCTGCAAGGCGTTGCGTGTCAGGAACTACAATATATTGGCATCCCTTTTCTGTGGTACGCGATGCGGTAATGCTGACGGCTTCCAACATCCGGACATCTGAAGTCATCGTTATGATTCCCAAATCTTGTGGTCCGCAAATTATTTGTAACGTGTCGAAACCGATGGCAACTGCCTGAAGACGGACGTTTTGGTGCACTCCCGTAAAGCAGAATCGTCCGCTGTCGTCACTCGCTTGCGCTTCAATGAATTGACCTGTAGCGATGTCGGATAAGGTCAATTTCGCAAAAACAATAGGATTTTTTTGCTCATCAACTAACACTCCCCGTAATCGTCCGTCGGCATCTTGCGCATAGCAGCAGTGAATACAGAAGAAAATGCTTAGAAGTGTGATCGGAATCAACTGTTTCATGATATTCAGATGTTCAGACTTTCGGATATTTAGACTCGCTGCATCTAAAAATCTGTATGTCTAAAGATTTTACATTGCAAAAATACGCAACATTTTTCGAATTTTTAAGCAAAATGTTAATTTTTTTTTTTTTTTTCGTATGCGCAAATAATTATAATATAATGT